>NZ_CP108454.1:8030000-8330000 GCF_036240795.1 Streptomyces sp. NBC_01268 | reverse complement strand
GAGCGGGTGTGCAGCGCGGAGGTCCCCGTCCCGTACGCCCGTCGGCTGGAGGAGGCGGCACTCCCCCAGCCGGCCGGAATCGTGGCGGCGGCGCGTCGGGTGGTGAGCTGAGATGGCCGAGTTCACGATGCCGTCACTCGGCGCCGACATGGACGAGGGCACGCTCTCCCAGTGGCTGGTGCACCCCGGCGACCAGGTGGCGCGGGGCGACGTCGTCGCGGTGGTCGAGACAGCGAAGTCCGCGATCGAGGTGGAGTGCTTCCACAGCGGTACGGTCGACGCCCTCCTCGTCGACGAGGGCACCACCGTGCCGGTGGGCACCCCGCTGGCTCGTATCGGCACGTCCGCCGAGAGCCGGCCCACCACGGACCGGCCCCCGTCGACACCCCTCGTCCGCCGACTCGCCCAGGACCGGCACGTCGACCTCGCCGCCGTCCATGGTTCGGGCCCGGGAGGCAGGATCACACGCGCGGACGTGGAGCACTCGGAACCGGAACCTGAACGAGCACCGGAGCACGCCAAGAGCGCCGGCTCCTCACAGCCCCTTCACACCGGGATCAGGCGGCAGCCGGGGACGGAACCGGCGCGACGGAAGCGGAGCGGGTCCGGGGCCGAGGCAAAGCCCGCACCGACGACACGGTCGACGAAGCCGGTGCGCAGCGACGACTCGACCGGGGAGCGTCCCGTTCCTCCGCGCGTGAAGTCCTCACCGCTCGCGCGGCGGCTGGCCACGGAGCTCGGCGTCGACCTCGCCGAGGTGACCGGCACGGGTCGGGGCGGCACCGTCCGTGCGGAGGACGTCCGTTCCGCCCCGGCCGCCGAGGGCGCACCGCGGCCGGCCGTCCCGGATATGGCACGGGCGGCGACCGCCCGGCTCATGAGCCGATCCAAGCGGGAGATCCCGCACTTCTACCTCTCCACGACCGTGGACATGGCAGCGGCCCTGGAGTGGATGCACGCCCGCAACCGCGAACTGCCATTGTCCGCCCGTCTGGTGCCCGCCGCACTCCTGTTCAAGGCCGTCGCGCTGGCGGCGCGCAAGGTGCCCGAGCTCAACGGGCACTGGGTCGACGACGGCTTCGTCCCGGCGGAAGAGGTACGGCTGGGCATCGCCGTCTCCCTGCGAGGCGGTGGCCTTGCCGCCCCGTCCCTCGCCCACGCCGACACGCTCTCCGTGGTCGAGGTGATGGCCGCACTCAAGGACCTGGTGGCGCGGGCACGGGGCGGCCGGCTCCGCGCGTCCGAGACCGCCGACCCCAGCCTCACGGTCACGAACCTCGGCGACCAGGGCGTCGAGGTCGTGTTCGGGGTCGTCTACCCGCCGCAGGTCGCGCTCGTCGGCCTCGGCCGGATCGTCGAGCGGCCGGTGGCCGTGAAGGGCCTGCTGGGAGTACGTCCCATGGTGACGGCGACGTTGTCCGCCGACCACCGTGCCGCCGACGGCGCCACCGGCGCGCGTCTCCTGACCGCCATGGACCGGCTCCTGCAACGACCGGAGGATCTGTGAACCACGACCAGGCAAAGGCATTCGTCCGGCAAGCCGTGCAGCGCGTCGTCCCCGACGCCGACTTCACGGGGCTCGATCCCGGCGTGTCCCTGCGGGACACGTTCGAGATGGATTCGCTGGACTTCCTCGAGTTCGTCGAGGCACTCGCCGAACTCAGCGGGGCGGAACTCAGCGAGGACGACTATCCGGCCCTCGACACGTGGGACGGCTGCGCCGCTCGCCTGGTGGGCGAGGCCAGTGCGTCCGCACAAGGAAGGAGAGGGTGATGCGTCACCGCAGGATCGACCAGCTGATGACCCGTGAGGTGGTGAGTGTCCGCGGCGACGCCCCGTTCAAGGAGGTCGCCCGCACACTCGCGCAGCACCAAGTGACCGCTGTGCCCGTGGTGGACGGGGACGGCCGGGTCGTCGGGGTGGTGTCGGAGGGCGATCTGCTGCGCAAGACCGCCGACCAGGCCGCCGCACCGAGTGGATTGCCGGCCGTTCCGGGCCTGGAGGCGTGGGAACGGGCGAAGGCCGAGGGAACACGGGCCGAGGAGCTCATGTCCGCCCCCGCGGTGTGTGCCCGTCCGGAGTGGACCGTGGCGGAGGCGGCGCGGCTCATGGAGGTGCAGAGGGTCAAGCGGCTCGTGGTCGTCGATGGCGAGGACCGCTTGCTGGGCATTGTGAGCCGTCGCGACCTCTTGGGCGTCTTCCTCCGCGAGGACGACGACATCCGCCGGGAGATCGTCGAGGACGTGCTCGGTGACACGCTGCGTCTCGAACCGACTGTCCTCTCCGTCGAAGTGCACGACGGGCGGGTGGAGCTTGGCGGGAGGCTGCCCTTCCGGGGCATGGCACCGGCGATCGAGCGCATGTGCGCGACGGTGGACGGCGTGGTCTCGGTCTCCTGCACCCGTCTCACGTACGACGTCGATGACACCGAACGAGGAGGTGGACGATCATGACACGGAGCATCGTGGTCGGCCTGGACGGTACGGAGCAGGCCAAGGCAGCCGCGGAGTGGGCGGCCGAGGAGGCGGTGCTGCGCGGGACTGACGTACATCTGGTGCACGCGAAGGAACCAGTACCGGAGGCCGCTCTGTCGCTCGTGAAGTGGGAGTCCGAGGAGCCGTGGGCCAGGGAGATGATGGCGCGCACCGCCGGTGAGCTGCGCGAGCGCCATCCCGGCCTGTCGGTGACCTCCCAGGTGCTGCCCTCGGGGCCCGTTCCGGGTCTGGTCGCCGCGGCTGAGGAGAGCAATCTGCTCGTTCTCGGCTCGCGGGCGCTGGGCAGCGTGGCCGGGTACCTGCTCGGCTCGGTCGGCCTGACGGTCGCCGGTGCCGTCGAGCGACCCGTCGTACTGGTACGGGCCGTCAGCGCGGGAAGCACTCCGCGGGGCCCGATCGTGGTCGGGGCCGACGTGCGGCAGCCCGTGGACTCCGTGCTGGGCTTCGCCTTCGAGGAAGCCGCGCGACGGCACACCCAGGTCCTCGTCGTGTACGTACAGCAGCTGCCACTGCACGCGGGAATGGGGCCCGCGATGGTCCCGGACTACAGGCTTTCCATGATGCCGGAGATCAAGCGTTCCGTGGAGGCCATGCTGGAACCCTGGCAGGCGAAGTATCCCGACGTCGAGGCGGTCGCCCGCGTGGCGGTCGGATCGGCCGGACTCGAACTGGTGGCGGTCGCCCGGGAGGCCTCCCTCGTGGTGGTGGGCCGGCGTACCCGCCATTCGACGCTCGGCGCACACATCGGCAGCGTGGCCCACGCTGTCCTGCACCACAGCCCGGTGCCCGTGGCCCTCGTTCCCCACGACTGATCGCAGCCGGTCAGTTCTCGGGCGCCGTCGGACTCAGCCGTACCGCCGTGACCTTGTACTCCGGACACGAGGTCACGGTGTCGGCGTGCTCCGAGGTGAGGGAGTTGACGCCGCTGGCCGGGAAGTGGAACGCGCAGAAGACCTGCCCGGGAGCGAGGTCCGTCCCGACGCGGGCGACCAGTCGCGCCTGTCCGTGTCGGCTCTCGACGGTGACCGGGGTGCCGTCCCGCACGCCGAACCGGGCGGCGTCCTCCGGGTGCAGGTCCAGGCGGTCGGACGCGTCGAGAAGGAGGTTGCCGCCGCGCCGGGTCATGCTCCCGGAGTTGTAGTGGGCCCATCGGCGCCCGGTGACGAGGACCAGCGGATAGTCCTGGTCCGGTTCTTCTCCGGGCGGTAGATAGGGGGCCGCCGACAGATGTGCGCGCCCGTCGCGGGTGGCGAACTCCTCCGCGTACAGAGTGGCTTCGCCTGGCCGGTCCGGCGTGGGGCAGGGCCAGGGCACCGCCCCCTCCCGGTCGAGCCGCTCGTACGAGAGACCCGCGAAGAGAGGTGTCACACGTCCGCACTCGGCGAGAGCCGCTGCGGGGGTCGGGCAGTCCAGGTCGGCACCGAGGGCACCGGCGACGGCGTGCACGACGTCGAAGTCGGAGCGCGCCGTTCCGGGCGGAGCCACCGCTGGTCGTACGCGCTGGAAGCGGCGGTCGAAGTTGACGAAGGTCCCGTCCTTCTCCAGCCAGGAGGCCACGGGCAGGACGACATCGGCGTGGTGGGCGGTCGCACCGAGGAAGAGCTCGTTGACGACGACGAGAGGGCAGGCGTCGAGGGCCTCCGCGACCCGTCGGCTGTCGGGATCGGTCGCGCACACGTCCTCGCCGATGATCCACAGCGCCCGCAGCCGGCCCTCGCGAGCCGCCGCGAACATCTCGGGGATGCGCATACCCGGCCGATCGGGGACTGGTCGGCCCCACACCATTTCGGCACGGGCGCGGGCCTCGGGGTCGGTGACACGGCCGTAGCCGGGGAGCAGGTCGGGCAGGGCGCCCATGTCGGAGGCGCCCTGGACGTTGTTCTGGCCGCGCAGGGGGCTGATGCCGAAGCCGCGGCCGGTGCCGCCGACGGCGCCGCGCAGGATGGGGAGGTTCGCCAGGGTGCGTACGCCGTCGGTGCCGTGCAGGTGCTCGGTGACGCCGAGCCCGTACACGACGGCGGGCCGCTCCGCGCGACCGTAGAGCCGGGCGGCCTTCCTGATGTCGTCGGCCGGGACGCCGGTGATCTCGGCTACCCGCTCGGGCGGGTAGCCGGCCAGCAGGTCGGAGAGTTCATCCAGTCCGGTGGCGCGATCGCGGAGGAAGCCCGAATCGGTCATTCCTTCGTCGACGAGGACGTGGGCGAGGCCGTGGAAGAGGGCGACGTTCGTACCGGGGCGCGGACGCAGGTGCACGTCGGAATGGTGCGCGAGGCCCACGGCACGGGGGTCGGCCACGATCAGGGAGGCCCCTGCGAGTGCCCGTTGGAGGAGACGGGCGCCGACGACGGGGTGGGCTTCGACGGGGTTGGCGCCGACGACCAGGAGGCAGTCGGCGGTCTCGACGTCGTCGAAGGGGTCGGTACCTCCTGCGCGTCCGAAGGAGGCGGTGAGTCCCGCGGCTGATGGAGCGTGGCAGAGGCGGGAGCAGTTGTCGACGTTGTTGGTGCCGATGACGGTCCGCAGGAACTTCTGGACGAGGTAGTTCTCCTCGTTGGTGGCACGGGCGGAGGAGATCGCGGCGACCGCGTCGGGACCGCCGTCGAGGACGGCCGCGCGCAGCCCGTCGGCGATCCGGGTCACCGCCTCGTCCCAGGTCGCCGGTCGCAGTTCGCCGTTCTCCCGGACCAGGGGCTCGGTGAGACGCTCGGCGGAGCTGAGGTATCCGTACGCGAAGCGGCCTTTGACGCAGGCGTGCCCCCGGTTGACCGGTCCGTCCCGGGCGGGCAGCACGGCGGCAACACGGTCCTCACGGACGACGACGTCGAGGGTGCAGCCGACTCCGCAGTAGCCGCAGGTGGTGCGCACGCGGTCGGCGGAGGCCTGTCGCGAGGTGAGGCCCTCACCGGGTCCGGGGTGGGCGATCGCCCCCGTCGGGCAGGTGTCGACACAGCCGCCGCAGGACACGCAGTCGGAGCCGGCCCAGGGACCACCAGTGCCCGGGGCGACGACGGTGTCGGCACCACGTCCGGTGAGAGTGAGCGCGAAGGTTCCCTGGACGTCGGAGCACATCCGTACGCAGCGCCCGCAGGCGATGCACAGGTCCCGGTCGAGGTGGACGTACGGATGGCTCTCGTCCCGCCCGCGCATGGTGTCACCGGCCGCCGCTTCCGCGGGAATCCCCAAGGTACGGCACGCGTCGGCCAGTTCACTGTGCGCGCTGTCGGCGAGCGAGCGCGGTGGGAGTGCCGAGGCGATCAGGGCGACCGCGTCCCGGCGCAGGTTGCGCACGCCCTCGTCGGCGGTGTCGACGGTGAGGCCTGACGTCGCGGGGGTGACGCATGCGGCGACGGTCCGCCCGTCGGCGCGGACCAGGCAGGTCCGGCAGGAACCTGCCGGCCGGAGTCGGTCGTCGTGGCAGAGCGTGGGCAGTTCGGTCCCGGTGGCACGTACCGCGTCGAGCAGTGAGGACCCGGCCGGCAGTTCGACCGGCACGCCGTCGACCTGGAGCCGGGTCATCGGTCCCATCCTTCCAGGGCCGGCCCGTAGGCGCGGGCCAGGCTGCGGACGGCGGCGGGAACGCGGCGGCCGAACGCGCAGAGACTGGCCTCGCCCATCAGCCGTGCCAGTGGTTCGTATGACTCCCCCGGCCCGCGCAGGCCCTGCGCGAGTGCGAGCCCTCGCCGGGTGCCGACCCGACAGGGCGAGCAGGCTCCACAGCTCTCGTCGGCGGCGAACTCCCATACGTGCCGCAAGATTTCGTAGGGATCGGTGTCGGCATCGAAGGCGACCATGCCGGCGTGACCGAGGGCGGCACCGTGCTCGGCGAGCGCTGCCGTGGTGAGCGGGACGTCGAGAGCGGTCCCGGCGAGGAAGCCGCCCAGGGGCCCGCCGATCTGGAGGGCGACGAGCTCGCGGCCATCCTTGAGGCCACCGCCGAACCGGGTGACGATCTCGTCCACAGGAGTGCCGAGTTCGACCTCGTAGGCACCGGGTCGGGCGAAGCGCTCCGACAGGCACACGAGTTTGGTGCCGGTCTCGTCCGTTACGCCGCGTCGGACGTAGGACGCTCCGCCGTGGGCGACGATCCAGGGCGCGGCCGCCAGGGTCTCCACATTGTTGACCACCGTCGGCGCGTCCCACAGGCCGTGGTCCGTGGGGTACGGGGGCCTCGGCCTGGCACAACCCCGAGCGCCTTCGAGGCGGGCGATGAGGGCGGTCTCCTCGCCGGAGACGTAGGAGCCTGCTCCTTCGACGATCTCGACGAACGGCCGTGGGCCGGCTGTCTCGACCGAGGGGGCCAAGTCCCCCGCCTCCATCGCGCGCTCCACCTCGTGCCGGAGCCGGGCCGTGGCTTTCGGGTACTCGGAGCGGACCAGGACCGTCCCGCGCCGGGCGCCGCAGGCAAAGCAGGCCAGGGCGAGTCCCGTGAGGACGCGCTCGGGGTCCTCCTCCATGAGCAGCCGGTCGGCGTACGAGCCGGGGTCACCCTCGTCCCCGTTGGCGACGACGACCGTGTCGGGCTTCCCCGCGACTGCGGCCCACTTGTCGGCCACCGGAAATCCGGCGCCGCCTCGCCCGCGCAGTCCGGCGAGGGCGGTCTCCTCCCGTACGTCCTCGGGCCGCAGCCCGGCCACCGCCTCGCGCCACACGTCCCATGCGGAGTGCCCTCCCACGATCCCGGCGAGCAGGACGGGCGCCCCGGTGGTGTCGGCCGCGGGGATGCCCGGCGCCCGCGGATCCGTCCGCCCGGCGAGTTGGTCGGCCAGGTCCGGGCCGGTGCGGGGCAGGGTGCCGTCGAGGGCGGCGGGGCCTGCGTAGCAGAAGCCGACGCAGTGCACAGTCTGCAGCGAGGTGGAACCGCCCTCGTCGACCGTGCCCGCCACCACTCCGAGTGCCCATTCGACCTCCGCCAGGTGCCGTCCGCCCCGCGCGGCGAAGCACGCCGTGGCGGTGCACACCCGCACGTGCCGCTCTCCGCGTGGGGCGGCGAGATCGGCGAAGAAGGTGGCGGGGCCGAGTCCTGCGGCGGCCGGGAGTAGGGCTGCCTCCGCAGCTTGGGGTGCCCATTCCTCGGGCCCTTCGGCGGTACCCGACCTGGCGCGCTCAAGCCCGGCCGACAGCAGCCCCCCGCGCCCTCCGTGCCGTGCGGTCAGCTCACGGAGCGCGTCCATGCGTCCGCCCGGCTCCCCGGGTATCCGACCCGCCATGATCCCAGCGTGACCGGCCACGTCCCCACTCGCATCCCGACCGGTCGCGGGGTTCACGGTTCCGCGCTGCGCAGGGCGGTCAGGCGCCGGCGGTACTCGTCCTCGTCGATCTCACCGCGCGCCAGTCGCTCGCCCAGGATCTGCTCGGCCGACGTGGCAGGCCGAGACCCAGACGGCCGTTCCGCGGGACGGCCCAGGGTACGGAAGAGCATCACCGCGACGGTGATGAGAAGGCCCCAGAACAGCACCATCCCGGCTGTCATGGCGAACCAGCCCCATCCGTTCATGCCGTCGCCGTACCAGAACATCATCGCCACTCACACTCCCGACGGCCGGGCCGGCAGGAACCGGACGCCCCTGCATCCGGTCCGTCCGCCACCACCGTGTGCCGCCCCAGGAGGCCCGGCACAGGGCCGTCCGGTCCCTGGCGGGGGGCCGGACGGGCACGGAAGGGAACAAGCGGCCCCTGGAGCCGGGATCCCGAAGGCCGGAGGGTGGGAACAGCAAGCCCGCGCCCGCCGACGCGGATCACCGCCGGGAGGCCACCATGGTCCGGAACTCGGGGATCCCGCCCGTCGTGGACGCACCGCGACCGTGGCAGATGCTGTTCCTCGCCACCGTCGGGTTCGCCCTCTGTTTCTGGGCATGGGCGCTGCTGGGCCCGCTCGGCCCGCGGCTGCGGGACGACCTAGGCCTCAGTTCCTTCGCGCAGTCACTGGTGGTCGCCGTGCCCGTGGTGGTCGGCGCGCTGGGCCGGATCCCGGCGGGAGCGCTGACGGACCGCTGGGGTGCGCGCCGGGTCTTTCCCCTCGTCGCGGCCCTGACGATCCTCCCCGTGCTGTACCTGGGTCACCTGGCCGACTCGTTCGCCGAGGTGCTCGCGGGCGGCTTCCTCCTCGGGATCGGGGGAACGGCCTTCGCCGTCGGAGTGCCGTTCGTCAACGCCTGGTACCCACCCGCACGCCGAGGCTTCGCCCTCGGGATCTTCGGCATCGGCACCGCTGGAACGGCCCTGTCGGCGTTCACCACCGTCCAGCTCACCGACGCCGTCGGACGTGCCTTCCCCTTCGATCTCGTGGCCGCCTTCCTCGCCGTGTACGCCGGGGTGGCCTGGTTCCTGATCCGCGACAGGCCAGGGCGCGCGACGGCGTCGGGGTCGCTGTTATCGCGCACAGCACTGGCCATGCGTACACCGGCCACCTGGCAGCTGGCGTTCCTGTACGCCGTTTCCTTCGGAGGGTTCGTCGCGTTCAGCGTCTACCTTCCGACCTATCTCACCAGGGCGTACGAGCTCGGGCGCTCCGACGCGGCACTGCGGACCGCGGGATTCGTCGTCCTCGCCGTGGCGATGCGGCCGGTGGGGGGCTGGCTGTCGGACCGTATCCACCCCGTACCTGTACTGACGGTCTCGTACGGGCTCGTTGCGGTGTCCGCCCTGATCGCGGCGTTCGAGGCGGAACTGGTCCCCGTGGGAACGGCGGCCTTCTTCGGCATGGCCGCCGGCCTGGGCGCCGGGTCCGGGGCGGTCTTCGCGCTCGTGGCACGTCTGGTTCCGGCCGAGCGGGTCGGCTCGGTGACGGGAGTGGTCGGGGCGGCGGGCGGTCTCGGCGGCTTCTTCCCGCCCCTCGTGATGGGAGCGGTCGACAGCATCGCACACGACTACACGTGGGGGTTCGTCCTCCTCGCCGTCACCGCGACCGGCGCGGGAACCCTGGCCGCCACCGCTGTCCGGCGAAGCGCCCGGGCGACCGCGGACGCCTGACCGCGGCGGCGGGAACCGCTCGTCCCGGCCTTCCGATGACCGGCGATTGGGCCGTTCGGCCCGTTTCCGGGGCCTGGGTGGCCGTAGCCGCCGGTTCCCTCCGGAGGTTGGTATGGAAGACATGAACGCCGACCAGGGACTCCTCGTCGCCACCGGGGTCCGGAAGATCTACCGGACGGGCTCCGTGGAGGTCACGGCCCTGCTCGACCTGGACCTCATCGTGCGCCACGGGGAGATGGTGGCGGTCATGGGACCGTCAGGCTCCGGGAAGACCACGCTCCTGAACTGTCTGTCCGGGCTCGACGACATCGACGCCGGCCGGGTGGAGGTCGACGGTCACGACCTGTTCGCGATGTCGGACGCGGCGCGCACGGAGCACCGGGCGCACACCATGGGGTTCGTCTTCCAGGCGTTCAACCTCATCCCCGTCTTCTCCGCCGTGGAGAACGTCGAACTGCCCCTCCTGCTCGTGGGCACCCGGACGCGTGAAGCGCGTCGCAGGGCGCTGGACATGCTCGACCGGGTGGGTCTCGGCCACCGCGTCGAGCACCGGCCGAGCGAGATGTCCGGGGGTGAACAGCAGCGGGTGACCATCGCCCGCGCCCTGGCCGGACGTCCGGCCATCGTGTGGGCGGACGAACCGACGGGCAACCTCGACAGTGCAATGGCCGACCAGGTCATGGACCTGCTGTGCGAGCTCAACCAGGACGAGGGCCAGACGATCGTCCTGGTCACCCACGACAGCGCCATCGGCGCCCGCGCGCCCCGGCTGATCCGCATGCATGACGGGCAGCTGGTCGACGACGTCCGCCAGACCGTCACGGCCCGAGCCCCGATCCCCGACGCCCCTCTGGGCTGACCATGTACCCGAATCTCCTCATCCCGCTGCTCGCCGCCTTGGCGCTCGCCCTCGCCGCCCTGGTGCTGGTCGCCCTCCGGCAGCCGGTGTCACGGCGGCTGGCCTTCCGGCAGGTCGCTCGCCGGCGCACCGAGGCGGCGCTGGTGATCGGCGGATCGATGCTCGGAACTGCCATCGTCATCGGGGCCCTCGTCGTCGGCGACACCCTGAACTTCTCCGTACGGCAGGAGGCGTACCGGACCCTGGGGCCCGTGGACGAGCGGGTCGTCGCACCCCCCGGCCCGACCGGGCGTGCCGTGGTGGAACGGATGGCCCCTCTGGCAGACGATCCCGACATCGACGGAGTGCTGAACGCCCTGGCCACCCAGGCATCGGCGGTCAGCGGTGCCGGCGACCGCACGGTCGCCGAGCCACGCGTCCTGGCCTGGCAGATGGACTTCGACAAGGCGGCGCGCTTCGGCGCGCCAGGTGGGGATTCCGGTCTCGGCGGACCGAATCCGGAGCCAGGACAGGTCGTGGTCAACGAGCCGCTGGCCCGTTCCCTGAACGTGGGGGCCGGGGATCCGGTCACGCTGTACCTGTTCGGAGTTCCGGGTACGTACCGGGTCGAGCGTGTGGTGCCGGAAGAGGGCCTGGCCGGTGTGGGCCTGGGCGGCCGGATGAACCGCGACGTGTTCCTGGCACCGGGGACCCTGGACTCCGCCGCCCGGGCCGCCGGTGCGGAACCGCGCTCGGTCACCTTCGTCTCCAACCGAGGCGGCGTCGAAAGCGGCGAAGCCCTGACTGACCAGGTGACAGCCGACATCCGGCAGGCTCTGGGCCCGCTCGCCGGGCAGACGGAGATCGAGACACCGAAGCAGACGGTCCTGCGCGACGCGAAGCAGGCCGGGGACTCCCTCGGCGCACTGTTCCTCATGATCGGCAGTTTCAGCATCATCGCGGGCGCGCTGCTCCTGGTGAACATCTTCGTGATGCTCGGCGAGGAGCGGAAGTCCCAGATGGGCATGGTGCGGGCCGTGGGGATGAAGCGCTCGCGGCTGGTCGGTTCGTTCACGCTCGAAGGGGCGACGTACGCGTTGCTGTCCGCGCTGCCAGGCGTGGCCATCGGGGTCGCCGTCGGCTGGGGCGTCGCCGTGGTGGCCGCGCAGATCTTCCAGGGCTGGTCGGTCGGCGGAAGCAGCATCCGCATCGCGTTCGCCGTCACTCCCACGAGCGTCCTGAACGGTCTGGCCATGGGCCTGCTCATCGCCTTCGCCGCCATCCTGGCCACCAGCGTACGCATCAGCAGGTTCAACATCATCGCCGCGATCCGCGACCTCCCCGCCACGCCCGGACAGGGACCGCGCCGCCGGCTGCTCGCGGTCTCCAGCACCCTGGCATTCCTGTGCGCGCTCGTGGCCGTCCCCGCCGTGGCGCGCAGCCAGCCCGACGCGACGTACCTCATGCCGGCGCTCGCGCTCGCCTTCGCCACTCCGGCGCTCCTGCTGGTTCTTCCCCGTCACACCGTGACCACTTCGGTCGCAGGAGCCGTCCTCGCGTGGACGCTCCTGGCACCCGTCGTCCGCCCCAGGATCTTCGACACGCCCTCGATGTCCGTCTACGTCATCCAAGGCGCACTCTCCGCCTTCTCCGCAGTGGTCCTCGTCAGCGACAACCAGAGGACGCTGCTGCGTCCCGTACGACGATTCCTCGAACGCCCGACGGAAGGCGGCCTGGCGGCGCGGCTCGCCGTCGCGTACCCGCTGGCCAAGCGCTTCAGGACCGGCGCGACGCTGGTGATGTACACGCTGATCGTGTTCGTCCTGGTACTCCTGACGGAGATCTCGGGGATCCTCCGCGCCGGCGTCGACGGGGTCGTCGCCGACGCCACCGCCGGATACTCCCTGCGACTGGACTACAACCCGCAGGTCGCAGGCGACCGACTGCTCGTCGACCTGCGCGGCGGCCCCTCCGCCCCCGAGATCGCGACGGTCACACCGCTGGTCAACGCTGCAGGACGGGCCACCGACCCGGGACACCGCAGCTCTCGACCGCTGGACACCGCCGTCGTCGGCGTTCCCGACGGAGCGATCACCGGCATCACGTTCCGGGAGCGACTGCCCGGACTGGCCAACGACGCCGCCGTATGGCAGGCCCTCGCCTCCGACCCTCGCTACGTCGTACTCGACGGCTATTTCGGCAGCACCGGCGGCCCTGCCGGCGACTACTACGACCCCGGGGACACCCTCACCCTGACAGACCCCCGCACGGGCCGCAGCGAGGAGAAGGTCATCGCGGGCGTGCTCAGCAACGGGCTGGTCTTCTACCCGGGCACCGGCGCCAGTTCGACCACCTACCCCGTGGTGCTGGGCGAGCAGGCGACGCGCGAGCTCTTCGGCGCCCAGGCACAGAACGCCTCCGCACTGGTGAGAACCAGCACCGGAACCTCCCCCGACGCCCTGGCGACCCGACTGCAGGGCGAGCAGCTCTCGTCCAGCCTGGTCGCCACACCCATCGAGTCTGACATCCGCCAACAGTTCGACTCCAGCACCGCCTTCTTCCGCCTCATGCAGGGCTTCCTCGCCCTGGGCCTCGGCGTGGGCATCACCGGCCTCGGCGTCGTCATGGTCCGAGCCGTACGCGAACGCCGTCGCACCATAGGCATCCTGCGGGCCCTCGGCTTCCGGGCACGGACGGTCCAGCGGTCCTTCCTCTGGGAGAGCTCCTTCATCGCCGTGGAAGGAATCGTGCTCGGCTCCCTCCTGGGCGTGCTCACCACCTGGCTGATGTACGCCAACAGCGCCGCGTTCGAGGGCCTCGAAGGAGGCTTCCCGGTCGAATGGACCAGCATCTGCGTCCTGGCCGCAGCCACCTTCGCCGCGTCCCTCCTGGCTACGATCGGACCGGCGCGCCGCGCGGCCGCCATCCGCCCGGCGCTCGCGGTCCGCGTCACCGAATGAAGCGCACCCCTCGCGGACCGGGTCGGCGAGCGCTGACGACCGGCAGCCGGCAGGGTGGTCGGCCACGTCCGCGAGGCTGCCGCACCACGCTGGACCGGGTCACGTCCCTCCGACGGCGCTGCGGAGCCGACCTCGGGTCCGACCGGAACGCGCCTGCCGACCACCTCTCGGCGCCCGAACTGCCCGACGGGGCGCCGGACCTCCTCGCAGAAGCGGCATCGCCCCACATGCCTCGCTGCGCCTGGCGGTAGCCGGGCTGAACGGCGGTGACTCCTACTCAGGAGAACCGCCTTCGCGGGCGCGCTGCCAGTCCCGGTACGCGGCCACCGCCGTGGGCAGTGTCGGGAAGATCAGATCGGCACCGACCGACTCGGTCAGCCCATAGGCGTCGAGATCGTCGCGCAGGTCCTGTTTCACACGTGCCATCGCGAACACGATTCCGCGACCGCCCAGTTCCCCACGCAGCTCATCGACGGAGTCCAGCGCGGTGATGTCCACCTCCACATTGGCCTCGGCATTGAGCACGAACCAGTGGACGGGCCCGGACTGTTCCGCGACGGCGGCGAGTGCACGGCGCCGGAAGTCCTCCGCGTTGGCGAAGAACAGCGGCGAGTCGTACCGGTAGACGAGCAGCCCAGGAATCGTACGGGCTTCCGGATAGTCGTCGACGTCGTGCATGCCGGCCACGCCGGGAACCAACCCCTGGACGGCATCATGCGGGCGCGCGACCCGCGTCAGCAGCTCGGCCACCGACAGGCCGACCGCCACCAGCACCCCGTAGAGAATGTCCAGGGACAGCACGCCGCACAGGCAGGCGACGGCCAGCAGGAGTTCCCTGCGGCGGAAGGAGGCCAGCCGCCGGAAGCCCGCCAGGTCGATCATCTTGACGGCGGCGTAGACGACGAGGGCGCCCAACACGGCAACCGGAGTGAGGCTCAGCAGCGGTCCGAGGAACAGCAGTACGGCGAGAACGGCCGCACCGGCGGTCAGCGCGTACACCTGACTTCGCGCGCCCGTGGAGTGCGCCAGCGCAGTGCGGCTGGCACTGCTGCTCACCGGGAACCCGCTCAGGACGCCCGCGCCGAGGTTCGCGGCGCCCAGGGCCAGCAACTCCTGGTTGGCGTCCAGGCGCCCGACCTCGTCGCCGGTGGCGAAGGCGCGCGCGGTGAGGATGACATCCGTGTAGCCCACGAGGAGGAGGCCGAGCGCCGGAACCATCAACCGCGACAGCTCGTCGAAGGCCGGCAGAGCCGGGTGGGGCAGCCCGGCCGGCACGTCTCCGATCACGGCGACGCCATGCTCTTCCATACCGAACGCCGCCACCGCCACGGTTCCGAGCCCGACCACCACAAGCGGCCCAGGCACCGCGTGCAGGAAGAGCGGAAGGGTGAAGAGGAGGACGAGGGCGGTGACTGCGACGACGAGGGTGGCCGGCTGGGCCTCGGACAGGTTCTGCGCGAAGGACACCAGCTGCGGAAAGAAGCCTGACCCAGTGGTGCTCACGCCAGTCATCTTCGGCAGCTGATCCACGATCATGATCAGCGCCACGCCCGCGAGATAGCCGACCAGGACCGGCCGCGAGAGGAGATCGGCGACGAAGCCGAACCTGGCCGCCCACGCCGCCACGCACAGCAGCCCGACCGCGACGGCCAGCGCGGCCGCCAGTACGGCGTATCGCCCTGGATCCCCGGCTGCGAGCGGTGCGACAACGGTAGCGGTCATCAGCGCGGTCGTGGACTCCGGCCCGACCGACAACAGCCGTGACGAGCCGAGCAGCGCGTACGACGCCAGTGCGGGCAGAATCGCCCACAGCCCGGCGACGGGCGGCAGCCCCGCCACGGTCGCGTACGCCATGACCTGCGGCACGAGATACGCCACGACGGTCACGCCCGCCAGCAGGTCGCCGCGCAGCCAGGAGCGCTCGTAGTGGGCGAGGACAGCGATTCCAGGCGTGCCAGGTACCAAACGGCGCCACCCCGAATCGCTCGGTCGGGCGTGCTGCGACATGAGGCTCCTCTCCTCCGCCGCTTCAAGATCTCACGGACCCTGTCACAGTCATGCGGACCGAAGGTCCCACCACGCCGCCGCCCCCTGGGGCGAGCCACGGGGCCTAGGTCGTGTTTTAGAACTCGCTGACCTGCTTGGTTGGCCGTCCGGGGAAGTCGCGGGCGGCCATCCAGATGGTGAGGTCGCGGGCGATGTTGCTGATGCTGGTCGCCGTGGTGACCTCGTGCTCGTCGCGGGAGGTGTCACGGCGGACGATCTCGTAACCGCCTTCATCGAGGACGGCCACGGAGGCGAACCAGACGGGGTCGTCCTCGTCGGGCTGGACGACGACGAAGGTGTTGTCGGAGTTGTTGAGGTCGCTGATCATCATGAACAGCGCGTCCTCGGAGGGGTCGTCGATGCGGTCGCCGTTCTCGCTGTCGGCGCCGTAGTACTGAGCCCCCATCGCTGTCTCTCCCTCACCCTGTCGATCCTGGTCGCGGTCAGCATTGCATGAGGAACCGACAGCTCAGACCGGTCATAACCATTCGCCGATCGCGGCGATCAGGACGGTGGCTTCGAAGCGGACGGCGAGTTTGTCGAACCTGGTGGCGACCGCACGGTTGCGCTTGAGCCGGTTGATCCCGCACTCGACCGCGTGCCGGGCCTTGTAGTCCTCGCGGTCGAACGCCGGAGGCCGCCCGCCGGCCTTCCCCCGCCGCTTGCGGTTGGCCACCTGGTCGGCAGGCTCGGGGATCGTGCACCGGATTCCCCGCTTTCGCAGGTAGGCCCGGTTGGCCTGGGACGAATACGCCTTGTCGCCCCGCACTCGCAGGGGACGGACACGGGGACGGCCCGGTCCGGTGCGGGGGACCCGGATGCCTTCCAGGACGGCGGCGAACTGAGGACTGTCACCACTCTGACCTGCGGTGACCAGTAGAGACAGCGGCCGCTGGCCTTGCTCGCAGGCCAGGTGGATCTTGGTGGTGAAGCCTCCCCGGGACCGGCCCAGGCCGTGGTCGTCGGGTTCGCTGCGGGTGCCGCCCGGCGGTTCCTTCTGGGCCTGTCCGTCGCGGCGGGCGCCTGCAGCGTGCTGATGGGCCCGGCAGATCGTGGAGTCGACGTTGACCTCCCACGTGATCAGCCCGCCCGCGTCCGCCCGGGCCTGCAGTCCGGTCAGCAATTCGGGCCAGGTGCCATCACGTTGCCAGCGGCGGAAGAGTCCGTAGACCGTTTGCCACGGCCCGTACTCCGACGGCAGATCCCGCCACGGAGCACCGGTACGAACCCGCCACCGGATCCCATCGATCAGCCTCCTCCGCCCCACCGCCGGCCTGCCCCGCATCGCGACCGGCAGCATCGGCTCGAGCACGGCCCACTGCTCGTCAGAAAGATCCCCTCGCCCCACACCGCGATCATCACGGCGCAGGGCGAACGGCGAAGCCCACTTCTAAAACACGGCCTAGCCCTCAGGGCGGATCCAGCAGACGCCCCGGACCAGCGCTCTTCCCTGAGAAGGCGCCGCGGTGGAGGCGTTCGCGGGCGACGGTCGGCGGGCCGTGGGATCACCACCCGGCCCTTGGGTCCGGTGCGCCCACAGGCCGGGAGCACGTGGGAGTCGCCGCTCGGTCCGGCCTAAGATCGGCGCATGAACGAGAGCCTTCCGCATTGCCCCGAGTGTTCCAGCGCCTATACGTACGAGATGGGCGCGCTGCTTGTCTGTCCCGAATGCGGCCATGAGTGGCCGGCCACGTCCGACGCCACCAGTGAGCCCGCCACGCCCGGCGAAAAGGTGATCAAGGACTCGGTGGGTAATGTCCTCGCCGACGGCGACACCGTCACCGTCGTCAAGACGCTGAAGGTCAAGGGCAGCCCGTCCGGCATCAAGGCCGGCACCAAGGTCCGCAACATCCGGCTCGTGGACGGCGTCGACGGGCACGACATCGACTGCAAGGTTGATGGCTTCGGACCCATGCAGCTCAAGTCCAGCGTGGTCAAGAAGGCCTGACCAGCGCCGAAGGCGCCCCGTGCAGACGTATCCATGAATTGCATAATTCGGCAATTCGATACATGATGGATTGGCTGTGTCCGCAGGTAGTCGCGGACGCAGCACCCATCGACGCCCCACGCTCACACGGGGCGATGAGGAGAGTGCGCGACCGTGTCGGTTCCGCTGTACCAGGCCAAGGCCGAGTTCTTCCGGATGCTGGGGCACCCGGTGCGCATCCGTGTCCTCGAGCTCCTCCAGGACGGGCCTCAGGCGGTGCGGGACCTGCTCGCAGCGATCGAGGTCGAGCCGCCCGCGCTTTCCCAGCAGCTGGCAGTGCTCCGGCGGTCGGGGATCGTGACCTCGACACGCGAGGGCTCCACGGTGGTCTACCGGCTCGCGGGGGGCGACGTCGCCGATCTCATGCAGGCGGCGCGGCGCATCCTCACCGAGATGCTGGCGGGGCAGAACGAACTGCTGGAAGAGTTGCGCGAGGCCGAGGTCGCGGCGCAGTGAACAGGGTTGTGAGCCGGGTGCGCTCCTTGTTGCCCGTGCGTGCCGACTTCGCCGCCATGACCCGCAATCCTCGGCGTGATCTGCTGGCGGGGCTGACGGTCGCGATCGTGGCGCTGCCGCTCGCGCTCGGATTCGGCGTCTCCTCCGGCCTTGGGGCCGAGGCCGGGCTCGCGACCGCCGTGGTGGCCGGGGCGCTCGCCGCCGTGTTCGGTGGTTCGAACCTCCAGGTGTCCGGGCCGACCGGGGCGATGACCGTGGTCCTCGTTCCGATCGTGGCGCAGTACGGCCCCGGTGGTGTCCTCACGGTCGGGCTGATCGCCGGTGTGATCGTGATCGGGCTGGCCCTCGCCCGGGCCGGCAGGTACATGGCATACCTCCCCGCCTCGGTGGTGGAGGGCTTCACCCTGGGGATCGCGCTCGTCATCGGACTCCAGCAGGTTCCCAGTGCCCTCGGGGTCCCCAAACCCGAGGGCGACCGGGTCCTGGAGGTGACGTGGCGCGCCGTCGAGGCGTTCGTCCAGGCCCCGAATTGGACGGCCCTCGGGCTCGCGCTGGGCGTCGCCGCCGTCATGCTCGGCGGCGCCCGGTGGCGGCCCACCATCCCGTTCTCCATCGTCGCGGTGATCGCCGCCACGGCCGTCGCGCAGGTCTTCCACCTGGACGCGGCGGCGCCGATCGGCGACCTGCCCGCCGGACTGCCCGCCCCTTCGCTCGGCTTCGTCGACCTGTCCGCGCTGGGCACCCTGCTCGCCCCGGCCGTGGCCGTTGCGGCGCTCGCCGCTTTGGAATCGCTGCTGTCCGCGCAGGTCGCCGACGCGATGACGGTGGGGCAGAAGCACGACCCGGACCGGGAGCTGTTCGGTCAGGGGCTCGCGAACCTGGCCGCGCCGCTGTTCGGGGGCGTCCCCGCGACCGGTGCCATCGCCCGCACCGCGGTGAACGTCCGGACGGGGGCCTCATCCCGGCTCGCCGCCCTCACGCACGCCGCCGTCCTCGCGATCATCGTCTTCGCGGCCGCCCCTTTGGTGTCGAAGATCCCGCTCGCGGCACTCGCCGGTGTCCTGCTCGCCACCGCGGTCCGCATGGTCGAGGTCGGCTCGCTGCGCGCGATGGCGAAGGCCACCCGTTCCGACGCCGTCGTCCTGGTGCTGACCGCCGTCGCCACCCTCGCACTCGACCTCGTGTACGCGGTGATCATCGGATTCGTCGTGGCCGGCGCTCTCGCCCTGCGGGCCGTGGCCAAGCAGGCCCGCCTGGCCGAGGTCGACTTCCGTGCCGACCTGCCCGGCGAGCACAGCGAGGAGGAGCACGCGCTGCTCGCCGAGCACATCGTGGCGTACCGGATCGACGGACCGCTCTTCTTCGCCGCCGCCCACCGCTTCCTGCTCGAACTGACCGAGGTGGCGGACGTCCGGGTCGTGATTCTGCGCATGTCCCGCATCACCACCATCGACGCCACCGGAGCGCTCGTGCTCAAGGACGCCGTCGAGAAGCTGAACCGGCGCGGGATCGTGGTGATGACGTCCGGGATACGCCCTGGCCAGAGGCAGGCCCTCGCCTCCGTCGGGGCGCTGGACGCACTGCGCCTCAAGGGGCGCGAGTTCGCGACGACGCCCGAGGCGATCGCCGGGGCCCGGGCCCATCTGAAAGGCGTCGGGATACTGTCCGCCGCGCCCCGGCAGCACGCTCCCACCGCCACCGAGGAGGCCCCTCGATGACGATTCCGACCACTCGTCGCATGATCGAGGTCTCCGGAGCCGAAGCCCTGTGGCTGCTCGAAGGCGCCGCCCACGGACGCCTCGTCCACATCCAGCGGGGACAGGCGGTCGTCCGCCCGGCCGTGCACGTCCTCGAGTACGGACGGCTGATCGTCCGCACCCCTGTGCAGGCGGAGGCGGCCGCCGGCCGTCCCCTTCTCACCTACCAGGCGGACGAGGTCCGGCTGCCCGCGGGCACGGGCTGGAGCGTGACCGTGACCGGCCCGGCCGAACCGGTCAGCGACCCGGTCGAGGCCGCCCACTACCTGCGCACCCTTCCCGGCTGGGCGTACGGGCCGCACGACACCTTGCTGCGCATCACCCCACAGACCGTGGCCGGCTACCGCCTGGGCACCCCGGAGACGAGGTGAGTACGGGCGTGGAGGTGCTTCCGTTGCGGCATGTACTGACGGCGCCGACCGTGCCGGCGTCGGTGCGGCTGGTGCGCGAGACGGCCGAGATGACGTTCGACGAGTGGGGCATCACCGCCTCACACCCGACCGTGGCGCCGGCCCTGCTGATCCTGAGCGAGCTGGTCACCAACAGCGTCCGGCACGCGGCCGTCTCCTCCCCCAGCCTCACCGTGACGTTCGCAGCCGGCGAGTACACGCTCGCCTTCGCCGTGCACGACCGCCACCCGTACCACCCCGGTGTGTTCGCCGCCGGCGGGACGGGCGGGCTGGCCACCATCGCCGAGGTCATGGTGGAGTCCGGCGGCACCTGCGTCGTGCGCCGGGACGCCGACGGCGGTGGCAAAGCCGTGTGGATCACCCTCCCCCTGTGAAGACGAAGGCAACGACATGACCATCGAATGGCGCTACACCACCCACCCCGGCCTGGGCGTGCTCGCCCTCGCCGGCTTCCTGGGTGCGGACGCGATCGGGCGGTTCGACGGTGCCGTGGGATGGGTCCTCGCCCGCGGGACCGGTCCGGTCATCCTCGATCTCACCGCACTGCGCGGCTGGTCGGCCGGCGGGCAGCTGGCGGTCGCGGACGCCGCCCGGCGCCTGGAGGCCGAAGGGCGCGGCCTGGAACTCGCCGCGATCCCTGCCGACGGTTCCCTGGTACCCACCGGCGACCACCCCGACATCCCGGTCCACTGCGACCTGGAGACGGCGCTCACCGCCCACCACAGTGCAGGCCGGGGACAGCGGGAGTGGTGCAGCGACGAGTGGCCCGGCACACAGAACGTTCCCGCTCCGCATCAGAGGTGACCGTCCGTCACCAAACCTGGACCCCTGGGCCCCACTCCTCGTCCGTGCGGCAAGGAGTGGGGCCCGGGTTTCACCCGTCGTCAGCCCGGTGGCCGGGCCACGGCGCGCAGCGCCGTCTCGACGTCCCCGTACACGCCCGTGTCCTCCCTGCGGGTCGTCCACACGTCCGCGGTGTCCAGGTGGCCGACACCGCAGACGGCGAGCGAACGCTCGGCCTTCTTCAGCCTGGCGGCCGTACTGAGCACCGCCCTCTCCCCTTCCACACTCCAGCCCAGGAGTTGCGACAGGTCGAGGACCACCGTGCCGCTTCCTTCGCAATTGCCAATCTTAGCAATTCGCGAGGCCGTCAGGCCGACGGGAAGGCGCGAGGATGGTCCCCATGGCGAAGAGTTCTGGGTGGAAGCGATCTACGGAGCAGGCACGGCGGCGGCCCCACGGCGCCCCAGCGGCCTCCCCCGCGCGCGGGCGGTGCGCACGGTGAGCGCGCCGCTCTATCAACTGAAGGCGGAGTTCTTCAAAACGCTCGGACATCCCGTGCGCATCCGCGTCCTGGAGCTGCTCAGCGTGCGGGAACACGGCGTGTCCGAGATGCTGACCGAGATCGGGGTCGAGGCCGCGCACCTCTCCCAACAGCTCGCGGTGCTGCGCCGCTCGAACCTGGTCGTAGCGCGCCGCGAAGGCTCGGGCGTCTTCTACTCGCTGACCGACCCTCAGGTGGCCGAACTGCTCGCGGTGGCACGCTCGATCCTCTCCGGCGTACTCACGGGCCAGGCCGAGCTGCTGGCCGACCTGCGCGCCACGGCGCCCGACTGACGCCGACTACGAGACCGACGCTCACCCCTGCCGCACGTGACTCCTCCCCCTCTTGAAGGAGGGGGCTTCTCGCTATGCCTGGTCGGCGTTGCGACGGACCAGCCCGGCCCGTAGAACGTTGAGTGCTCCCAGGTGGTCGGCGTGTGCCTGGTGGCCGCACGAGAGGCAGTGGAACTCTTCCTGTGTGGGCCGGTTCTCCTTGGCGGCGGCCCCGTCGGGCAGGAAGCTGACCGGCTGTTCGGGGTCGGGTTCGGGGGCGGGGCCTTGCGCATGTTGCGGATCTTGAGGGCTTCGTGCGCGATGACGTCGTGCTCGCAGCGGGCGTGGCGGGGGTTGGGGACATGCTCACCGTTGGAGTCGGTGAGGAAGTTGGCTGTGCCCATGTCGATGCCGATCACGGACCCCGTGGCGGGCAGCGGCTCAGTCTGTGCCCGCTCGGCGGTCAGGACGACGAACCACTTGCGGCCCTCGCGCTTGACGCCGACGGTCTTGACCTTGCCGGCCACCGGGCGGTGCTGATGGACCTTGACGTGCCCGACGCCAAGGACTGTGATCACCCTAGTCCGCCGCCATGTAGGGCCGCCGGAAGACCAAGGGGCTGGAGCCGTACGGGCGTACCGCCGACAGCGCTTGGGTGACAGCGGCCTCCAGGGGACCGCTCGTGTCGATCGCGACGGCCTCTGCCCAGGGCGGCTCCTGAGCGGCCATGGCGGTGGCTACGCCGAGGTCGGCGTCGGACGGTCCGGCGGTCCGGGTGTCGAGGCGGGCCGCGATCATGTCGTACGGGACCTGGCAGTGCAGGGCCACGAGGTCGGCGCTCGTTCGCTCGGCCACGAGCCGAGCGGCTTCGCGCTGCCTCCCGTCCGACCAGGAGGCATCCAGAACGACGGATTCGCCGCGGGCGAGCAGGGCGGACGCGCGCTCGAGCAGCGTCTCGTAGGTGTGGCCGCTCCATTCGGGTGTGTAGAGGCCCTCGCCATAGGGGGCGGGAGCGGGCCGGTCGGGAGGGATGCCCGCGAGCTCCTTGCGGAGACGGTCGCTGCTGAGCAAGGTGACGCCCAAGCGGTCGGCCAGCGCGCCGGAGAGCGTGGATTTGCCGCTGCCGGGGAGTCCTCCCACGAGCGTGAGGCCGATGACGGAGGCGCGTAGGTGACGCAGAGTCGTCGTGATGAGGTGCCGTGCGGCGGGGGCGGCGCCGGGCGCACCTTGGCGTTCCTGGATCAGGGCCACCTTTGCGCGGACGAAGGCGCGGTAGGCGACGTAGTGGTGGCGCAGTGAGGGGGGCGAGGGGTCGCCGGAGTACTCGCTGTAGCGGGCGAGGAAGAATGCCGCAGCCTCGGGTGCGTCGAGCTGTTCGAGGTCCATGGCGAGGAAGGCGGCGTCGTCGAGGGCGTCGACGTAGCGGAGGTGGTCGTCGAACTCCAGGCAGTCCAGCACCCGGGGGCCGTCGTCGAGGCAGAAGATGTCCTCGGCAAGTAGGTCGCCGTGTCCGTCGACGATCCGGCCCTGCTCGATGCGCATGTCGAACAACGACTCGCGGCCGGCGAGGTAGCGGCGGACCAGCCCCTCGATCTCCTCCACGCCCTCGGGCGCGTGGCCATCCGCGTCGAGTGCACGGACCTGTGCGAAGCTCGCCTCCCAGCGGGAGGACAGTGCGTCCCTCGTGCCCTGCGCGTCCACGTCCGGCGTGCGGACCGCCTTGGCGTGGTGGGTGGCGAGCAGTCGGGCGACGGCCCGCAGGTCATCGTCGACAGCCGCGCCCTCCCGTACGAGCCGGGCCAGGCGGCGCTCCGCCGGCATGCGTCGCATCACCACGAGAGGTTCGGGTGATGCCGAGTGCGGGACGCTCAACTCGCCCACGCCCAGGTAGACGTCGGGGGCGAAGCGACGGTTGAGAGCGACCTCCCGCTCGCACGCCACCCGCCGCGCCTCGACGGTGGTGTAGTCCAGGAACGTCAGGTCCACCGGCTTCTTGAGCTTGTAGGCCCGCTCGCCGACGAAGAACACCACCGCGGTGTGGGTCTCGTACACCGCCGCCCGCGGAAGCGAGTCGGCGCCGGTGCCGGAGGCGGCGGTCCGTAGCACGGACGCGTCGTCCTGACGCGCTGACGTGATCGCCTCCCCGAGGCGGTTCGATTCAGCCATGGGGACGGCCGAGTGATCCGAGCACTGTCGGCTCGAACTCCGAGGCCGGCTTCTGCAGGGCATGCTCGGCGTCGTCGGCAGCCGGGCTGCTGACGATCACGAGGCCTGCATGGAGCTCCTGGAGTTCCGTCTGAGCTTGGTGCGCGAGGCGTTTCGCCCCGTGGTTCCGATCGATCCCCGAGGGGATGTGGGCCGGTTCGGGGACGAGCACAGGCCAGGAGCGCATCAGGCGCAGTGTGAGCGTGCGGCGCTCGGTCTCGTCGGCCGCCCAGCGAGCGGCGGCCATGATTTCGGGTGAGCCGTCGAGTCCGATCGTGCCGACTGGCCCCATGGCGACTGTCTCCGTCTCGTGCGACTCCGGATGGACGGACGGTGGACGTCGGCGGCTAACGGCCGAAGCTCACCGGCTCTCACCTCCGAGGAGTACCGCACATCGTCGTGCCGCGCATGCGGGCGGCGTGGAGACCCGGCTCGGAAGCGGGGTGGTCCTGGTCCTGGGCGCTGCCCGATTCCGGGTGAGGTCGCCGGTTGCCGAGGTGGTCTCCGTCTCCGAGATGGTGATCTCGATGTTGGGGAGGGTGGAGTTCGGGCTGGTCGGGGTGAGGGTGCTAGCGCGGTCGTTGAAGGCGGGCTCAGTGATGGTGATCTCGCCCTTGAACGGGGTGTCGGCGAGGGCGGTGCCGGTGTAGTCGGACACCTTGGTGCCGCAGGGGGCGGGCGCCGCGACCGCGTGTGCCGGCGCGCCGGCCGCACTGCCGAGCGGTCCGGCAGGACCAGGGCGACGAGGGCGGCGGTCCCGACGCGGTCGCCGAGATCTCCTCCGCCCGGGCCACCGACGCGGAGAACTACCTCCTCCAGAAGTTCCTGCGGAGGACGCCGGCTACCCGCTCCCGCTCGTCATCGGATGCCGCTGGGCCCCCTGCAACTCCGGCAGCATGACCCGGCGCGGCGGCAACCTCCTGCTCGACACGAACGGCTGTCTCGCCCTGCACCCCCAGGACGCCATGCGCCACGGGGCGCGGGACGGCACCCCCGTCATCGTTGGAGAGCCGTCACGGACAGGCGCGGCTGATCGCCCGAGCACGCCGAACTGGGGGCACGCGGCCATACTGAGGATGACGGCAGCCGTCCAGGGGTGCGTACGGACGAGGATCGCGGTCTCGGCCGGTCGCGGTGGGAGGATGCGGCCACGGGGCGCGGGGGCATGGGAACTCCGCCCTCGGCCACCTCACACCAGCCGCATTCGAACAACGATTGATCACGGCACGTACGCCGTCACTCGCCGCATGAAACCGCTGGTCAGCCTGGGTCCGGAGGCCCTCCTGGTGCATGCCCTCCGCAACCCTCATGGCACGACCTCCTCGTGATCGTGTGGCTGCACGGTCCGGCCGCGACCGACCGCCCGCAACGCCCCGACCGCGGAGAGCCGAAGCACATCCCGCGGCCGGGGCGTCGCGATCAGGCGCAGGTGAGGAGGGGGGCGGCCCAGTCGGCGTGGTCGTAGCCGTTGCCGTCGCCGGCGTCGGCGACCTGGAGGGTGAGCTCGTAGGCGCCGGTAAGCGGGGCGTCGAGGTGGGCGGCGGCTGCGCTGCCGCCCAGAGCGGGGCTCTCGGCCACCTTCGTTCCGTCCGCGAACACCCGGAAGACCACCGAGCCACGGCTGCCGACCTCGTCGTCGACGCCCACGTCGGTGCTCAGGCGGGTGCACGAACCGCCCAGGTAGTACGTGACGGTGGAGGCGGCGTGGGTGCCCAGGCCCTTGGCGTACTGCGTACCGCCGATGGTCAGGGTACGGCCGTCACCGGCGGCCTGCTCGCCGTTGCTGCGGTCGCGCTCCACCGGGCCCCAGCCGTTGACCGCACTGGTCCAGGTCAGGTCGCCGAGGGCGTGGCTGCCGGCGGCCGGCCCGTCGCCGCAGGCGAGGCGCGCACCCGCCCAGTCGGCGTGGTCGTAGTCCTTGCCGTCGCCGGCGTCGGTGACCACCAGCCGCAGGTCGTTCGCGGCGGTGAGGTCGACGCTGAGGCGTTTCGCCGGATCGCTGCCCCGGAGCACCCCGCTGTCAGCGGCCAGGCTCTGGTCGCGGTACACCCGGAAGACCACCGAGCCGTTGTTGCCGGACTCGTCGTCGACTCCGACGTCGACGGTGAGGTTCTTGCACGTCCCGCCCAGGTGGTAGCGGACCTCGGAGGCCGCGTGGGTGCCCAGGCCCTTGGCGTACGCGGTTCCGCCGACGGTGAGGGCGCGCCCGTCGCCGGAACCCCTCTCGCCGTTGCTCCTGTTGCGCTCCACCGGGCCCCAGCCGTTGGTCGCCGAGGTCCACGCCAGGTCGCCGAGCTGGTGCAGGCCGGCGGGCAGCGCGATCGGCGCGCTCGGGGTCACCCGGTACATCACGGTCCCGTGCGACGGCACCGAGGCGCTGACCGAGCCGGTCGACGTGGTGGTCTGCTTGGACCACAGGTCCTTGAGCGAGTACGAGGGCGCACCGCCGATCCCGGCGGCCTCCGCGGTGGTGGTGACGGTCCGGGGCTGGCTGGTCTCGTTGGTCAGGGTGATCGCCCGGCTGCCGTCGGCCAGCGGCTTGCTCATGACGACCAGGCCACCGCTGCTGGAGAGCACGGTTCCCTGCACTCCCAGCGGATCCTGGTCGACCGCGATCACGTCGGTGTTCTTCAGGATGGCCAGCGTCTGCGCGCTCGCGCTCCGTAGGTCGCTGCCGATCAGCAGGGGCGCGGACATCTGGGCCCAGAGGCTGAAGTGGGTGCGGTACTCGGTGTCGGTCATGCCGCCGTTGCCGACTTCCAGCATGTCCGGGTCGTTCCAGGCGCCCGGACCGGCGTACGGGGCGAGCGGCTGGTTGGCGTGCGCGATGCCGACCATGCTGGACCAGGAGTCGGTGATGTCCCCTGTGGTGCGCCAGGAGTTGCCGAGGTCCTGTGCCCAGGTCCACGGCTCGTTCTGGCCCCACTCGCAGATGCTGTAGAGGATGGGGCGGCCGGTGGCCTTCAGCGCGTCGCCCATCGCCCGGTAGCGCTGCCGGGCGTCGACACCCTGGTTGTTGCAGTTGTCGTACTTGAGGTAGTCGACGCCCCAGGACGCCCACAGGTTGGCGTCCTGCTGCTCGTGGCCGAGACCGCCGGGAAAGCCGAGGGTGTCGCAGGTCTTGGTGCCGGCGCTGGAGTAGATGCCGAACTTCAGGCCCTTGCCGTGCACGTAGTCGGCCAGCGCCTTGATGCCGTTCGGGAAGCGGACCGGGTCCGGCACCAGGTTGCCGGAGGCGTCGCGGTTCGGCAGGGCCCAGCAGTCGTCGAGGTTGACGTACTGGTAGCCGGCGTCCTTGAGGCCCTGGGAGACGAAGATGTCCGCGATGCCCATGACCATGGACTCGTTGAACTCGGCACGGCAGTGGGTGGAGTTCCAGTTGTTGAAGCCCATGGCGGGCGTGCGGGCCAGGGTGTTGTCGGCGGCCGCCGCCGAGGGGGCGGCGCTCAGTTGGAGGCCGGTGGCGGCCGTGACGGCGAGGGCTCCGCCGCCGAACAGCATGGCCAGCGAGGTGGTCGTCGCGGTGAGGGCATGCCGGATCCCGCGTGTGGACAGAGCCAAGTCGATTCTCCTGTCTGGGGGTTGGTCAGTCGACCCGGACCGGCGGCCACTGCTGGGCGGTGGTGTCGGAGCCGGGTTGCTGGACCACTGGGGCGTCATGGGTGCCGGGCGGCCAGGTGGTCTGGTAGGGCCAGGTCCCGGGCCTTGCCGCTGGCCGCGCCGGCCACGGTGTAGTAGCCGTCGCCGGTTGGGGGGTGGGCGTCCGGGGCTGTGGGTGCCGCCCGCCCTGACGGCGGTTCGGCGGGCGGACAACCGGGCCGTGGGGCTGAAGAGATGCACAGAGGCTCCCATGGGTGGGGGAACGGCAGGCATGGATCTACGTGGGCAGGCCTACGGCGCGGTCGCGGTTGCGGCGCTGCTGGATGACGACGGCGGCCACCAGGAGGAGCCCTTGGGCGACGTTCTGCCAGAAGCTGTTGATGCCCTGGACGGTGAGCCCGTTCTGGAGGGCGCCGAGCAGGGCGACCGCGAGCAGGGTGCCTCCGACGGTGCCCTTGCCGCCCTTGAGGGCGCAGCCGCCGAGCGCGGCCGCGGTGATCGACTGGAGTTCCAGGCCCTCGCTTCCGGAGACCGGCTGCCCGGAGCCGGTGCGCGCGGTGAGCAGCACACCGGCGAGGGCTGCGACCATGCCGGTCAGCGCGTACACCGAGATCAGGTACTTGTTGAGGTTGATGCCTGCCAGTCGGGCAGCGGTGTCGTTGCCGCCGAGCGCGTAGATGTTGCGGCCGATGTCGGTGTACGTGAGCAGGACGTGCACCGCGGCCGCGACCAGCGCCAGGATCCAGACCATGGTCGGCAGCCCGGCGATTCTGCCCCGGCTGAGGAAGACGAACACGGAGTCGTCGAGGACGTAGCCCTGTGCCCGGCCGTCGGACACGAGTTGGGCGAGACCCTTGTACGCGGCGAGGCCGGCCAGGGTGGCGATGGTGGGGTTGACCCGGCCGTGGATGATCACTGTGCCGTTGAACAGGCCGACGGCGGCGCCGGCGAGCAGGGCGGCGCCGATGCCGAGCGGGGCGCTGGAGCCGGTGGCGGTGAAGACCATCGCGCTGACCACGGAGGCGAGGCCGGTCTGGGAGCCGACGGAGATGTCGAGGCCGCCGCAGATGATGACAACGGTCTGCACCACGGCGAGCAGTCCTGCGATGGTGGCCGCCTCGCCGATCACACGGATGTTGTCCCAGCCGAGGAAGTGGGGGTCGAGCCACCCGAACAGGGCTACCACGACGGCGAGGGCGCCGAGGAGGCCGACGTTCTGCCCGCCGATCGAGGCGAGGAGTGCGCGCGGGGCGCGCGGGAGCGGGCCGCGTCCGGTCCCGTTCGGCGGGTGCTGGGTGCTCGGGGCGGTGGTGGCGCTCATCGGGCGGCTCCGGTCGCGGTGGTCGGGGGGTCGGTGTCAGCGCTGCCGGGGGCGAGGGCCGTGAGGTCGTCGGCCATGGCGAGGGCGAGGATCGCCTCCTCGGAGGCCTCGGACCGGCCGAGTTCGCCGGTGATGCGTCCGTTCTGCAGCACCAGGACGCGATCGGCGAGGCCGAGCACCTCGGGCAGTTCGGAGGAGACCACCAAGACGGCGATACCCTCGCGGGCCAGGTCGGCGATGATCCGGTAGATCTCCGCCTTGGCACCGATGTCCACGCCACGGGTGGGCTCGTCGAGGATCAGCAGGTTGGGCCTCCGGGCCAGCCAACGAGCCAGGACGACCTTCTGCTGGTTGCCGCCGGACAGTGCGCGAAGCTCGGTCTCGACGGACGGCGCGCGAACCCGCAGACGGTCGGCGAACTCCTGGGCGAGGGCGCGCTCCTGGGACTTCCTGACGAAGCGAAGGCGACGCAGCCGGCGGTGGCTGACCAGCGCGGTGTTCTCGCGGATGGTGCGGTGCAGGAACAGGGCCTGGGCCTTGCGCTCCTCCGGGGCCAGACCGATTCCCGCGGCGATGGCGTCGCGCGGGCTGCGCAGGTCCAGCCGTCTGCCGTCGAGGGTGACGGTGCCGGAACGGATCGGCGTGTCCCCTGCGAGGGCGAGGGCGAGTTCGGAGCGGCCGGCGCCGATCAGTCCGGCCAGGGCGACCACCTCCCCGGCCCGGACCTGAAGGTTCACGTCGCGGACGTCCTCGGTGGTGAGGCCCCGGACGTCGAGCACCACGCGGTCGGTGGCGACCTCCTGCCGGGCGAACAGGCCGGCCAGGTCACGGCCGACCATCAGGCGGACGACCTCCGCCTCGGTGGTGGCGGAGGCGTCGACGACGCCCGCGACCCGGCCGTCGCGCAGGACGGCGATGCGGTCGGCGAGGCGGAAGATCTCCTTCATCCGGTGCGACACGTAGACGACGGCGATGCCCTGGTCGCGCAGACGCCCGATCAGGGTGAACAGTGCCTCGGTCTCGTGCTCGGAGAGCGAGGAGGTCGGCTCGTCGAAGGCGATCGCGCGGGGCGGGGTGCCGCCGGTGAGGGCTCGTAAGATCTCCACCAACTGGCTCTGGGCGGCGGTCAGCCGGAAGCCGGGCAGGTCGGGGTCGAGGATCTTGGCGAAGCCGAGCCGCGCCAGGTCGGCGGTGATCCGGCGGCGCAGCTCTGCCCGGTCGAGTCGGCGCCCGGCGTGGCGGGGCAGCGAGCCGACGTACACGTTCTCGGCGACCGAGACGTGCGGGATGATCTCCGGCTCCTGCGGGATGATCCGTATCCCGGCCCGGCGGGCGTCGATCGGCGAGGCGAGGGTGAGCTGCGTCCCGTCCAGCAGCACCCGCCCGTCGGTCGGCCGGTGGTCGCCGGTCAGGATGCGCAGCAGGGTGGACTTGCCGGCACCGTTCTCGCCCATCAGGGCGGTGACCTGCCCGGGCGGGAAGTGCAGGGTGACGCCGTGGAGTGCGTGGACGGCGCCGAAGCGCTTGGAGACGTTCTCGGCGGACAGGCCGGTGGCTGCGACGGTGGTCATGGAGCCTCACTGATGCGCGGAGGGGTGGGACGGGACGGGGCGCGTCAGTTGCAGGAGACGCCAGCGGCCCGCCACGTGGTGGCGTCGACCATCCGGGTCGGGGCGAACGCCTCGGCGGGGAAGCCCTTGCCGCGCTTGAGGCGGTCGTACATGGTCTGGACGGCGAGGGCGCCGACGTCCTTGCCGTTGATGAACAGCGCCGCCTTCATGCCGGACGGCTTGCCGGACTTCCAGTCCTTGCAGGCGAGGTAGGCGCCGAGGCCGACGCCGATGATGTCGCTCGGGCCGATACCCGCGTTCTGCAGGGCGGTGACGCCGCCTTGGACGTTCTCGTCGTTGCAGCCCCAGACGATCCAGTGCTTGACCCCCGGATGGGCGGTGATCGTGGCGGCGACCTTGTCCTGAGCGCCGGTCGGGGTGTTGTCGGTGGCGACGTCGATGTTCTGGACGGAGGCGCCGGCGGCTGCGGTGAACGCCGTCTTCGCGGCCTTGACCCGGTCGCCGCAGACGGTGACGTCCTGCTTCCAGGCGGAGATCGTCCGGGTGTCGGCCGCACTCCAGCCCGCGTTGGCGTACTCCTGGGCGGCCCGCTTGCCGACCTCGCTGCCCATCTGCTCGCCACTGAAGCCGATCCGCGGCACCAGATCACCCTTCGCGCAGGAGGCGGGGGCCGGGCCGGTGGTGCAGATCTGGTCGTCGGAGGTGAGAAGGGCGACCCTGGCGTCCAGGGCGGCCTGGACGACCTGCGGGCCGACCGCCGGGTCGGGGACGACGATGATCAGGCCGTTGCTCTTCTGCGCGATCGCGGACTGGACCTCGCTGACGGTCCTGTTGGCGTCGTTGCCGAGGTTGACCACTTTCAGGTCGATGCCGAGTTCGGCCGCCTTCGCCTTTGCGCCGGCGGCCTCGCCGATGAAGTATTCCTGGTCACCCTGCTTCTGTAAGTACGTCAGGGAGATCGCGCCTGTCACCGGACGGACGTCGCCGGTCGGACCGGACGGCGACTGGCCGGTCGAACACGCGGTGAGGCCGAGAGCTGTGGCGAGAACCGTCGCGGTCGCGGGGGCCAGGCGGCGCGGGGTGGGCATTCGGGGGGCTCCTGAGGGTGAGAAGTAACCAGCGAGTGCGACACAACCGATCAGAATCACGCGTAATCCAACGTTGCGGGTCACAGGAAACGCGGTGATCATGTAACCGTCAATACCCTGCGCTCGAATGGCTCAACTAGCCCCGAATGAAGGGTGGTTGATGAAGACACACGGGAAGCACCTCTCCGGTTCGACGGCCGGTGGACGCCCTCGTTGCCCCCGCCGTCCAAGCGACCCGTCTCCCGGGAGACGATCGTCTGGGGCCGCATGACGACCGCAGCGGCCATGACGACCGGGTCGACGGTCGACTCGGGCGTCGAGCCGTGCCCGCCGCGTCCGAAGAGACGGACCCGCAGGCTGTCGGAGGCAGCCATCACCGGACCGGACCCTGGTGCCGACGAACCCTCGGGCGCGGGGGCCGCATGCCGGCCGAGGCAGACGTCGGCGCGACAGTTCCCGCCTGGCTGGCGCAGACGTGGCCCGGAGGTCGGATCGTGACGCCGTGGACGTCGGCGTGGTGCCGGCACGGCACGCTCGCCCTGCCCACCGGCCCAGGACGGCGCCGCCCAGGGCCGGTACCACTCCTTCGGCTCGTTCATGCCCACGGCCGACCCCAGCTCGGCCCCCGCCGGGGCCGACGCACAGCCGGACGCCACCGAGGCCGCGGCCAAGGCCTCGTCGACCGCGCTGTCGCCGTGGGCGGTGGCCGGCGGCGACATGGACGCCGAGTTCCACATCGGGCTGACCGTCCCCGACGCTCACTTCGGAATCCCAGGCCTCGGCGAGCGACACCACGTGCTCGACGTCCAGCTTCGCAGGGTCGGTCACCTGGCCGTCGCCATAGCCCACCGACCAGCCGCCGGTCAGCTTGCAACCGTCGGGACTCGGCGTACGGCTCCAGGTCGAGGTCCAGCAGTCCGACGGCACGGTGAACGCCGCTAACGCCGCTTCAGGGGGCTCAAGGCATACCGGGGCCGAAGTCCGGGAGCCTCATTGCGAGGCCAAGAAGAACGTAACGGGGCTCCGCGACCCGGCCCTCGGCCGGTCCAGGGGCGGGCTGACCAGCAAGATTCACCTGGCCTGCGACGGCCAAGGCCGTCCGCTCGGCTTCGTCGTGACAGGCGGGAACAGCAACGACCGCACCCGGTGCGCCGCCGTGATGGGAGCGATCAAGGCGCCTCGGATCGGACCGGGAGGGCCCCGCATCCGGCCCGATCACGTCCTGGGCGACACGGGCTACAGCTCGAAACCGATCCGCAGCTGGCTCCGCCGCCGCGGCATCCCGCACACGATCCCCGAGCGCGCCGACCAGGCCCGCAACCGGGCCCGGCACGGCAGCCGCGGAGGCCGCCCGCCGGCCTTGGACCGCGAGATCCGCAGGCAACGCAACGTCAGGGAACGGTGCTTCAACCGCCTCAAACAATGGTGCGGCATCACCACCCGCTACGACGAGACCGCCCGGTCCTACGAAGCCGCCGTCACGCTCGCCTCACTCCTGATGTGGTCCTGACATTCGACGACAGACCCTAGGGTGGTCCGCGGACACCGCCACGCACCGCCCGGGGAAGGCGAGATCTTAGGGCCGACCGGATCTACCCGCGGCACCCCACCGACAAGCAGACCGATGATCTCAGTCCGTGTCGAAACGTCCTTCAAGCACATGTGGCCGGTGTTGCTGCCGAGCGAGGCTACGGGGATCTCAGCTACCGGGCTTGTCGTTCAGGGAGGCAAACAGGGACTTCTGCTCATCGCTCATCGGCCATTGCAGGCGATCACCGTTCTTCACCAGGGCGATGCGGGTCTGCGCGGCGACAGCCGGGTAGGTGACCTCAAGCTCGGACAGCCCGAGCTGTTCTTGACGCATCTGATGGGATTCGCACCGCCTCGAACCCCCGGATTGCACGGCTTCATCGGACGTCCGTCGCGCTGTCGTCAAACGATCGTTCGACGACAGGATCTTCGGGGTGGAACCCTCCTCGTCCGGGCCCGCCACGCCCGTCAACCCGACAGCTGCTGCATCAGCGACTGCTGTTAGCCTGCCGTCCATGATCAGGGGCAGCCTGGCAGGCCGAATAGACCGCATTGCGGGGGACAACAGGCCGGAGCGCGTGCTGATTGCCGCCAGTTTCGTCAACCGTGTCGGTAATGGTCTGTTCAACGCGGCGTCGGCGCTCTATTTCACGTTGGTCGTGGGCTTGCCCGCGGTGCAGGTGGGCGCCGCGCTCACCATCGCCGGAGTGATCGGCCTGTGCGCGGGGATACCAGGCGGGCATCTCGCCGACCGGCGCGGGGCACGCACGATCATGATGTCAGCCCTCGCGGTCCAGGCGGTGTCGATGGCGGCCCTCGTCCTCGTCGAGAGCTGGGCCATGCTCACGGTCATCGCGACGTTCGACCAGGTCGCCGCGGCGGCCGGCGGGGCGGCGGCGGGCGCATTGGTGGTCCGGGTCGGGGGTGATCGCCCGGCCCTTTTCCGGGCGAAGCTGCGCACGTTCGTCAACCTGGGCGTCGTCCTGGGAACGGTGGGTGCGGGGCTGGCGCTGGCCGCGGACACCCGCGGCGCCTACGTCACGCTGATCCTCGGCAACGCGGCGAGCTTCGCCCTGTGCGCGGTGCTTCTGCTCCTGCTGCCCCGCTATCCGATACTGGCGGCGCCGCCGCAACAGCGGCGCTGGCTCGTCCTTACGGATCGTCCCTACCTGGCGTTCACCGCCCTCTACGGGGCGATGGGACTGCAGTACCCGGTGGTCTCGCTGCTCCTGCCGATCTGGATCTCCGAGCACACCGAAGCGCCGCGCTGGACGGTGGCCGCGCTGTTCGCCGTCAACTCCCTCTTCTGTGTGTTGATGCAGACCAGGATCGGCTCGCGTATCGAGACCCCGCGCGACGGCGGCCGGGCGTTTCGCAACGCGGGGCTGCTCTTCCTCGTCAGCTGCCCGATGATGGCGCTGGCCGCGTACACCCCGGTCTGGGCCGCGGCGGGACTGGTCCTGGCCGCGATCTTCGTCCACAGCCTGGGAGAGGTCTGGGAGTCATCGGCGGGTTTCGCCCTGGGCTTCGGCCTGGCCCCCGACCATGCCCAGGGCCAGTACCAAGGTGTCCTCGGGCTCGGCTTCAGCGCGGGCCAGGCTCTCGCCCCCGCGCTCCTCACCACGGTGGTGCTCGGACTCGGCACGACGGGCTGGCTGCTGCTGGCGTTGTTCTTCGCGGCACTGGGCGCTGTCGGCCCGTCTCTTGCCCGCTGGGGCATGCGGACCCGGCCGCAGCCAGGCGTTGCTGCGGAAGTGACGGGATGACCAGCGAGTAGGTGTCGGCAGCCTTCCTCCTCGTCGTTCTCGTCCAGCTCCGGCGCGTCCGGGTCGCGCAGCGGGCGCAGGGCGCCGGCGGCCGGTGTCGAAGGGGTGAAGCTGTAGCGGCCCAACAGGTTCAGGTTCCGGTGCTTGGCCAGCTCAGCGGAGGACCCGCAGGTACGTCGCCGGGTCGGCGGATCTGGAGCGTCTTCCCCTGCTCGAAGTCGGTCATCAGGTGTTCTCCTCGGTGTCGGTGTCGGTGTCGGTGTCGGTGTCGTTGGCGGTGGCCGCGTCCAGCTCGGCCGCCATCCACTTCGCTTCCCGCCGGTCACCTGGGACGCGCTCCAGGACCATCTCGACGGACGTACCGAGGGCCGGCTGTCCTGCACGTCCACCGGGGCCCAGCTCGACGAACCGGCCGTCTGGCGCCTGTGCGCCGCGCTCGCCCGGCGAGCCGGCCGAAGGCCCCGATGTACGCCCGGCGAAGCGCGTCCCGCCCACGTCGCCCCGCAGGCGGACCACCAGCCAGGCGAGGACGAACCACGCCGCGGCCGCGGCCGCCACTTCGACGTCGCGGCCCCGAAACCGCAGAGCGCCGGTGATAGGCACAGTCGGGCGTGTCTCATCGGGTTGCTTTGGAACTGCCTTGATTCACTCTTGCGAGCGAGTATCGGGAGGGCTTCGGTGTCGGTCGGTGCAAGGGCGATGACCTGCGGTGCGGGGCTGGGAACTGCCGAGCCACCGGCGCGTCCCGGCCCCGATCACCTGCCCGGAGCTCGGATGGGGACAGCGCACCGGTCTTGTCCTGGTGGCCTGCGGCCACACGGCCGAAGTGCACTGCCCCGATGATCACACGTGGACCGACCGATACGTGACAGCCGCCACGATCCGCCGGCTCTGGCACCTTCCCATCACCGGCCGGCCGGCCGTCTGGCCCGGATTCAGGGTCTGGATCCCTCTTCCGCAGCCCTTGGACGACAACACCGAACCCGCCCGAAGTGAATCCCTCACCGACCCCGGTCCCGGCAAGTCCCGCGGGACTGCAACGCCATGGTCGCCGACGGGGCGGTGCGGGGCCAGGTCCAGGCGTACCGCACGATGAGGGCGAGAAGGATCAGTTCCAGTGCGATGCCAAGGCCGTAGAAGTACAGCCAGGACGCGCCCACTGCGTTGAACGCCGTGACGGGGACGTAGAGGAAGGCCACGATGAGGTTCGTGATGCGGTTCGCCCGGGCGGGCAGCGTCGTCGACAGGACGACCATGAAGATGGGGATGGCCATGAGGGCCAGGGCCGTGGTCGAAAAGGTCTGGGAGAGGTCGAACGCGAAGACCTTGCCGTCGAGGATGTCTTTGATGACGCCGGGCGTGAAGAAGTTGAGAATGTCCACGTAGGCGTAGAGGAACATGAAGGCTGTCCACGTCGCGGCGAGCTTGGCTCTCAGCGGGATCCGCTGGTCTTCCAGTGTGGCGGTGGTGGGTTGACGTGTTCTCATCGTGGGCTCCGTTGTTGCGGTGAGGATCGTTAGGTCCACGATCGCTGAGCCCGGCGGCGGGCGCCTCGGCCCGGGGGCTTCGGTTCGCCTGGCCGATGGCACGGTCTCCCTCTCGTTCTTTCGGCGGATACGCCGAGGCGCGACGATGCCTAGGCTGGAGCCGTGGTCACTTTCCGGCGCTCCGTCTGGCATGAGCCGCGGCCTGCTGACGCCCCACCCGTCGGTCGTCTGGACTGGCTGCTGGTGGGCGTGTTCACGGCCGCCGCCTTGGTTGAGGGCACCGTTCGGCCGGGCTTGGTCTGGCGACCACTTGTGACGGTGCTCGCCCTGGCGCTGATGCCTGCCCTGCTCTGGCGGCGGGGCCGCCCCCTCGTGGCCGTCCTGGTCGGGTGGGGGGTCGCCGGGCTGCTCTCGGTCCTCCAGCTGACTGCGCACGCCGGGGACCTCGGCCTCTACTCCATGATGGCGGCCCTGATCCTGCTCTACTCCCTGGTGCGGTGGGGCTCGGGACGGGAGATCGTCTTGGGGACGGCGTTCGTGACGGTCGTTGTCGCGCTGGGGATGTACGCCACCTCCGCGGGCTGGGCCGACGTTTTCGGCGGGAGCATCCTCTTGCTGTTGTTCGTCGCCCTCGCGGTGGTGTTCCGCTACCGCGCGGACCTCTGGCATCGCCAGCAGCGCGAGATCCGCAACCAGGAGCGGGTGGCGCTGGCGCGAGAGCTGCACGACACCGTGGCCCACCACGTCTCGGCCATCGCGGTGCAGGCGCAGGCCGGTGGCGTGGTCGCCGGCATCCAGCCTGAGAAGGCTGCCGAGGTTCTGGCCGCGATCGAGTCTGAAGCGTCGCGAACCCTGGAAGAGATGAGATCCATGGTTCGGGTGCTGCGTGAGGATGAAGCCGTCGCCTACTCACCGCAACTGGGTGTCGCGGACCTGCCTGCTCTGGCGCGCGCCCACACGACGCCTGTCGTCGAGGTCTCGCTGGACGGTTCGTTTGCCCGGCTGGCGCGACCCGTGGACGCCGCGCTCTACCGGCTCGCGCAGGAGTCGTTGACCAACGCCGTGCGGCACGCCCGGAGCGCGACCCGCGTCGCGATCGACGTACGCCGGGAGGGCGACGCCGTCAGGCTGCGTGTCAGCGACGATGGACAGACCGAGCCGGGGCCGGCCCCGGAGCCCGGGTTCGGCCTGCTGGGCATGGCCGAACGCGCCCAGCTCCTCGGCGGATCGCTCTCCGCGGGGCCGGGGCCCGAGGGTGGCTGGGTGGTCGAGGCCGTGCTGCCGATGGCGGCGTTGGCATGAGCATCCGTGTTGTCGTGGCCGACGACCAGGACTTGGTCCGGACCGGACTGGTGATGATCCTCGGCGCGCAACCCGACCTCGAGGTCGTGGGGGAGGCGGCAGACGGGCTCGCAGCGCTCGACCTGGCGACCCGGCTGCGTCCCGATGTCCTTCTCGTCGACATCCGGATGCCCGGGCTCGACGGCGTCGAGGTGACGCGGCGCCTGGCCGGGCCAGACGTGACGGACCCGATGGCGGTCGTCGTGATCACCACCTTCGACCTCGACGAGTACGTCCTCGGCGCCCTACGCGCCGGCGCCCGCGGCTTCCTGCTCAAGAACGCCGGGCCGGAGCTCCTCGTGCAGGCCATCCACGCGGCGGCCAACGGGGACGCGCTGATCGCCCCCAACGTCACCCGCCGGCTGCTGGCGACCTTCGCCGACCAGGCACCGGTGGTACCGGTCCAGCCGAGCAACCCGCTCACCGAGCGCGAGGAGGAGGTGCTCGCGCTCGTGGCACGAGGCCGGACCAACGCCGAGATCGCCACCGAGCTCTTCGTCAGCCTGAGCACGGTCAAGACCCACGTCGCATCGTTGATGACCAAGCTCGGCGCACGCAACCGCGTCGAGATCGCGATGTGGGCACACGACACCAGACGCGTGCGAGCCGATTAGTGGGTACAGATCGCGGCGTAGGCACGTGGGGTTCGGTAGCCCAGTGATGAGTGCGGCCGGTCAGGGTGGGAGAGCAACTGGGGCTCGCCGCCGGTCGCCGCCTTCAAGAACACCGTCACCACGGCCGTGAACAAGCTGCGCTGAGCGAACCCGCCGGAGCGACGTGACGCGGTCGCGCCGGCGGGCACAGCGGAGGCCAGGGTTCAGATCTCAGCCGGTGGTCCGTACACGGCTGCCGGCTCGACCGCCAGACGTGCGAGCCGCTCTCTCGCCTCCGGCGGGTCCAGCACCTCCACGCGTGCTCCGAGCCCGGCCAGCTGCGTCGCGGCGCACCGTCCGCGGCGGGACTTCGAGTTCGGCGGCGACCTCGGCCACGGTCACACGGGTGCGTGTCGGGAGGAACAGCAGGGTCGCCACGAGGCGGTCGGCTCTCATGCCGGTGATTCTGTCCGGGAAATAGGTCAGGAGATGACCTGTTCGGCCTCCAGGATGAAGCCATGACGCATTCCGAGAACACCACACCGTCCGCTGCCAACCCGCACGCCGCCGACGACCCTCGCCAGGGCCTCCTGAAGGCGATCGCGCTGGCCGGACGTACCGTCGCCGCGGTCCGGGCCGAGCAGCTCGACGGGCCCACGCCCTGCACCGAATTCACCGTCCGGCGGCTGGCCGGGCACCTCGTCGCCGTCCTGCGCCGGATCGCCCTCGCCGGACGCGGCGGCGACGTGACGACTCTCCCCACGGTCGCCGACGACCTCGCGGACACCGCATGGCAGGACGCGTGGGACGCCGCGGTGCGTGAGGTCGAGACGGCCTGGGCGGATCCCGCGGTCCTGGGCCGGATACTGACACTCCCGTTCGGCACCCTTCCGGGTGCCGCCGCCGCGGCCGTCTGGACCTCCGAGTTCACTGTGCACACGTGGGACGTGGCCACCGCGACCGACCAGACCCCGGACTGGGACCCCGAGCTCGTGGCGATCTCCTACGCCGCCATGAAGCGCGGGCTGCCCGACGGGCCGCGTGACGGTGCACCGTTCGGGGCCGCGGTCGACGTCGACGCGGACGCCCCGGCGATCGACCGCCTCGTGGCGTGGTGCGGACGCAAGCCGTAGTCGGTGCCCGATGCGGGGGGGGCGGCCCCATGGCCGGGGTTGCCCCTCCCGCGCGCGTTCGGGGGTCGGGTCGAGCCTTCGCGTCGCGGGGTAGGTGCGCGGCGGGTCCCGTTCGTCAAGGCCGTCAACGACGACGGGGAGCATCAGCTGCACCCCCGCCGAAGCGCCGCGCAAGCCGGCGGGCACGGCGGACGGGGCGCAATCGGGCGGCGGGCGGCGGGCGGCGGGCGGCTTCATGGTCTCGGCACCCGCATGGGGAAGAGCTCGTCGGCATAGCACCAGGCCCACGACTCGTCCGGGGACAGGGACAGGGACAGCAAGACGACGTGCCCGGATCGCGCGCTCTCGGGTGCCCAGGGCGAGCCGGGCATGCGGGGGCCTCGTCGTGTCAGGGCGTCTCGCGGTCCTGCCGTCGCGCCGTGCGGAGTACCTGCTCGACGTCGCCCAGCCGGTCCAGCCCCTGCGCGGCGCGGGCGGGGCGCGACCAGTCGGTGACCTCGCGCGGATCCCAGCCGCGCTGGAGTGCGTAACTGCCCAGGACCATGAGGCGGGGATGTGGTGCGTCCAACCGGTGTCGCGTACCTGGGCGAGCACGGTGGACAGGCAGCAGGCGGTGACGGTCTCGGCGTCGAGCTAGAGGAACCAGTCGGGCAGGGGTGTGCGGTGCCCGAGGGCGTTGCGGTGGGCGTAGTCCTCGCCGAAGTGCCAGTACGCGTGCCCTACGTTTTCGCGCCAGGCGTCCTCGGCGGGGCCGACCACCTCTGCAGGGTCGATCAGTCCCAGGTCGAGGGACGAGGACAGCAGGCTGTGGCTCATCACCTGGTCGCCGGCGAGCATCGCGCGGCACCGCTGACCGGGCCGCTGACCGGGGCCGCTGACCGGCGCCATGACATGGCCTCGGCGACGGAGGGCGCCACGGCGCCCTCGCGGTCGTCGCCCGGGGCGAAGACCGTGCCGCGGCGCCCCCTCCGCGCCCCCCCGTGCGCGGGCGCTGCGGACGGCCGCGCCCTCCGCGACGGGTGCGCCTGGGCGCCGATTCCGTAGCTCCGTGCGTCATCTTGCGACTGATTCCAGCCGGAAACCGGGGTTGTTCACCTGGTGTTACACAGGAGACATCACCTGCCCGTATTACTGTTCGTTGACCCCGGCTTGAACTTGCTTTGGTGAATGGTGTTGACGGCGGGAGACGAGGGAGGGAAGTGCACATGACGTCCACCGGACGCGTGGGCCCGGCGCCCGCCCTCCTGCCCGCCCTCGTGCTCTGCTTCCTCCTCATCGTGAGCTGCGGCGGCTGGAGCCCCGCCACGGTGTCCGGGCCACGCCCGGCCGGCCCGCAGCGCGTTCTGGCCGCCGCCCCCGCTCCGTACGAGACGGCTCCCGCCCAGGACGGCGAACTCACCACCTTCCCCGGCCGCGCCGCGGCGCGCCGCCGGGGGCGCCGCTCCGGCACTCCGCGCCGCCCCGCCCCGTACCCGGCGGACCACGCCGATCTCCCCGATCTCGCACCCGTGCCGGCCGGACCGGAACCACGGACGCCCGCCGACAGCGGGAGACGCGCGAGACCGCACTCCGCCCACGGTCCCGACGTCGCACGTGCGCAGGCCCTCGCTCCCGCCACACTCCAGGTGTTTCGCTGCTGACAGGCAGGACCGCACACGAAGCCGTCCTGTCAGCCCGACGCGCCCCCACGCGCGCCAGGAGGAATACACATGCAGCCCCTCATCGACAACGCCCGCCGGTTCGGCCGGCGCCCTGAGGAGTTCGCCCCGCTCGCCCAGGGCCAGTCCCCGGACGCCCTCTTCATCACCTGCTCCGACTCCCGTGTCGTCCCCGCGCTCATCACCGGAGCGCGCCCCGGCGAACTCTTCGAACTGCGTACGGCGGGCAGCATCGTCCCCCCGTACGCCGGCGCCGCCCCCACCGGCGAGACCGCCACCATCGAGTACGCCGTCGAGGTCCTCGGCGTGCACGACATCGTGATCTGCGGCCACTCCCACTGCGGCGCGGTGGGCGCCCTCGTCCGGGGCGACGACCTCAGCGCCGTACCCGCCGTACGGGACTGGCTCGCCTACGCGGCCCCCGAAGGCACACCCGGCCGCCCCGACGACCCGGCCGTCGCCGACGCCGTACGCGGCCACGTCCTGGCCCAGTTGCTCCGACTGCGCTCCTACCCCTGCGTGGAGCGGCGGCTGGCCGCCGGCGAACTGCGCCTGCACGGCTGGTACTACGAGGTGCACACCGGCGCGGTCAGCGCGTACCGCCCCGAGACCGACTCCTTCGAGTCCCTGTGAAAGGGGAGATCCGCATGTCACCTTCCCTCTCCCGGTTCCCCTACCTCCGGCAGGACTTCGCCGCCTCGCTCGTCGTCTTCCTCGTCGCGCTCCCGCTGTGCATCGGCGTGGCCGTGGCGTCCGGCGTACCGGCCGAACTCGGCCTGATCACCGGCATCGTGGGCGGAGTCGTCACCGGTCTGATGCGCGGCAGCAGCCTCCAGGTCTCCGGGCCCGCCGCCGGTCTGACCGTGCTCGTCTTCGAGGCGGTCCGCGCCTTCGGCCTGCCCGCCCTGGGCGTCATCGTGCTCCTCGCCGGGATCCTGCAGATCGTCATGGGTGCCTTGAAGTGGGGCCGCTGGTTCCGGGCCATCTCCCTCTCCGTCGTCGAGGGCATGCTGGCCGGCATCGGACTGGTCATCATCGCGGGGCAGTTGTACGCCGCCGCCGGCATCCCCTCCCCCGCCTCCGGGCTCGCCAAGCTGGCCGGGCTGCCCGCCGCCCTGTTCAAGGCCCTGGGCAGTACGACCGCCCTGGTCTCCCTGGCCGTCGCCGCCGGCACCGTCCTCGTCATGGTGCTCTGGCGGCGGCTGCCCCGCGCCGGGCGGGCCGTCCCGGGGGCGCTGGTCGCCGTCGTGCTGGCGGGCGCCGCGACCTGGCTGTTCCACCTGCCCATCGCCACCGTGCGGGTGGGCGGCGTCCTCGACGCCGTACGCCTGCCCGGGACGGAGTCGCTCACCGCCCTCGCCGACCTGGCGCTGCTCGGCACCGTCCTGGCGTTCGCGCTGATCGCCTCGGCCGAGTCGCTGTTCAGCGCCGCGGCCGTCGACCGGCTGCACGCGGGGCCGCGCACCCAGTACGACCGGGAGCTCGTCGCCCAGGGCGTCGGCAACACCCTCTGCGGCCTGCTCGGCGCGCTGCCCATGACGGCCGTGATCGTGCGGAGCTCGGCCAACGTCCAGGCCGGCGCCCGCACCAAGGCGTCCCGAGTGCTGCACGGCGTGTGGCTGCTGCTCTTCGCCGCCCTCGTGCCCGCGACCCTCTCCTACGTGCCGCTCGCTGCCCTCGCCGGCATCCTCGTCCACGCGGGCTGGAAGCTGGTCCCGTTCCGGGCGGTCGTCTCCCTCTGGCGCACCCAGCGCGGCGAGGCGCTCATCCTGGTCGTGACGGCGGTGTCGATCGTGGCGGTCAACATGTTCGAAGGCGTGCTCATCGGCCTCGTCCTCTCCGTGGCCAAGGCCGCCTGGGACGCCTCCCACCTGCGCATCGACCGCTTCGACAACGGCGTCGGTTCGGTGCGGGTCCGCCTCTCCGGGACGGTCACGTTCCTGCGCCTGCCGAAGATACTGGACGCCCTGGAGGCACTGCCGCAGGACCGGCCGGTGGAACTGGACCTCTCCCAGGTCCACCACCTCGACCACGCCTGCCGCACCGCCCTGGAGGCATGGGCCGCCCGGCACAGCCCACACGACCCGGGCGCCATCCGCGTGCACTCCCTGCCGGAACGGGCCCGGGCCTCGGAGACGGCCGACTCGTCGCACTGAGACCGCACCCCGGCCGGGCCTTCCCGGCTCGGCCGGGCCGAGGGGGATCAATCCACTGCAGGCCGGGCGACCAGACGGAAGAGGCTGTCCGGATCGTGCCGGACAGCCTCTTCACTCGTTCCCGCTCGTGCGGATCACTCCTTGCTGTCGGTCAGCCACAGCCCGAGTGACGAGCCGACGAAGACGACGCCCGAGGCCACCGAGGCCAGGACCCTGGTGGTGCCGGTGTAGTCGGCGAACGTGCTGACGTAGACCGCGGCGGCGGTGGAGATGGTGAACAGCAGCCAGAGTGCGGGCCTCATGGGATTCCTCCTGAGCGTGTCCCCGACGTCCCCCGAGGGGCGGCGAGAGCGGGTCGCTTACGTCGTCCACTCTCGCCGCCGGCCCCTGCCTGCACATCGGGTCCTGCCCCCTGACCGCAGGTGTAGCCCGCTACACCTGCGGGGTGGAACCGGCGACCGCCGGTACGTGTCGTGATGGAGTCATGCCTTCAGGTACGCGAGGACGGCGAGGACCCGGCGGTGGCCGCTGTCGCTGGCGGGTAGGTTCCGCTTGGCGAGCATGTCTCGATGCGGGAGACCCGGTCCTTGAGCAGGCGGCCGACGCCGCAGGCGCCCTGGCCCAGCACCTCGGCGACGTAGCTCTCCTCGACGTACTGGGACAGGACGAGGAGGGGCAGGCCGGGGATCAGCCTGCGGGCCTCGATGGCCGCCCTCAGGCCCTCGTCGCGGAATCCCGGGGGCAGCCGGACATCGAGCACCGCCGCGTCGGGCCGGTGTTCGAGCAGCGCGGGCACCACCTCGGGCCCGCTCCCCACGACGGCGACGATCTCGTGGCCGACGTCCTCCAGCAACAGAATCAGGCCCTCGCGGAGAAGGACGTCGTCCTCCGCGATCACGATTCGCACGGCAGTACCACCGCAATCGTCGTTCCGGAACCGACAGGACTGTCGATCCTCGTCGTACCGTCCAGGGCGGCGACGCGCAGGCGTACGCCGTCGAGTCCGCTTCCCGCTCCGGATCCCGGCATCGCGCCGCCCCGCCCGTCGTCCTCGACGAGGACGCGCAGGCCGGTCCGCTCGTACCGGAGGGCGGATCCTGGCCGATCTCGGGTCGACCCTCGTGGAACTCGCCGCCGGCACCCCGGACCCGTCTCGTCCGGTGCGCGGCGCACTCATCCACGATCCTCTCGAGGAACCCGCGCGGTGCCCGGGTGCCGTCGTCCTCTGCGTCGGTGTCGCCGGCGCTCCCTCGGTCGCCACGCTGACCCAGCGGGTGGCCGCGCTCGGCGCGGCGGCGGTCGTCGTCCGATCCCCTGTAGCCGTCGACGACAAGCCCCGGGCGGCGATCGCCGTCCGGGTCGGCGGGGAGATCCTCGGCTCCATCTGGGTGATCATCCGGGACCGCCTGGGACCGGACGGCGAACGCGCCCTCGCCGAGGCCGCGAACGTCGCCGTGCTGCATCTGCTGCGCCGCCGGGCCGGTGAGGACGTCGGCCACCGGCTGCGCGCCGACCTCGTGGCCACCGTCCTCGAAGGCGGTGCCGCCGCGCCGCGGGCCCGCGGTCCGACTCGGACTGCACCACCAGCCGGCCTGCGTCCTGGCACTCGCCGTGCTGGGCGACGACGTCGCCCCCGACCTGCTCGCCACGGGTCGTCGCACCGCGGAGGCACTCGCGCTTCACCTCTCCGCGGTCCATCCCCGGGCCGCCACGGCGTACCTCGGCGATCTGACGTACGCCGTGCTGCCAGGTAGCACCGTCGAGACGGCCACACGGGTGGCCGACGCATTCCTCTCCCGGGTCGGCAGCAGAGTCCCGGCGGTCATCGGGATCGGCCGACTCGCCGCCGACCCGAGCGACCTGCCCCGCTCACGCGCCGAGGGCGACCGCGCCCTGCGTGTGCTCACCGCCACCGGCACTCCCCACCGCGCCGCCGCACTCAAAGACATCTACCTCCCCTCCCTGCTCCTCGGTCTCGCCGACCAGGTCCACATCGACGCCCATCCGTCCGACTGCCCCGTCACCCGTCCCCGCGCCTACGACGCCGAACACCACAGCGCGCTCACCGAGACGCTTGCACGGTTCCTGCGCGGACCGCGTCCGCGTACGGGGTTTCCAGGTCTGCGCGGCCTTCGGGGTCGGCGGGGTCAGTGGTCGTCGGCCTACTGCTGGCGCGCTTCAGCAGCGGCTCCAGGCGGTGGATGCTGTCGGCGAACACGACGTGGTCGAAGCCCTCGTTGCGCAGTGTGTTGAGGCCGGCTCGTTTCAACCTCCATGACGGTATCGGCGTCGGCGGTTGTTCCAGCTGATGGTCTCGGACTATTGGGGATGGGGTGTCATGTGGATACACCACCCCAACGGCGCGGCATTGTCACCGGCCGCAGCGGCTACGAAAGCAAGTTGGAGGCCCGCAAGGCTGGCCAGAGAGAAGCTGCCATGGCGACCCAGAAGTCGTAGGGGCGTGGGTAGTACAGCTTCTCGGCTAGCTTCGCGACGAATTGAGGGGCGCCATGGTCCGGATCGGATCGGATCAACATGTCATCACGAAGGTAGAAGATGACGCCAAGCGCACCGCCTGTTCCGAAGACCACCAGCAGACCGAAGAGAACTGCGTCGAGGAATCGGATGTCTCCACCCAGAAGCTCCTCGACGAACATCACAGGAAGTGCAGCAATCATCGCCGCCATGCACATTCCGATCCAAGCCCATGCGGCGGCCCCCAGACAGATGTCCAGTTCGTTCTTGGTGAGGCGTTCACGACGGTTCATCCGTTGACATAGTTCGCGCTCTTCGCGCCGCTCATCCGGTGTGGGATTGTGTCCAATCAACCGCCCGAGGGCGAGAAGTCTTCCGGCAAGGTACCAACCAGGGTCCATGGCTGCTCATTCTCGATACTGCCGCGTGGGGGGTGGAGAGGAACCTGTTTCGCTCTCCACCCCGTACACGCCGTGGTGTTGTCACCGGCGTCGGCGGTTGTTCCATAGGCTCTGGCCGGTGCTGTAGTGGACACCGAAGGTGGTGTAGCGGGTGTCGTAGCGGCTCCAGCGGACTGCCTTGCCTGCTGCGTGTCTGTACCGGCTGCCAGCGCGAGCTACGGCTCGTTTGGTGGAGCTCTTCTTCCTCACCCGTGCCTTCTTCGCCGCCCCATACACCTTCTTCGCCCGATTTGCCTTACCGGCCATGCGCAGGGACTTGCCGGCGATTCCGATGCCAGGAAGGGCCAGAGCAACACCCACGAGGTCACGCGACCTCGCTGAGCGGTACATGCTGTAGGCGTTCAGGCCGAGGGCCACCATGCCGAGTCCGGGGACGAACATGGAGGCGACGGATGCGACGGTGGCGATGGTGCCGATGTTGCGTTTGACGAAGCGGCCGGCCTTTTTTGCCCACTTAGGGAGGCCCCATTTGCCGTCTAGGTCGAACATGTTGACGGGGTCGGCGTTCACGTAGTCGTAGGCGTTGGCGTTGCCGCCGTAGACGGGGTCGGTGGACAGGAAGCGCCCGGTCTGGGGGTTGTAGAGGCGCACTCCCATGAGGGTGAGGCCGGTGAGGGTTTCGGTGGAGCGTTGCTTCCCGCCGAGCCAGTTGTAGCGGGGAGCTTCCTGGCCGGTGCGCGGCTGCCCGTACTCGTCGCTGTCCAGCGCGACGGGGGCGGTGGAGGAGTCCAGCGGGAGCTGGAGTGCGACGTCGCCGTGGATGTTGGTGAGCTGCAGGGTCGTGTTGCCGGATGTGCTGGTGGTCGCGGCGAGGTCTCCGGCAGCGGAGTCGACGTTGCGGGTCAGGGTGCCGGTGGCGGTGTCTTCGACGATCCAGCGGGGTGTGTCGCTGTCGGAGTCGTAGTGGTTGAGCTTGGACTGTTCCCGGGTCCAGGTGCTGCCGCTTCCTCTGTCCACGGTGAAGGAGCGGAAGCGGTGTGCGGCATCAAGGTGCCAGGTCTGTCGTTTGCCGTCGGTGGTCTGCTGGTAGGCGAGGTCGTTGGCGTAGTAGCCGATCGTGCCGTGTTCGGGGACTGCTGTGGTTCGCCCGAAGGCGTCGTAGGTGTAGCCGTCGTTGGTGATGCGGTTGGCGCTGTCGTACCTCGAGGTCTGTGTGGTGCTGTTGCCGGTGGTGCAGTCGGCTCCTTGGGGGGCGGATGTGGTGGTGAGTGAGATGCGGTTGGTGCTTCTGTCGAAGCCGTAGCTGCGCGTGGTGCACGCCGATTTCACGGTGTCCTCGACGCGGGTCATCCGGCCGGTCTTGTCGTAGCGGTAGTTCTGCTCCGACCAGCCGGCGTGGTGGGTGACCTGTCCGTGGATGGATTCGCTGACGGTGTCGGAGACGAGCTGGAGGTTGTCGCTGTCACGGGTGTAGGTCCGTGTGCGGGGCGATCCGGTGGGGTCCTTTTCCTGGGTGAGGGTGTATCCGCCGGGGAGTTGTTCGCGGGTGACGTTGCCGTCGGCGTCGTACCGGGCGGTGAAGGTGCCGGCCACGGAGTCGGTCGTGGAGGTGGCCAGGCCGCGCGGTTCGATGGACGTGTCGTAGGTGTAGGTGACGGTGGAAGGTACCGAGTCGGTGACCTTCGAGGGCCGGTTGAGGTGGTCGTATTCGGTGGTGGTGGTGGTGGCCCCGTCGGCGTCGGTGTACGAGATTTGCCGTCCGAGCTCGTCGTAGGCCTTGGTGACGGTTCCGCCGGTGGGTGAGGTCGCCTTGCTCTCATTGCCGGTGGCGCGGTCGTAGACGGTGGTGGATTCGGGCACGGCCTGCCCGGTGCCGCCGGTGACCTTGCTGGTCATCGGGCGTCCCGCGCTGTCGAAGGTGGTCGTGGTGATGCGGGTGACGCCGTTGGCTGTTTCGGTGACCTTGGCCGGCTGGCCCCACCAGTTGTACTCGGTGGTCGTCGTCGGCATGTGGGAAGGGTTGGGTCCGCCACCGCTGATCGCGCCGGCGGGGCCTACCGAGCACAGCTGGTCGGCCCATTCGGGCCGGCCGGCGCAGGCGCCGCTGCCGGTTGCGGACCAGTAGCTGGTGACCCGGGCCGCGGCGTCGCCGCCCGAGGAGCCCGGCGGGATCTCCTTGGTCTTGCGCCCCTGCTCGTCGTATTCGGTGGTGGTGGTGAGCGCGAGGCCGCTGGGGTCCTGGATCGACCGGGTGGACAGGCCCTTGGCCCAGTCGAAGACGGTCTGGGTGACCCTGCCGTCGACCATCGTCTCGGGGTGGTTGCGGATCTGGGCGCCTGTGGTGGTCTTGGTGACCTGATCCCTGATCTTGGCGGTGCCGTCGGTGGGTCGGCCGGCGTCGTATTCGTTGACGGTCCAGGCGCGCGCGGCGACCGGTGTGCCGGCCGGGATGACGGTCCTGGAGCCGGACTGCACTTGTTCGGTGAGGTCGACGCGGTGCAGCGGTCCGAGCTCCTCCAGCTCCCGGGTACCGGTCTCGTTGTAGAGGGATCGGGTGGCCAGCAGCTCGGCGCGTTCGCCCGAGTCGAGGGCGCTGATGCCGAGTTCGGCAAGCTGGGCCTTGTCCGCGTTGCTGGTGCCGAGGGCGAGGGCGCGGTTGGCCGCGGTCAGTACGCGTACCTCGTTGCCGTTCTCGTCGTAGTCGGTGGCACTCAGGTGGCCGCCGGGTTCTGCGGTGTTGACGGAGCGTCCTGATACGTCCAGATAGTGGACGGTGGCGCGGTGGTAGGCCGTCTTGTCGAGGTCTTTGCCGGAGTGGGTGGAAGGTATGGCGTCGGTGGGCAGGACGGCGGTGGCGTCGGTGGGCGCGTACTCCTGTCCCCAGGCGGCGATGTCTGTCAGGCCCATCTGGTGCGGGGCCTTGGCGCCGGCCAGTGGTACGTCGTATACGAGGCTCGTGTGGGCGGTGACGTCCTTCTGGTCGGTGGTGCCCGCCTTGAGGGTGGGGCGCGAGGTCTTGAGCAGCATGCCTTCGCCGGCGGTCTCGGCATGGCCGGCCTTGCCGTAGGTGAACGTCCAGGGCAGTTCACCGGGCGGGCTCTGGCTGGTGACCCGGCCGGCGTCGTCGTAGGTGTAGGCGGTTTTGAGCGCCGGGGAGATCAGCGGGTTGAAGGCCTCGCGCAGGCGCCCCTGGCCGTCGTAGCGGTAGGTCTGGATCGTCTTGGCGCTTGCTGTGGGGGCGCCCGGTTCGGTGGACCACAGCTTGAGCTCCTTGACCTGGTCCTTGACGTCGCCCAGGGCGCTGCCGGTGGCTGTGGTGGAGGGTGCGTAGACGTACTCCAGGGCCCGGCAGCCCTTGGTTGAGGGATCCGCGGTGCAGGCTGCGGCCGTCGCCCCGGAGGTGGGCGCGATGACCCGCTTGGGGCGGGCCAGTCTCTTGCCTCCCACCGTGACGGTCTCTGAGACCACGGTGGTGGCCGAGTTCGACAGGCCGTCCAGCAGTGTCGACGACACCTGCCAGGTCGGTGAGGCGGCGTCGGGCTTGGTGAAGGTGGTGACGGTGCCTTCGGGATCGGACAGCGTGAAGGTGCCGGTCACCCTGCCTTTGAGGACGAGGTCCTCGGCGCCAGGCTCGGGAATCCAGCCGTTCTTGTCCTTCGTGGCGGTGAAGTGGATCGGGTCACCTGCGGAATCGACGACGTCCACCGCGGTGTCGGAGATCCGGCGCAAGTATGCGTAGTCGGAGTCCGTTGTCTCGGCTGTGGTACCGCCCAGCCACTCCTTGCCGAAGATCGGTGCCTGCCCCTCCTGCCTGGCTCCGGCATGGGGGCGGCGGGAGGACGCGGAGCGGTTGACCGACAGGTCGAAGGCGGATGCGTCCTTCGCGGACAGACTGTAGTCGCCGGTCAGTAGATTCACGCTGCCGGGGCCGATGTCATCGACACTGGCGCCGGTGGCGTCGCGGTCGATGACCACGGTGCGCGGAGCGGTGGATCCCTTGGCGTTGTTCGGGCCGGTGAAGTCGGCCTTGATCTGGATGGTGCCGTCCGGGTTGACGGTCTTTGCGGCGTTCCAGGAGAGTTTCTTGTTCTTTCCACCGGTCAGCGCGACCGGCCAGGTGGTGCGGGTGCGCTCGATGCTGGTGACGTCATCGGCGGGTATCTGCTGCCAGGGGTCGGCCTCGGAGCGGCGCCAGGAGAAGGACGCCTTGTCGAATCTGCCGGCGTCTGCCTCGGCGAGCAGTGGCAGGCGCCGGGCAGTGCGCTCGCCGTCGGTCGGCTGGATGAACCCGCCGGGTCCGGCCCGGAAGGTGTATTCAGCTGCTTCGGAGCGGTTGTCAGCCCTGTCCACGGCCCGCACCTTCAGGGTGTGGGTGCCGTCGTTGTTGGGGGTGACGGAGATGTTCTTCGCGGCGGCGCTGGAGTGGCTGACTTTGGTCCAGGTGGTGCCGTCCAACGACCACTCCAGCCAGTTGATGTCGGAGGAGGCCGGCGTGACCGTGAAGGTGCCGGGCTTTCCCGCATCGCCGATCCACGTGGTGCCGGGGTAGTCCGTCGATGTGATCTTGGTGGGGGCGGAGGGAGCCTTGGTGTCGATCGTGAACGTCTTCCACGCAGACCACGCGGTGTTGTAATGCGTGCCGTCGTAGGAGTTGGTGCGGAACTTGTACGCCCTGCCCTCGGTCAGTATCCCGGGAGGCACGGTCACTGACGCCGGGGAGCCGGAGGCCGCGTACGGGGAGACCAAGAGGCCGCCGACCTGCTTGTTGGTGGCCACGTCAAAGATCTGGAAGGTGGCGTTGACCTTGTCACCGTTCTTGTCGGTGAGGGTGTCCCGCAGCACGGGGCGCAGCGTGTTGACCACGTAGGCGCCGTTGTACGAGAAGTACGGCGGGCCGGCTTCCTGCTTGGTACCGACACCGGGCCGGTAGTTGTAGGTGACCGTCAGTTTCGGCGGGTTCTTCGCGGCGTTGGCGGAGTTGAACCGCTTCCACTGCGCTACCACGTTCTCCGAGGAGGCGCGCAGACCCATCCCTGAGGTGGCGTTCTTCGCCGAGGCCCACTCCTGCACCAGCGTCTTGACGTTGGCGGTGGCCCAGCCGTCCGGCTGGGTGGAGCAGCCCGGATTGCCCTTGGTCTGGGTGGAGGTGGCCTTCTTAGCCGTCCAGGCCGGTTGCGCCGTCCATCGAGATGAGATCGATGCCTTTCCGGTCGCCCAGACCTCCCACGGGTAGGCCTTGCAGTCGGTGTTGCCGGAGTGGAAGTTCCACAGGCTCAGCGTCGCCGAGGAGACCAGGGAGTCGGCGATCGGAGCCGTGTTCCACGTGATGAACGACCGGGCGGTGCGCGGAGTCCCGTTGGCATTCTTCGTGCCGGGGTTGCCGAGGTCGAGTTCCTTGTCGGTGGACCAGTCCCGGGTCTCGCCCTGCTGGACGTAGGTGTCGAAGACGTTGCCGAGGTTGCCGGTCGAGGGGTCCACGGTGACGGGGAACTTGGTGCCCGGATCGGCGAGGAATGTGGCGTCCGGGGTGAGCACGAGGTCCACCCCGTTGTGGGTCTTGTTGACCTTCATCGTCACCGGTGCCCGGTTGGTGTGCTCACCGGATACCGGATCGGTGGTGGCGTCCCACATCACGGGTGCCGGCATCACCGCCTGTTTGCTCTTCTCTTCGTCCAGGAAGAGAAGACTTCCGTCCGTCTGCTCCTTCACGACCAGACCCTTGGTCTTCAGCGGCAGTGTGTAGGAGTAGCCGTCAGTTGCCGGCTTCCGCTTGATCTCGACGAACTGTTCGAACCCGCTTCGTGTCGCCTCTACGATCAGGTCCGCTCCGGGCACCGCCTCCGCATACCGGGCGCGGGTGCCGGACAGGGTCGGGGTCGGCAGGCCGCCCTTCCACTGCAGGACGATCTGTTCATCGCCCTCACCGAGCGTCACGAGGTCCCGGGCCGGGGCGTCGCGAGTCCCCCTCAGGGAGCGGGCTTTCGCCCCGCCGCCGCCGGACAGTTCCAGGCCGTTGGGGTGCGCAAACGGCTCGACGCTGCCGTCGGCCGTCTTGTGCAGGCTGACGTCGACATCGATCCACGAGCCGTCACGCTCGAAGCGGACAGGTCCGGCGGACAGCTCGGAGGTGAGGCTGCCGTCTGGGTTCGCCCACGTCGTGGAGGTTTCGGTGCGTTCCGAGAGCGCCTCCACTCTCTTGCCCGACAGTTTTGCCGCAATCCGCGCTGAGGCGGTGTCTGCAGCCTGTGTCGCGGGTTCCTTCCCAGGCGTCTTGACGGCGCGCCCACGATCTGCGGCGATCGCAGAGACGCCTTGTGTCCCCGTCACCGCCATCAACAGAACAAGGCCGCCTGATAGGTACTTCAGACTTTGCCTCGACCACCCTCTCGCACTCCTGGACTTGCGCTTCCGCCTATGGCGACCTGGCATGTAGTCACTCACTTTCGCTGCTGCGCGCGCCGGCGACCCGTGGGGTGCCGGCGCATGGAAGATCTCGGCCTTCATTTCGCAGCACGTTTCTTCTGTTTCATTTCGAGGATGCCGAGTCGATCGGACCCGGTCGTGATCACTCCACCCTCCACAAGAAACTGACGCTTCAACAGTTGGCGCCAGTGCATGACCTCATAAATCCCGTGTATGACTGCCCGTTGGCCCGGCAGGACGCGCGACTGCCGCACGACCCCACGGCTGCAGGCCACCCGGCGTTCTCAGGCGCGGGCGTGCAGCCGCTGATCCTGATGCCCTCGCAGAACTGCCCATCGTTCAAGCCGTCGCAGTAGACGGCGACGACCTGGAAGGTGAGTACATGCTGGTCGTCGCCTGGAACGCACACATCACGGCGACCGGTGACCAACTTCCTGCGGGCAGACCCACCACCCGCTACCCGCAGCCGGACCCTGCCTCGGCCTTCGCCTTCGACGACTCAGACGAGATGGCTCGCCGCCTGCCGCGTCTGGCTGCCCTCTACCTGCAGTAGTTCGAACACCGCAGTCGACGTCTTGACGAGTGAGCACCATGAGTGTCTGTCGGATGCCGTACGCCCACGGTACGGCGCGGCCACTCAGACGACTCGCGGCCGGACCCAGTTCGAACCGACGGGTGACCCCACCCCGCCTGCGGTAGAGCAGCACCCGCGGATGAGCTCCTGCGACGGCGGCTCCGGCGACGCGCCCGCGGCCCCGCGTGCCCAGAGTGCGAGGTCAGTCACGGGGAAGATGACGGGCATGACCACTGATCATCCCGCCGAGCGGGGCGGTGACGGACGGCACTGGTTCGCCGCGTTCTCGGATCGAGCGTCGAACGTCACCAGTTCGCCGGCCTTCTACGTCCTGTGCCTGCTCCTGGTCCTCGGCACGATTGTCCTGCACTTCGTACACCCGCCGTTGTCCTGGTTGATTTTCGCCGGAGATCTCATGACGTCGGTCAACCTTCTGCTGCTCGCCCTGCTGAAGAACGCCGAACTGCGCGGCACGCATGCCGTTCAGCGCAAGCTGGACGCGATCGCCGCGGCGCTGCTGGAGCAACAAGAAGGCACGAGCCATGAGGCGGCTGACGCACTGCGGCGTGCCATCCGGCTGGACGAGCGCCAGTGAGGACCGGCCCCGCCCCAGCTCACCGCCTCGCTGAAGTATCTGGGATCAGAAAGGCCAGGCCGGGGGATCACGCGGCCGGCGCCACGACCTCGCCGTGTTCTCCCTCCTACGCCCCGAGTGGGACGAGCCAAAGCGTCCTCGCGCCTGGGACGCCTCACCCGGCAGCGTGCTCGCCCAACACCCCGCCCAGCCAGACCCCACACCCTCACAGCACGACTGCGGGACGGGGCCCCTGCCTGCGGCGCCTACCACCGACCGGGACCGCGAGGGATGCCCATCGGCACACCAGCACGGCCAGGCCCGCGCCCATGAGCGCCACGGCCCGATTCCTGCGCTCCAACCCATGCGTCTGCCACGGGCGCGCCTGCGCCTGGACGAGGTCCTCGCCGAGATCGAAGCCGACGCCGGCCAGCCGGCCGTCGAACCGGCGGCTTGGGGCCGTTCACCCGGCGGGCCGTCAGCAGGTGCGCCACCGGAAGCCATTCCGTACGGTCGCAGCAGCGCCCCGGACAGGACGGGACGTGGTGTGGCCCGGTCCTGTGTCCCCTTCGCACGTGGCACAGGACGGGCGACCACTCAGTCGGAGAGCCGCGCGAACAGGCCGCGGCCCCGCGGGCAGCCGCGATCGTGGCTTCAGGACTGCCAGCACTTGCGGATCGCGTCCGCACCCTCGTGTCGCAGAAACAGTCACCATGCTCGACATAGTGGGCGAGGTCCGAGTCGCGCGAGGGACTGCTCGTCCTGGTCTCCCTCGTCACGTACTGCAGCATGAAGCGAGGGCCCGTCAGGCCGGCCGTGCCCCAGTTCCCGGAACGCACCGACGAAGGTCGCGAGTGTCGGTGTCGTGCTCGGCAGTCTTCTCACCGAAACGACTCCGTATGCGTCGGCTCGCCTGCTCAACATTGTCAACTTGTGCTTCTTTATTTCAGGTGCGACGTGGTGCATGAAGGGCTGGGCTATGCCCATGGCGCAATGACGCAACGCGGGGCGATGACCATGAGCCTTGCAGGCGTCGGGGCTTTGGTCGTCACCTACGGCATCATTTGCTCCGCCTGCTGGATGAAAGAACGACGATGATCGCCAACCGACACGCGGCTCCCGCCCAGGTTCGGGGCGCCGAGTGCTCAGTGTTCGCGAACTCAGGCGCTTTCGTCGGCGACTACATCGGGGACTCCACCCGCTCCGAGATCGACGACGCCCGGGCCCTCGGCAAGCCGGTTCGGTACACCCACCCCGCGGTCGCCCCCTACGGCACCCCGGCGGCGACAAAGACGGGAGCGGAGCTATGAACGACCCCGTCCGCACTGCCGATGACTTGTGGAAGCGGCTGGTCGAGCACCAGCCGGCCGTCGTGGCCGCGCTCGCCCTGCGGGTGCGTGAGCTGCCCGCGGATCGGTCGCTGCGCGAGCTCGGCGTCGCCCGCCCCGACTCGGCCCTGGCCCTCCCCTCCTCCGGGCCCGAGGAGCGCGTGGAGGTCGAGCCGTACGACACCGACTGGGAGAGCTGCGGGGCCTGCGCCCGGACCGGGGACGTCTGCCGGTATCGGCGGTGCTGTCCGCCGGTTACGAGGCGCTGCACCAGCCCCTGAGGGACGCGGGCCAGCTCGACCCGGAGGTCGCCGTGCGCGACTGGGGGATAGCCACACACACTGCGACGCATAGAGGATCATCAGCTCGGCGGCGTTGCGGGCGAGACGCTTGAGCTCGTGGACGGTGAGGATGACCACCTGGTCCGGGGCGGCCTCCTGGATGTCGTACGCGAGCTTGAGCGCCTGCTCAAGCTCGGGCCGCGTCCTGACCTGGGTGGAGATCTCCTCGGAGAAGCCCCGCTTCCACGTGGCGCGGGCGAGGGCGTCGAGTCGGCTCTGGAGTTCCTGCTGCGCGGTCGAGCAGCGGGCTTACCCGATCCGGATCGGCTTCGCGGCCTCCTGCAGCTCCACGCTGCCGAACGCACACTGAGGGCGGGCCGTCACGCTTCGTCGGCCCATACCGGGGTGCCGTCACCCTGCACGTGCAGGGTCGGAGAGTGCTCGCGATACCCCCAGTGCGCTGTGTCACCGGATACTACCCAGGCCTTGGCCTGGAATGCTTGAGCTGGCGTCAACGAAGCGGTGCACGCATCTAGCGGGCTAGTCTCCGTCGTTCCGGCGGGGACGGTGATCTTCACTGACCTCCCCCACGAGCCTGGACAGGTCTGCTCCACCGAGGCCTGGACGTACGCGAGCTTCGCCTTCACTGTGACCGGCTTGCCCGAGGTGTTCGTGAACTGCACCAGGAAGGACATCGTCCCGTCCTTGGCGAGGACTGCGCACGGCGTCCACGACACCGCGCCTGCACTCCGGGCCCTTCCGCAACGGTGGTTGCCCTCAACGCCGCCAGACTCGGTGGAGGCGGCAGGACCCGGCTTGGCCACGTCCGCGCCCTGAGTGCCTGGCCTGGCCGACCCGATTGGCCTCTTACCCGCAGAGGAAGTCCCTCCACTAACCTCCAGCCACACGACCAGCGCGATTGCCCCAGCCACGCCTACGACTGTGGCCGCCGCCCAGACCCTCCCGTTCGTCCGGCGTCGCCCAGTCGTGCTGGCTGTTCCGAAGGGTTCGGCCGGTTCGGTGGTCGTGGCCGGTCCGGAAGCCCGCGTGGTGAGGGTCGGCTCGATGGCCTCGGCCGGTTCAACGGGCTCGGCGGGCTGCCCGGTGATGCTCGCCAGGACTCGGTTCCTCCAGCCCGGTCCACCTGCAACTCGAAGGCGGCGCGCCAGGTCGGCGATCTCCCAGCCGATCTTGGGGAGCATTTCAGCATTCTCGGGCGCGTGATCCTTCAGCACCCGAGCAACAGCCGCGCAGTCGTCTTCGCTGGGCAGCCGGTTGTGCTTGACGCCGGGCAACAGTTGGTCGCGGCCCTTCAGCCAGTACGACAGCAGTGCCTCGTCGATCTTCTTGCGAGACTGCCATACCGGTGTCTCCCGCTCTGCCTCCAGAGCCTTCACCAGGACCTTGCGCGGCGGCTTCCCCTGAGCGGTCGGTTCTCCCACGCATGTCTGCCACGCGTCGAGGGCCTGCGCCAGGCGGTGCGACAAGTCCGCGAACGACTCCGCCTGATCCCCCATCAACGGCTCCCCTCCCAGGGACATCTCGTTGCGGTGCAACCGAGAAGAAGCAGGTTACGGAGGTGCAAGTTGCGCTGCAAATCCTCACCCCCCTTGCACTGGTGATCTCCCTGTGCGGCTACGGGACATTCAGTGTCAGCGGCGCGGGACGCCCGGCCGTCGCCCCCTCTTGGGGGCCACCGAGAACAGGAGAACCACCACAATGAGCAAGATCAAGAGCGCCTTCGCGGCGACTGTGACTGCGACAGTGCTCGCCACCGCTGCCCTCACCACGGCGTCCACACCCGCCGAAGCCGCCTCCGGCGGCCGGGTATGCCTCGTCCTCGCGCCCAACTCCGTCGACGTCGACGGCCCCGGGGGGCTCCGGCCCTTCGGGCACATCGGCTGGGCCTTCCGAAGCAGCGGCAAGACCTGGACGTATGGCGCCACCGAGGGCGACACCGGCCAGCCCAAGGCCACCTTCATCCAGACCGGGTCCTGGAACCGGATGCTTCACAACTTCAAGACCCGGCACGCCGGCAACCAGCGCTACGTGAAGTACCGGTGCCTCAATACACCGTCCGCCAATGTGGCCAAGGCGCAGCGGGCGGCCCGCGCGAGCGCAGGCAACGGTTACAACCTGGCCCGCAACAACTGCCTGACCAAGAGCGTGGACGTCTTCCACGCGTACAGCCCCTGGCTGAACAACAGTCGGCACCTGCCCGACCCCAAGCCCTACGGCGTCTCCCTGACCCCCAACCACTACTACAACAACCTGCTGCCCAAGGCCGGGTGGAGCGGCACCGTCAACCTGTGACCCCGCTACCTGTTGGCCGAGGACATTCAACCGTCCAAGACGTCGAAACGAGGACTCACCATGTGGAACAAGTGCCAGCGCTGCAAGGGTGATGGAAAGTGCACCACCTGCGATGGCTCCGGCTACCGAGGCGTGTGGAAGTGCGACAGCTGCCGGGGCACCGGCGACTGCAAGGCGTGCGACGGCCGAGGCTGAGCTGACCCCCCTGGGACGCACTCCGCTTTCTGAATGAGGGGCTCCCCGCCGGGTCGACCGGCGGGGAGCCCCGGCAGCGCCGGAAGAAGCGGTCTTCGTCTCGGCGCAGCGGGAGGTCCCATGGCGATGGACAAGCGCAGAGTGCAGACCGCCGTGATCGGCCACGGCCTCGTTGCGCCGGTGGCGCTCTGCTTTCCACGTGCGGCAGGATCGGCAGTTCCTGCACGTGAAGACAGCTACGACGAGCACTGTGCCCGAAACCAACGAACCTGCCGGAGCAGGCCACAAGAGCGTGGCTCGGCGTCTGAGCCGGCGCTTGAACAGGGCCAGGTTCGAGAGCTAACAGCGTTTCACCGCCGGGGGGAGACATGGACGCAGCGTTAGCGGGGTTGATCGGCGCTCTTGGTGGTGCCGCTCTCGGCGCCGGTGGAGCCTGGGGCGCCGCCAGGATCGCCTTACAGGGGGCTAGGTATCAAGCTGACAGGACCGCAGAAGCCGCTCATGCACAGTGGCTCCGTCAGCTTCGACGCGAGGCGTACGTGCAGTTGCTCGGCACGTGTCGAGGGCTTCACCGCGACATGACGACGGCCATGTACAACCGCCGGTTCATGAACCGGGAGGAGCGGGAAGCGGAAACACGACGCTTCACGGAGACCCTCGAAGGGCTCCACACGGTGATGATGACAGCCCGCCTGGAGGCTGACGAGACCGTCGCGGATCTCGTCAGCGAAACCCTACTGACCTTTGGCATGTTCAGCAGCTACTTCGTTGGGCAAGGGGAGGGCACTGACACGCTGGATCCTCACCTGGCTCGGTTCGAAGAACAGATGCGGGAGCAGCTCAAGCGGGCCGAGAAGTACGCTCGTGATTCGCTTCAGGCGCCCAACGGAGCACCGAGTCACCTGACGTGGACCGGGGTCCTGCCGTCCTTCGATGATCCGTCACACCCAGCGTCATCACCCCGGAGGTAGGCCAGGCGACGCCGCCCGCGTGCGCCTCGTCAGCGCGACCGCGGACCCGCGTCCGGGCAGGAATCGTCCAGAGAGCCCGCGGCCGGATCCGTCTCGGCTCGCTTTGCCTGTGGGTCAGCATCGATGAGACAGGCATGGCAGCCCACATAAACGACGACTCCGGCACCTCCCGTGCCCGTATGCTCACCGACCGCCTCCCGGCGTCGTACGCGGTCTGGGACCTCCTTCAGCACCCCGTGCTCGGGGACATCCGCGGCCGCCGGTAAGGGAGAGCCGACGCCCGGCTGTACCAGGGCAGTCCGCCCCCCGTCCCGACCTGGCTGCGCTCTACCGGGACGCCGGGCACGTCCAGGTGCCCCACGGCATGCCGGTGCTCTTCCTCCGGACCTACGGCCCCTCAGTTCCATCCGACATCGGCCGTGAGATTCCGACACGGGATTTGAGATCCCACAGCCGTTATAGGGTCTCGCCCTTGACCCGTCTCATCGAAGTTTGACGGCGTCTCAGCGAAGTCTGGCCAACTCCTACGGTCGAGCGCTTCAGTCGGCAGGTTGAGTGTTCGGTGTCGCGTGCGGTGTCGAGCTGCCGGCGCGACTGTCGAGCAATGGCATGGGCACCGGTGCCACCGAGACCGTCCGCGTCCAGTCCGTCCGGCCCGCGGTCCCACCGCGCACCCCGTCCGGGGCGGGCCAGGTAGCCACCAGATCCTGGTGGCCGGCGAAACGCGAACCTGGGACGGTGTCATGCGTCGGTTCACCGTTCAGCCAACAGATCTGCCAGGTGACCGTCTCGGTGTCGAGCAGGCAACACACCCCGCCGCTCGCTGCGGTGAGTCCGGTGAACACCTTCCGGATGCTCGCTGACCGCTCGAACGCCAGACTCATGCCCGTCGTGGCCGCGACGAAGCGCAGTGTCACGTAGCCGGGGTGCCACCAGGACGTGAACCCCCATGCAGGCAACCCCTTCGTAGGCCGAGCCGGATCCTCCCACGACGTACCGACCCCTGACCTGAGCATTTTCGCCTGCACTGGCGCCCCCGTCCCAGGCGCTAAACCCGGGAGGCCCTCATCTGAGCCTTGGTGGCGCCGGCCCGAACCCGTCGAAGGCGAAGACCCGGCCCGGGGAGCGTTCCAGCACCTGCTCGTTCCGGTCGAGCTTGGCATCGCGATCAAGGTCGGGTGGTGATGCTGGCCTCAATTCGTCCTCGGCCCATCCCTCCGTTCAACCGCCGGAAACCGGTGACACTGAGCTCTTTCAGAGTTGCCACTGATCGGGTGACGGGCCAGCGTCCCGCAACGCACGTGGCTCCCGTGCCGTTGAGAGAGGTGTTCGACGTCTCAACTCTCCAGCGCGGGAGCCTCGTTGGTTCCCCGTCCTGCCGCACTCGACCTGCCGCACGCCCTGGTCGAGTGGGTATCGATGCTCATCGTCACCTGTGAGGGTGACCGCCGCTGCAAGCTCCCGCCCCACCAGCGGGCCCTCGTCGGCCTGGTCCACCTCCGCCGGCACGACACGCTCACGCAGATCGCCGCTGGCTTCGGCATACCCGTCGGCACCATCCACGCCTACGTCACGGCCGTCGTCGATCACCTGTCCCGCCGGGCACCCGGACTGCTGTGGGTCCTGCGAGAGGCCGATCCTGATCCCGTCCTGCTCGACGGGACGCTTGCCGAGTGCGACCGCGTCGGCGACAGCCGGGCCGACTTCTCCCAGAAGCACAGCCGCCACGGTGGGAACCTGCAGGTCGTCGCCGATCCCACCGGCAAGCTGCTGTGGATCTCACCCGCGCTGCCCGGCCGCACCCACGACCTGACCGCGGCCCGCACCCACCGCATCATCCGGATCTGCGAACGCCAGGGCGTCCCCGTGCTCACCGACCGCGCCTCCATCGGAGCCGGCCCCAGACGGCTTCCCGGCCAGGATCTCACCGCAACCCAGCAGACAATCAACCGTGCCCTGTCAGCGGCACGAGCACCGGTCGAACGAAGCATCGCGCGACTGAAGTCCTGGCAGGTCTTCCGCCGGGCCCGCTGCAGCCCCACCCGGATGACCGTCATCGCCGCAGCCATCCTTGCCCCGGAACGTCAACGCTGATGAATCTCATTGCCGTTCCAGGGTGAGGACGGATTGGCCATGGCCGTCTCCAGTTGGGAACCGTCTCACGACCAGACAAGTCGACCTTCGGTGAACCGACAGACCGGGGAGCTTCCCTCGGCGATCCTTGTCAGCGTCTCCGCTACGGAGTCGAAATACTGGGCCATCGATTCGTACTCGCCCGTGACCGTGGGGTCACCCACGAACCAGCTGCCGACGCGCCCGTCCCGCACATCGATGAACTTTCCCCTCCAGCCGTCCTGGTCCGACAGGAACGGGATCCACTCGTTACGCCAGAACGGATTGTCCGGCTGGTCCGGAGGGTCGAACCCACCGGGCATGGAGCGGTTCGCGTAGAGCCTCTCCATCGCCCGGATGCCCAGAAAGAAGCTTCCCTCGTCGGGGAACCCGTCGAAGCCGCAGCATGCCACTTCGTCGTCGACGTCTTCCTCCGGCAGATCCAGATTGTTCTGCAACAGCCACGTCCGCAGGTCCCCATGCAGGGAGACCCCCATCCGTTCCTCGGCTGCCGCGAGCATCTGCTCCGTAGCGGGCCCTGGCAGATCCGCGTGATCGGCCGGCGCGTGCTCCCGAAGAAGACTCATCACGCGCGACCAACTCTCAGCCACACTCATCGCCCTGTGCCCTCTGTCCTCTCTACAGGGATGTCTCCGTCCGACTACGCCGCTGCGGAGGTTGGGAAGTACCGGCCGGAGAACCTTGCAGGGATGGTACTTCGAGCATGCATTCCCCTCCTCGCGATCATCTTCCGCCCCGAAGCGCAGGGTCGGCCCCTCAGCGAAGTGACCGCCCGCGACTTTTCACAGACCACCCATCGTGCCCGGCGGGCCCAGCCGAGGAACTTCCAGGGATCAAGCGAGGGCCACGGAGTCACCCTGGAGTGGCGAAGCTCGCGAGTGTGTCGCCGGCTGGCAGAGGCTCAGCTCTGGTCGACCTCCCTGGACTTGTCCACTGCCAGCTTGGCGAGGGATGCGAATTGCTCGTGGCCGGAGTGATCCATGGGGGTGTACTGGAATTGCAGCACGGTGTCCCCGCCGCGCAGGACCACCACGTCCGTCTGGAGGTGGAGAGGCCCACCTCGACGTCCCGCCGACAGACGGAGCGTTGGGGAACCGTCCCCGAATCGTGGCGTCGGCAGACGTATGACCTGGACGTTCATCGTTGTTCCTTGCAGGGCCGTCGTGAACGCGGAGCACTTGTCGAGCCCTTCGCCGACCTGGGCGACGTGGTCCGCGGCTCCTGAGCGTGGGTAGGCAGCGGCCCGGGTGCTGGCGAGGGCGGCGCCGGAGCCGCCGCGGATGCGGGTGTGCGTGGTGAGCTGCCTCCGCGAAGGCGCGGCCTGGCGCGCATGGGACGTCCCGACCCCTGGCGGTGCGAGGGAACGCCGTGAATCCTATGCGGGCCCTGCAATGTGCCCGTTCGGGCGTAGTCGGTGCTCCCCCCAGCACGGCGAGGTGGAGTCGGGCCTTGGGTTCGGATGCGGCTTGCCGTCACCTGTACGTCCCTTGACCACGGCCTTGATGCCGTCCCAGACGGCTGAGCTGATCACGCCGAGCCGAATGCCTCCGCCGCCTCCTCGCACACGCCACCGGCTCCGGCTCCGGCTCCGGCTCCGGCTCCGCGGCGATCGTCGTGGGCGGCTCGGATGCCCTTCATGTCTGCCCCCATGGCCACGAGACGGAGTTCAGCGGGTACAGGCATGCCGCTGAAAGGCTGCACCGCGCCTTTTGATGGGGTGGGAGAGTTGTCAACTCTCGATTTCGCTTTGTCATCTGCCGTGTCCTGCCGTGGCCGGGCGGCCGCGTATGCCGGATAGCAAGAGCAGCGCCCGCGGTCGTCGTCCGCCCGCCCTGGCTGGCGGGCGCTGGGTGAACGTCCTGCAGGGCGGCGTTCTCGGTCTTGCTCCATCGACCGGAAGGTGGTCGAGCTCCTCCGCTCCGAGAGGTCCGGAGGGCGCCGACTCGCGGATGCGCTCGGCGCGCAGAGGCATTGCAGAGGCATTGAGGGTAGATGTCTCCCTCGACGTTTCTCCGCTTCCGGACGGGACAGTCGCCGGTCGGAAGCAGCCGCCAAAGCGGAGGTTGCGTCCCGGGCCGTCGTGCGGGTCGCGCGTGCTCGCCCGGGGCGGTCGACCCCGGCGGCTGGGCCGTCGTCTCGGCGGGAGTTCGGGAGTTGGTGACATGCATACCGACCGTGGCCGTCTCCGGTGCTCCTCACCGGATCCGGACCGCCTGCTGCGCATCTACCTAAGCGATCACTACGCGGGCTCGGCCGCCGGCCACGCACTCGCCCGCCGCATGGCCCGGGCTCACCACCAGGGGCCCGCCGGGCATTGGCTGCGGGCGCTGGCCGGCGAGATCGCCGAGGACCGTGCGAGCCTGGAGGGGATCATGGCGTCGCTCGACGTTCCCGTGCCGCGGGTGCGGCCCCTGGTCATGCGGTGCGCCGAGAAGCTCGGCCGAGCCAAGCTCAACGGCCGGCTCTTCTCCCGCTCGCCCCTCAGCGCCGTACTCGAACTGGAGGCTCTTCGTCTAGGTGTCGAGGGCAAACTGGCCCTCTGGCAGTCCCTGAGCGAGATCGCCCGCAGCGACGAAAGGATCGACGTCACGACGGTCCACCACCTGGCGGACCGTGCCGAACGGCAGGCCGGGCAGCTGGAGGACCTACGGCTGGCCGCAGTGGCCATGACCCTCACGCCCAGTGCCCGACCGACACCTCTCCGAGCCGAGGCCAGTGGTCGGCGGCGGTCGCACCGACCGTTCGTCAAGATCAGATGGATGCCTTGAGGATCATGTGACGGGTTCGACCGGCAACGCGAGGACGAGCGTGGAGCACGCGGTGGTCCGCGGCGCCGACGGCGACGGACGTGTCGGGCCTCGCCAGCGGTACGCACGACCTGAGACCGAGCGCACCCACGTACTGGGCGGGGATCCGAGCCTTCCAGGCCTGCGCCGGGGCCGGGATGGCCCTCAGTACGGGCGGGGCGGGGCATGTCGGCGCGTCAGGGGCCGGGTGCCCGCAGGGCGGGCCCTGAGGCCTCCGCCAAGCACTTCTTCGGCATGAGGTGTGCCACAGCGACCGGTGAACACGGGACGGATGCTTCCGCGAGCGACAGGCGCTCTGGTAGACGTGGTCGGGTATGCGTTCGATTAGCCCTGAAAGTCGCCCATGAACCGGTTCCACCTCCCTCATTCCGACCTCGTCTCCTTCCACATCGACCTCACCTCCGAGGAGGCCCGCCGGCGCGCCGAGGTCGTAGCGGCCCTCGGGCCCGACTGGGACCCCGTGGCCGTCCTGCGTGAGGAGGAGGCTGCGGACGCCCTGCTGTACTCGGGACTGGACGAGGAACAGCAGCGGCTGTACGCGATGCTGGTCGAGGCCGGTGTCCTGCCCAGGGAGGTGGCGGGCGGTGCGTCTTCCGATTGATCCCCACGCCGACCCGGCACGGCGGGCGTGGGTCGCGTGCCCCGGCTGCGACGACGCCCGTGACTGCGGGACCTGCCTGGACCGCCGGAACTGTCGGAACCACTGGCGCTACATGATCGGGAACAAGGGGCATCGGGTCCACCTCCAGTGCCCGAACTGCACCCACATGTGGACCCTCGACACCTCCCGCGGGCGACGCGGCGGACGGGCCTGAGCTCAGCAGATGCGCGGCAGCTGCTCCCCGAGCGGCATGTCCACGACGCGAGTGCCGCCCAGTCCGGTACGCGCCACCACCATGCCCGGGTGGGTCTCGACCGCCTCGCCGATCATCGCCGCTCCGACGCCCAAGGGGTGGGCCCGCATCGCGACGAGTACGGCGTCCGCGTGCTCGCGCGGGACGAACGCCACGAGCTTGCCCTCGTTCGCCACGTACATGGGGTCGAGTCCGAGCACCGCGCAGGCGTTGCCGACCGCTTCGGGGACCGGAACGGCCCGCTCCTGGATGACGACTCCCGTGCCCGAAGCCGCCGCGATCTCGTTCAGCGAGGCGGCCAGGCCGCCGCGCGTGGGGTCACGGAGCACATGCAGGTCCCGTGTGACGTCGAGCATCGCCTCGACGAGGCCGCCGAGCGGTGCGCAGTCGCTGCTGATCTCGACACCGAACTCGAGGCCCTCCCGCACGCTCATGATCGCCACGCCGTGCATGCCGATCGGACCGCTCACGATCACCACGTCGCCGGGCACCACCCGCTGTGGGCGCAGGTCGACGCCGTCGGGGATGAGTCCGACGCCCGAGGTGTTGATGTAGATGCCGTCCCCGTGGCCCGCTTCCACGACCTTGGTGTCGCCGGTGACGACCTGGACGCCGGCGGCGCGGGCCGCCGTGCCGAGGGCTTGCGCGACGCGGGCGACCACCTGGGTCTCGACGCCTTCCTCCAGGATGAACCCGCAGGACAGGTGGCTTGCCCGGGCTCCGCTCATGGCGAGGTCGTTCACGGTGCCGTTGACGGCGAGGTCGCCGATGCTGCCGCCGGGGAAGAACAGGGGGCGCACGACGAAGGAGTCCGTGGAGAACGCCAGGCGGGCGCCGCCGATCCGGATCTCGGCCGCGTCGGCGGTGTGCGCGAGGGCCGGTCCGCCGTAGGCAGGCGCGAAGACGTGCTCGATCAGTTCGGCGGACAGTGCTCCTCCGCCGCCGTGGCCCATGACGATCCGGGGGTGGTCGCGCAGCGGCGCCGGGCAGGTCCAGGCGAGCATGTCGGGCACGGGTCGTGCGGCGGCGGCCGGGGTGGTGCGGACGGTGTCAGGCAAGGGGGCTGCCCTCCAGGGAAGCAGTGGCCGGGGACGGGGTTCCAGATGTCATGCGGGCCGATGCCGCAGGCCGCCGGCCGGGGGTTGCGCCGTCGAGCCGCCGGTAGAGGTAGTAGGCGGCGCAGGCGCCCTCGCTGGAGACCATGGTGGCGCCGAGTGGGGAGCGGGGTGTGCAGGTGGTGCCGAACGCCTCGCATTCGTTCGGTTTCAGCAGGCCCTGGAGGACTTCCCCGCTGCGGCACTCGGCGGGCTCGCGGGTGTCGATGCCCTCGACGGAGAAGCGGTACTCGGCGTCGTGGTCCCGGTAACGTTCGGAAAGGCGCCAGCCGCTGTCGGGGATGGCGCCGATGCCCCGCCAGGCCCGGTCGGTGATCTCGAAGACGTCGCTCAGCATCGCCTGCGCCGCCGGGTTGCCCTCGGCCGTCACGGCGCGCTGATAGGCGTTCTCGACGGTGTGCTCGCCCCGCTCCAGCTGAAGCACAGTCCTGCGTACGCCTTCCAGGACGTCCAGCGGCTCGAATCCGGTGACCACGATCGGCACCCGGTGGCGTCGTGCGAGATCGGGGTACTCGGCCGTGCCCATGACGCTGCAGACGTGGCCCGCCGCGAGAAAGCCTTGGACGCGGCAGTCCGGGGACCGCATGATCGCGTCGATGGCCGGGGGCACCCTGACGTGGGACACGAGCAGACTGAAGTTGCGGATGTTGCGCTTGCGCGCCTGATGGACCGTCATCGCGTTGGGGGGCGCCGTGGTCTCGAAGCCGATGCCGAAGAAGACCACCTCCCGCTCCGGGTTCTCCTCGGCGATCCGCAGCGCGTCCAACGGGGAGTAGACCACGCGGACATCGCCGCCCTGCCCGCGGACCTGGAACAGGTCACGGCCGGTGCCGGGGACGCGCAGCATGTCGCCGAACGAGCAGAAGATCACCCCCGGCCGCATCGCGATCTCCAGGGCCTTGTCGATCATCTCCAAAGGGGTGACGCACACCGGGCAGCCCGGGCCGTGGATCAGCTCGATCTCGGGGGGCAGAAGCTGGTCGATGCCGTGCCGGATGATGCTGTGGGTCTGGCCGCCGCACACCTCCATGAGGGCCCAGGGGCGGGTCACCGCGGCCCGGATCTCGTCGAGCAGCCGACGTGCCAGGTCAGGGTTCTGGAACTCGTCGATGTACTTCACGGCCGTGCCTCCCCGTGGACGTCGTCCTGCGTCTGCCACTCGCTCAACTCGGCCTCGGCGGCCTCCCACGGATCCGCGAACTCCTCCTGGAGCAGGCCGAGGGTCTCGAACAGTTCCAGGGTCCGCTTGGCCGACTCCTCGTCGAGCTTCTGGAGAGCGAAGCCCACGTGCACGATGGCGTACTCGCCCGGCTTCAGGTCCGGCAGGTACTCCAGGCACACCTCCTTGACCACACCGCCGAAGTCGACCGTGGCCATCCGGGTGCCGTCCCGGTCCTCGACGTCCAGCACCCTTCCGGGAACCGCCAGGCACATGGGTGTCTCCTCACTGTCGCTCTCGTAGCGGTGTCACGGGGTCCGCCCGGTCCGTCAGCCTGGCGGCCACGACGAGTTGCCCAAGGGCCAGACCCCCGTCGTTCGGCGGGATCATGCGGTGGCGCAGGACGGTGAAGCCGTCCGCTCGCAGCTCTTCGGCACAGGCCGAGGAGAGCACCGTGTTCGCGAACACTCCCCCGGTCAGGGCCACGGTCGCCACGCCGCTCTCCCTGCGGGCGGCGGCGCAGACCGTCGCCACGAGTCGGGCCACGCCGTGGTGGAACCGCGCCGCGACGACGGCCGGGGGTGTCCCGTCCAGGACGTCGGCGACCACCGCCGTCAGAAGGGGTGCGGGGTCCGCGGTGAGTGGGGCACCGGGCTCCGGCGAGCCGATCCGGAAGACATAGCGTTCGTCCTCGGCAACGCCGGGTGCGCGCAAGGCCGCCGCCTCCAGCTCGATCGCGGCCTGCGCCTCGTAGTGCGCGTGCTGGCGGATCCCTACAAGGGAAGAGACGGCGTCGAACAGGCGCCCCATGCTGGACGTGGGCACGCAGTTCAGCCCGCGCGCCAGCTGCTTCTCCAGGAGGGGCAGTTCTCCGGGCCGGCAAGCGCGCGTGCAAGGCAGGGCGGGGTCGGCGGCGAGGCCTGCGGCCCGCAGGTGGGACAGGGCCATGCGGTAGGGCCGTCGTACGGCCGCGTCGCCGCCCGGCAAAGGGACGTAGGCCAGGTGCGCGAACCGCTCGAACCCCGCGTAGTCCGCGAGCAGGAACTCACCGCCCCACACGGCGCCGTCGAGGCCGTAGCCGGTGCCGTCGAACGCGACACCGATCACGGGTCTGGTGCCGTCGAGACCGTTCTCGGCCATCGCCGCCGCGACGTGCGCGTGGTGGTGCTGGACGGGGACGACGGGCCGTCCCTCGGCGTGTTCGCGGCTCCATCGGGTGGACCGGTAGCCGGGGTGACGGTCGGCGGCGAGCAGCCGGGGCCGTACGCCGGTGACGGACTCGAGCTGCCGTTCGGCGGAGGTGAGGGCGGTCTGGGTGGCGAGGTCGTCCATGTCGCCGATGTGGGCGGAGAGCCAGGCCTGGCGTGCGTCGCCGAGGCAGAAGGTGTTCTTGAGGTCTCCTCCGACGGCGAGGGCGGGGGCGACCTCGACCGGCAGCGCGACCGGCAGCGGGGCGTAGCCCCGGGAGCGGCGCAGGGTCAGTTGCTCGCCGTCGCAGACGCGGACGACGGAGTCGTCGCAGGGCACGTGGATGGTCCGGTCGTGCAGGAGCCAGGCGTCCGCGAGACCGGCGAGCCTGGTCAGGGCATCCGCGTCGTCCGTGACGATGGGTTCGCCCGAGAGGTTGCCGCTGGTCATCACCAGGAGCCGGGGCCCGTCTCGGTACCCCTTGCCGAGGCCGAGGAGGAGGTGGTGTACGGGGGTGTACGGGAGCATGAAGCCGAGGTCGGGGCTGCCGGGGGCGACCTCCGGCGCCGGCGCCGACTCGTGGCCGGGCTGGGCGTCGTAGCGGCGGCGCAGCAGGACGACGGGCCGGACGGCGCCGGTGAGGAGGTCGCGTTCGAGCGGGTTGAGGTGTGCCAGGGGCTCGATGTCGGCGAGACCTGCGGCCATCATCGCGAACGGTTTGTCACCACGCGCTTTGCGGCGCCGTAGTTCGGCCACCGCGTTGCGATTCGTCGCGTCGCAGGCCAGGTGATAGCCGCCCAGGCCCTTGATGGCGAGGATCGCGCCGGCGGCGAGCAGTGCGCGTGCGGCGGTGACCGGGTCCGCGCCGGGATCGTGGCCGGCGCGGCGAGAGTCGGGTGCCTGATCGGCGCGGAGGGGTGCGGGGTTGCCGGGTGCCGTGACCAGCCGCAGCCGGGGGCCGCAGTGGGGGCAGGCGACGGGCTGGGCGTGGAAGCGCCGGTCGGCCGGTTCGGTGTACTCCCGGGCGCAGTCCGGGCACATCGGGAAGCCGGCCATGGTGGTGTGGGCCCGGTCGTAGGGCAGTCCTGTGACGATCGTGAAACGGGGGCCACAGTGGGTGCAGGTGATGAAGGGGTGCAGATAGCGCCGGTTGGACGGGTCCGCGAGCTCCGCGAGGCAGTCGTCGCAGGTGGCGGTGTCGGGGGGGACGAGGGTGCGCACAGTGCCGCCTTGGCGGGAGGGCACGATCGTGAACCCGCTGCCGCCGTTCGCGGTCACCTCGGCCACCTCGACCGACTCGACCCGGGCCAGGGGCGGTGCGTCGGGCGCGAGGCGGGCGCAGAAGGACGCGACGTCCGCGGGGTCTCCCTCGACCTCCGCGACGACGCCGTCGGCGGTGTTGGTGACGTGGCCGGACAGGCGCAGCCCGGTGGCGAGGGCGTGGACGAAGGGCCTGAAGCCCACGCCCTGCACGACGCCGCGGACGACCACACGGCTGCGCCGCGGGGCCGTGGCGGGGGCGGGCCCGGGCGGTGCCGTGGTCACGCGCCGGCCTGTGCCATCGCCGGGGTGTGGACGTGGTTCCCCTCGGCCACCGCGAGGGCCCGCTCGAGGAGCGTGCCGACTCCCCGGCCGTCCCGTACCGAGCTGAGGACGACCTCGACGCCGGGGTTGACCTGCTGCACGTGGGCACGGAAGGACGGCTCGTCGAACTCCGCGGCCTCGGCCATGTCGGTCTTGGTGACGATCACCAGCTGGGCGAGGCCGAACGCGGTGGGGTACTTGAGCGGCTTGTCCTCGCCCTCGGTGACCGAGGCCAGGACGACGCGGAGGGACTCCCCGAGGTCGTAACCGGCGGGGCAGACGAGGTTGCCGACGTTCTCGACGAACAGCAGGCGGGTGGACTCGGGCAGCCAGTCGTGCAGGTGCCGGGCGACCATGTCGGCCTCCAGGTGGCACAGGCCGTCGGTGAGGACCTGCTTGACGGGGGCGCCCGAGCGGGCCAGCCGGCGGGCGTCGTTCTCGGTGGCGAGGTCGGCGGTGAGCGCGGCGGCGCTGACGCCCCGTTCGCCGGCGAGGCGCAGCTCGCGCTCCAGCAGGGCCGTCTTACCGCTGCCGGGGCTGGAGAGCAGGTTGACCACGGTGGTTCCGCGGGCGGTCAGTTCGGTGCGCAGGACGTGTGCCGCAGCATCGTTCTTGGCGAGGACGGCGCGCTGGAGATCGACGGCTCGGCACATGCTCAGCTCTCCTCGGTGATCGGTTGGCGTTGACGCTCGTGCGGGGTGTCGGGGCAGGCCCAGCGGACCTCCCGGATCTGCAGTTCTCGGCCCGAAACCAGTTCGCCGGCCGCGGCGCCGCACGTGGGGCACAGCAGCCGGGGCGGCATGCCGACGGCCCAGTCGGCGGCGCACGGCTCGCAGCGTGCGACACCCGGGACGGTGCGGGTGATGAGCTCGGCACCCTCCAGAACGGTTCCGGCGCAGGCCAGTTCGAAGGAGAACGCGAGGGCGTCGGCGACGACGCCGGCCAGCTCGCCCACGTCCAGTTCGACGCTGGTGACACCGACGGCCCCCCGCGACGACGCCGCGGCCTCGACCTGGTCGACGACGGCCACCGCGAGGGACATCTCGTGCATGTGCTTCCGTCCTGCGCGCGGGGGTGGGTCTCGGGTGCCATTAGAGGACGGGGGCGATGGGCAGGGTGCCCGGCACGCCGCACCGGGCGCCGGTGTCGTCCGTTCGGTGCAGCGGGCGTCACCGAACCCGAGGGGGCGTCACATCCGGCTGATGCGCAGGTAGCGCCGGAGGTCGGGGAGGACTGCGACGACGGCGGCCGCGACCGCCAGAGCGGCGGTGACGGCGACCGCGGCGCCGAGGACGTTCCTGTGCATGGTGCTCTCCGTTTCCGTAGTCATACGACGGCTTGCTGGCGGACGAGTTCGGTCACCATCCGCACTGCTTCTGGCACGGCCGATGCGACCTGTGGGCTGAGCCCGATGCCCTCGTCCAGGCAGGCCGGTTCGCAGCCCACGACGAGGATCCGCCGTGGTGGCGCGGCCCCTGTTCCCGCGCACAGAGTGTCGAGCAGGGCAAGGACCGCATCGGGCGTCATCCGGTGCCCGTCGAGCGGCTCGGGCTCCGAAGCGCGGTCGCCGGGCGCCGAGGCGTCGATGAGGTAGAGCGTCCCCGGTGCACCGCCGCGGGCCGTGACATCGACGAGGACCAGGGTGTCCCAGCCGTCGAGAAGCTCGTACGCGAGGTGGACGCCCCGCACACCGACGTCGGTCAGTTCGACGCCGGCGGGGAGATCCTCGCGGCTGAGCCGTCGCAGGGTCTCCACGCCGAAGCCGTCGTCGCTGAGGAAGATGTTGCCCACCCCGGCCACGAGGGTGCGGAGCGTGCCGTGCTCCGGAGGTCGGCGCGCGGGGCCGTTCACCCGTTCTCCAGGGCTTCGACCTCGTCGGGCCGGAAGTAGAGAAAGCGGCCCTGCTCGCGGCGGATGTCGGCGCCGGGATCGTCCTCCACGGTCACGGCGATGTGGACGCCGCCGTCGACGTCGTGCAGGACGGCCTCGACCAGCGCGCCGCGCCCGTCGAGGAACAGGTCCTGGGCGTCCGTGCGGCGCAGCCGCGGTCGCAGGACGACCCTGCTTCCTGCGCGGACCGCGTGGCCGTCGACGAGGACATGGTCGTTGCCCGGATCGACAGCGGTGTCGCCTCCCGGATCCCACCAGGGTGTGTCCGGTTCGAGGATGTTCCCGGTCGGCTCCGGCGCTGCGGTGACGCTCCGCAGGCTCCGTACGGCACCGTGCAGCCGTTCGAGGACCTCGGGCGGCATGGTGTCCGCCAGCTCGATCACCGCGGCCGCACGGGCGTCGGTCCCCCTGGCCTCGCGCTTCTCCTCGTCGGTGAGGGCCGCCGTGCGCAGGGCGAGGATCTCGTCGATCTCGGTCGCGTCGTAGAGGGCGCCGGGGCTCTCGGGTGCGATCGCCGGGTGGTCCTCCAGGATGATCGGCGAGGAGAGCAGGAGGTCGTCGCGGCCGGGTTCGCCGGCCAGGACGGGCCAGGTGTGCAGGTTGCGGCAGGCGGCGACGGCACCCTTCGCCCACTCCGGCGGATCGGTCATCGACAGGAACGAGCCTCCGTCGAGGCGGAGCAAAGTGTGGGTGGCGACGAGGGAGTGCGGCAGGGCCGCGTGACGGTCGGTGTCCCACCCGGCGGTCCAGGTGCTGGTGTTCTCCACCGTGACCGAGAGCCGCTCGACGCGGTACGGGCCGTCGAGTTCGGCCGCCGAGATCCGCAGGACGCCGCTGATCTCTTCGCGGCGGCGCACGAGCCGACCGAGGATGCGGCCGTCGGCGTCGGTGACCTCCTCCGTCTCCTCGGCGGCGGGCCGGGTGAAGGGCAGGACGGTGCCGTCTCCGTGTAGGTCGGCGACGGGAACGACGAGGGAGACGCGCTCCTCGACACCCTCGTCCCAGGGCACCAGGACCCGGTCGTCCAAGGCGAGTTCGCCGGTCGGCGCGAAGGTGCCGTCGCTGCGCCGTTCCTCGACGGTGCGCCGCTGGGCGTGCAGGAACCGGACCTCCACGGCGAGTTCGGTACCCGTCCTGGGCTCCATGAGGCACTCGGTGAGCTGGAAGTCGTGCTCCTCGGCGGCGACGCTCCAGGACGGCGGCACGAGGACCCCGAACTGCCAGCGGAGCCGGTTCTTCGCGGCGGACGCGCGGTACGGGTAGAGCACGTACCCCTCGAAGAGAACGGCGTCGGCGACGTGCCGGGCGACGGCGAACCGCGCCTCGGTGGCGGGGGTGAAGGCGATCGTGGTCATCGTGTCCTCTCCCCCGCCGCTTCGAGCAGGGACTCGACGGTGGCCTCCCACGACGGGAGGGCCCGGCGCGAGCGGTAGGCGAGCAGCGCGTCCATCGCGTCGCCGGGGAGCCTGATCCATCCGCAGCCGGGGAAGTGCTGGTCGATCATCTCGTGCCAGACCTTCACGGGCATGCGGTGGGAGACCTCCTTGTCCCAGGGCACGGGCTCGACGTGGAAGCCGCCGGCGCCGGTGAACGCGGTGCCGGAGAAGAGCAGGAGCAGCGGGACGTCGCCGTCAGTGAGCGCCCGGAGGTAGCGGGACGCGGCGATGTCGGTGTCGTACGTGCAGGGCACGACGAGGTCGGTCTCGATCTCGTCGGTGAAGCCGGGCACCATGACGGAGGCATGAGCGAACTGGACCGGGTTGAGGGTGCTTCCCCACCGGGAGCGTTCGCCGAAGAGGTCGCCCAGGGCGGCGGCCTCTTGGTCGTCGTAGCCGCGCCGGGCCGGTTCGACGCGGATCTGGCAACGCAGGGCCATGGCGTGGACCCGGGTGCCGCCGGTGGCGGTGATCCGCAGCCGGAACACGAGCGTGGGGCCGGCCGCGTAGGCGTCGGCGCGGACTCCGGTGCAGGCGAAGGAGAACTCGGTCACGGCCGGCTCCCCCGCGGTTCGCGGGCGAGGCTGCGGACGTGCGCGAAGAGGCCGTCGAGTTCCGCCCGTGCCTCCGCGCCTCCGTCGAAGCCCTGCCAGTGCAGTCTCATGCGGCCCACCAGTTCGTAGCAGAGATCGACCGGCACGAGGAAGCACTCGGTGCGGCCCTCGTGACGGCGCAGCAGCAGTGCTTCGACGTCGGGTTCGAGGAGGGAGGCGAGCCGGGTGGCCTCGAGGACGGACCGCCAGGCCTCTTGGCCCGGTTCGCTCTCCGTGGCGCCGGCGGGGCTCGGGTAGAGCGCCACCGGCAGGTCGAGGGCGGAGTTGTGGAACACGAACGCGACCGAGACGGGGATCCGCAGCGACTCCCAGGTCCGGTCGTCGATCCGGTGGCCCGGGTCGCTCAGGAAGCGGCCCGGGACCGCCCGGAACCGTCCCGGGGAGGCGGCCGAGCGGTCCATGAGCTGCGCGCACGGGCCGCAGGAACAGACCAGGGCCCGTTTGTCGGTGTCGACGAGGTGCGGGTGGCGCTCCTCGGCTGCCAGCGGGACGCCGCACAGTTCGCAGCGCTCCTCACGGGGCGGGCGGGGGGTGGTGAACCGGCGCAGCCCGGTAGCCCCATGAGGCCGCACGGCGCTGCTCGGCAGCCCGTTCACCGGGCGGCCGACGATCGGCCGTCCGCGCCCGCGAGCGTCGGACGGGTGCCGATCTGGAGCAGCTCCGGTCCCCGCTGGGCGCCGCTCTCCAGCTCGACGCCGGTCACCTCGGGGGCGAAGCAGGCGAGGGCGTCCACGGCAGCCTGCCGGACGGAGTCCCGGGTGCCGGAGCAGCCGCAGCCGGCCGAGGCGGTGACCCGCAGCCGCAGCACACCCGTCGCCGGATCGAAACCGGCGTTCTCCACGGGCTGCGGTAGCGCGGACAGTGCGCGTTCGATGCGGGTCGGCGCGTCTTCCGGGTGCAGTCCGTGCAGGTTGAGCAGGCTCGCGACGAGGTCGTCCGCGAGCAGCGGGCCCAGCGGGTCGGCGGGCGGAGGGACGGCGGGACGCCCGAGCAGCTCGACCACACGGGCGATGCCGCTGCCGTAGAACTCCATGAGGACGCGTACGACTTCCTCCGCGGCCGCGGAGGCCTGGGCGTCGCCTCTCTCGGCCAGCCGGTCCAGGACCTCCTCGACCCGTCGGCCCGCCTGTTCGGCGGTCGTCGTGCTCATCCGGCCAGACCGCTCAGGCCGGTGGGCACGTGCATCTGCTTCACGGTCCTGCCGCTGCCCGTGTACATGTGGACGCCGCACGGCAGACAGGGGTCGAAGCTGCGCACGGCGCGCATGATGTCGATGCCCTTGAAGTTCTCGGGCGTGTTCTCCTCGAAGATCGGCGTGTTCTGCACCGCGTCCTCGTACGGTCCGGGGGTCCCGAACGTATCCCGCGTGGAGGCGTTCCACGGCGTCGGCGGGTAGGGGTGGTAGTTGGCGATCTTGCCGTCCCTGATGACCATGTGGTGCGAGAGGACACCGCGTACGGCCTCGGTGAAGCCGACGCCGATGGCCTCGTCCGGCACCTCGAACTTCTCCCAGGTCTGCGTGCGTCCGGCGCGGACCTCCTCCAGGCCCTTCTCGGCGCAGTGCAGGGCGACTGCGGCCGCGTACGCCTGGAAGTAGGTCCGCGCGCGGTTGCGCTCCAGGGCGTTGCTCCACTTCGGGATCTTCCACTCGAAGGTGGTCTCCGGCTTGGTCATCGTCCGGGGGAGGTTGATGACGACGCTGTGCCCGGTGGCCTTGATGTAGCCGATGTCGACGAGGCCGGAGAGCGCGGTGGACCACAGGCGGGCGAGGGGGCCGCCGCCGGTGTCCAGGGCCAGGTGGTCCTTGCCGTCGAACCAACGCGGGGACATGACCCAGCTGTACTTGTCGTCGAAGTTCCGCTTCTGCGGGGCCGGGATCGTGTGCTGGTTCCACGGGTGGCGCGGGTCGACCGGGTTGCCCAGCGGATCGCGGGTGACGAACTGCTCCTGGCCCTGCCAGTCCTCGTAGTACGAGCTGCCGAGCAGGATCCGCAGGCCGAGGTTGATCTCGGTGAGGTCGTTGGTCACCAGCTTGCCGTCGACGACGACACCGGGGGTGACGAACATCCGCCGGCCCCAGTCGCTCATGTTGGCGTAGGTGAAGTCGCAGTACTCGGGGTCGTTGAGCGCGCCCCAGCAGCCGAGCAGCACACGGCGGCGGCCGACCTCCTCGTAGCCGGGCAGCGCCTCGTAGAAGAAGTCGAAGAGGTCGTCGTGGAGCGGGACGACCCGCTTCATGAACTCCACGTACCGCATCAGTCGGCTCATGTAGTCGGTGAACAGCTGCACGGACGCGACCGTGCCGACACCACCGGGGTACAAGGTGGAGGGGTGGACGTGCCGCCCCTCCATGAGGCAGAACATCTCCCGGGTGTAGCGGCTGACCTGGAGCGCCTCGCGGTAGAACTCCCCTTCAAGAGGGTTGAGGGAGCGCATGATGTCCGCGATCGTCCGATAGCCGTGCTCGGCGGCGTGCGGCGCCTCGGTGCGCTCGGCCAGTTCCAGGACGCCGGGGTTGGTCTCGCGGACCATCTTCTCGCAGTAGTCGACCCCGACCAGGTTCTCCTGGAAGATGTTGTGGTCGAACATGTACTCCGCGGACTCGCCGAGATTGATGATCCACTCACCGAGGTGCGGCGGCTTCACGCCGTACGCCATGTTCTGCGCGTACACGGAGCAGGTGGCGTGGTTGTCGCCGCAGATGCCGCAGATACGGCTGGTGATGAAGTGCGCGTCGCGGGGGTCCTTGCCCCGCATGAAGACGCTGTAGCCGCGGAAGACGGAGGACGTGCTGTAGCACTCCGCGACGCGCTTCTGCTTGAAATCGATCTTCGTGTGGATGCCGAGGCTGCCCACGATCCGGGTGATGGGGTCCCACGCCATCTCCACCAGTCCGGAGCCGTCACCCGTCGTCTTAGGGGGAGATGCCATGGTCGCCGTGATGCCCTTCGTGAACTCTTCGACTTCGCGAACAGTGGGATGGATGGGGGTTGCTGCTGGAAGGATCTGCGGGCGTCGCGGTCACCAGGGCGGTCGGTAGCCGGTGGTGATCCGTTCGCCGGTGTGCCGCCACTTCGGCTCCTTGTCCACCGTCTTGGCCGTGATCGTCCGCAGACGGCGGATGACGGAGCCGTACACGCCGCTGGCGGTGCTGGAGACCTTGCCGCCGGGAGGTTCGTCCATGAACGGCATGAACTTGTCCGGGAATCCGGGCATGGTGCACGCGATGCAGATGCCGCCGACGTTCGGACAGCCGCCGACGCCGTTGATCCAGCCGCGCTTGGGGACGTTGCACTTGACGACCGGGCCCCAGCAGCCGAGCTTCACCAGGCACTTGGGCGAGTCGTACGTCGAGGCGAACTGGCCCTGCTCGTAGTAGCCGGCCCGGTCGCAGCCCTCGTGCACGGTCGCCCCGAACAGCCAGGTGGGCCGCAGCTTGTCGTCGAGCGGGATCATGGGCGCGGAGCCGACCGCCTGATAGAGCAGGTAGGTCAGCGTCTCCGCGAAGTTGTCCGGCTGGATCGGACAGCCGGGCACGCACACGATGGGGATGCCGGCGTGCGACTTCCAGTCCCAGCCGAGGTAGTCCGGGAGGCCCATCGCGCCGGTCGGGTTCCCCGCCATGGCGTGGATGCCGCCATACGTGGCACAGGTGCCGATCGCGACCACCGCGAGGGCCTTGGGCGCCAGCCGGTCGATCCACTCACTGGTGGTGATGGGCTGCCCGGTCTCAGGGTCGTCACCGAAGCCGCTCCAGTAGCCCTCCTGCTTGATGGCCTCGTTCGGGATCGATCCTTCGACGACCAGCACGAACGGGTCGATCTCGCCCCTCTCCCCCTTGAAGAACCACTCGATGAACGTGTCGGCGCCACCCACCGGACCACACTCGAAGTCGATCAGCGGCCAGTGGACAGCGATCCTGGGCAGCCCCGGCAGCCCCGCGAGCGCAATCTCCTCGATGCTGGGCTGCATGGCGGCGGTCAGTGCCACCGAGTCGCCGTCGCAGCTCAGACCCGCGTTGATCCAGAGAATGTGGATCGGCTTCTCTTCACTGCCGGGTGCGGCGCTCTGGTCCTCGACCGGTGCCGGCCTTGCTGCGCTCATGGGTCGCCTCCTGCGGAGGGGTGGGAGGAAGGCCTCGTCTCGGGCCCGGGTCTCGTTCTACGGTCGGTCGATCCACCCGCCCTCGCACCCGGACGAAGCCGAGAGCGGCTCGGGCGACTCCTTCCGTACGAAGGCCCGGCGCAGCGCGTGGTAGCTCGCTGCGGGATCGTCGAAGATCGCCCGCATCCGGGAGAGCTCCTGTTCACGGTGAGCCGCGAGGGGAGCGACGGACTGTCGCCGCTCGTGTTCCGCCTTCTTCGCCGCGATCCGCGGTTGGAGACCGTCACGCGATGCCATACGAAGGGCCGATCGGGTGATTTCGCCAGCGAAGCCCTCGGGTCCGCAGTCCACGACCCGGTCGACCAGCCCCATCTCCAGGGCTGCCGCAGCGGACACCGGCCGGGCCTCCTCCATGAGGCGCACGGCCAAGGCCTCGCCCACCCTTCCAGGCACGGTGCGGGTCCAGTACTCGGATCCGTACAGACCCATGCGCCGGTAGTGCGGATTGAGCACCGACCCCGAACGGCACCAGACCTCGTCGGCAGCCAGGGCGAGCATCACCCCGCCGGCCGCGGCGTTGCCGCCGATCGCGCTCACGACAAGCCGGTCGGTCGTGGTGAGAACCGCCTCGACCAGGTCGTTCATGGCGTTGATGTTGGCCCAGGACTCCGCGGCAGGGTCGGCGGAGGCATCGATGACGTTCAGATGGATGCCGTTGGAGAAGAAGTCGCGCTGCCCGCCGAGCACCAGGACGGACGTGGGGCGCCCGCGGGCTGTCTCATACGCGGCGAGGAGGCGGCGGCACTGGTCCGTGCTCATCGCCCCACCGGGAAACTCGAAGGACAGCACACCGACCGGTCCCTGCTCGCGGTACCGGATGTCGGACCAGGTCCGGTAGCCCGGCGCCGGGTCGGCGGGTGCCGGTAGTTCGGGGAGCTTGGGCAGCCGGTCGGCGAGGGCCAGGGTCGCCGGGAGCTTGCAGGCACGTGGCATGCCACGGCCGGTGCGGGCGCGGAGCTCGGGGATCCACACCGCGCCGTCCACGGTGGCACGGCATACCGCGCCCGACCGGGTGGCCAGTAGGTCGCCCGGCCGCCCGCGCAGGCTCTCCTCCGGGTGGCCGCCGTGCAGGAACCATTCGGCTCCGAGCAGCTCGTCCCGGACTCCGGGCTGGGAATCGGCGGCTCTCAGGGATCGCAGGACTGTCTCGGTGTCGTCCACGTCCCAGACGATCCTGCGCTGCTCCTGCCGGAAAGGGGGCCGGACGCGGACCGGGCCCGTCTGTGGGCGTGGTGCGGCCCCGGCGGCCACCCGCTCGACCGCGCGGTGCACGGCGGCCATGGCTGCATCGGAAAGCTCGTTTCGGTACAGGTCGCTCTTGCCGACCTCGGGCACGGGGAAGTCGGCGGTCGCCCAGACGTCGCCCGCGTCCATCTCCTCATCGGCCTGAAGGACGGTGACTCCCCACGCGGTGACCCCCTCGTGAATCGCCCAGTCCAGTGAGGACGGCCCCCGATCACCCATCGGCCCCGGGTGCACGATCAGGCAGAGGTGACGTGACCACACGTCCCGGGGCACGACCGTCTTGAGCAGCGGGGCGACAACCAGCTCGGGTGCGTGCCGCACGACGGCTTCCCGCACGGCCGCTCCGTCGGGCGTGATCTCTACCGCGACGCAGTGGCCGCGATCCCTCAACTCGACCTCGACGCGCTGCGTGAGGCTGTTGTAACTGCTGGCGATGAGCAAAACGCGCATGACAGCCCTTCCCAGGTGCCGTGGAAGCCGTCGCCCTCAGGCCGCCGGGTGACCCGCAGCCTTGGCAATCTTCCGGCACGGGGAACGTCGGACCGGCGGCGACGCACCCCTACCTCACCCATTTGGGACACCGTTAACAATTTGGGACACCGTTACAACCGCTTGCCTCGCGTCGGCCGGTGCGCAACCTGGCCCGTCGTCACTCGACCGATGCAGCCTTCCGGGCCCGCAATGCCCGTCGCGGCTCCTCGGCAAATGCGCCCGCCGCCCAGCGCCCACCACCGGCCAGACACGGCGCAGTGCGGCGAACGCCTGGTCGCCGTTGACCAGAGCCCCGTTCCGGTGCCGATGTCCGGCACGTCGGTGGCAGCGCTCATGCCCTCCTGGGAGAGGGCATGAGCGAGGAGTCGTGTATCGGCCTGCGGGGCGGTACACGCCGGGCCTGCCGGCGGCCTAGGCGGGAGGGATCACCGGCTGTCTGTCGCACCGGCTCGTGCACACAGGTGAGTGGCCTCACTCTGGTGTCTATGGTGCTCTTCGGCTACACGATGATGACCGAGCAGAGCGGGCCCCGTGAACTGATCGCCCACGCAGTGGGTGCGGAGAGAGCCGGCTTCGACTTCTCCGTGATCTCTGACCACTCCTTTCCCCGGCTGGAATCACAAGGACACGCGCCGTACGCGTGGAGCGTCCTGGGCGCCGCCGCGCAGGCCACGTCCACGCTCCCGTTGATGACCTTCGTGACCTGCCCGACCTTCCGGTACCACCCGGCCGTGGTCGCCCAGAAAGCCGCGACCATGCAACTCCTCTCCCAAGGGCGCTTCCGGCTCGGCCTCGGCTCGGGCGAGAACCTCAACGAACACATCGTCGGCGCCGGCTGGCCAGCTGCCCCCATCCGGCTGGACATGCTCGAAGAAGCTGCCCAGATCATCCGCCTCCTGCTGGCCGGAGAGACCGTCAGCCACCACGGTCCTCACTTCGACGTCGAGAACGCCCGCCTCTGGGACCTCGCCGACGAGCCCCCTCCGATCGGCATCGCGGTATCCGGCGAACGCTCCTGCACCATCGCCGGCCAGTACGGGGACCTGGTGATCGCCACGGAACCCCGTCGGGAGCTGCTGGAGGCGTTCGACGCGCACGGCGGGGCGGGCAAGCCACGCATAGGTCAGCTGCCCGTCTGCTACGACACCGACCGCGACGCGGCGATCGCTCGGGCACACGACCAGTTCCGCTGGTCCCTCGCCGGGTGGCCGGTGAACGACGAACTACTGCCCGCCCTACGGGAACTGTGAGCAGGCGCGAACCATAGACGTGTGTCGAGGATCCGCGGCCGGCTCCACCGGCAGGAAGCGGTCGCCCGCGGTGCTCAGCGTGCAGTACCCGGCCACGTCCGCGACGAGGTGCCGATGGTCCACAGCGGCCGGCCCCCGGGTGAGGGTCAGGCGGGCAGTACGCCGAGCTGCTGGAGTACGGGCACGCGGTCGTAGACGTCGGTGCCGCGCACGATCCGGCCGTCGTCCGCGAATTCGAGCAGGCTCATCATGTACAGCGAGATCCTCTTGCCCCGGCTTGACTCTGGGAGGCACAGGAAGGGCTCCTTGATGGTCGTCTCGAAGCGCAGATGGGCCACCGCGTGTGAGGGGCCGATCAGTACCTGCTCACTGGACACGTCGAAGTCGCAGAGGATCTGGTCGGCGTAGCTGAAGTACTCGTAGAGCTCTTCGTGACCGCGGTAGGTGTGGTCGATCGCCTTGTCCACGATCTCGCCGTCTTCCGTGTAGAACTGCAGGGCGTCCCTACTGCCCGTGGGCGTGTTCCACACCGCCACCCAGCGATCCACGAAGTCCCTGCGCTCGTTCTCATCGAATTGCATGGCAGTCGTTCCTTTCAGTTCGGCGTCCGGACAGGCCGCCTGCTGTCGGCGCGGGGTGACCACTGCCGCAGCACGGAGGCCACGACACGCGGCCGGGCCAGAGCGGCCGGGGAGCCGGTCAGACTGACGGCGTTCCATACGGCGGCGGCGACGTGGGCATCGGCAGAGGCGGCTCGCATGGTGGCCTGGAACGAGCCGGCCAGGGTGCGGGCGACGACCGGATGGGTGCCCGGCACGAAGGGCAGCGATCTGTCGGCGAGGGTGGAGAACAGCCAGGGCAGATACGAGGTCCGGGCGGCTGCCTTGTAGAAGCGCCGCGGAAGGTCCCGCGCGCCCTCGGCCAGGCAGACGCGCAGCGCGGCGGCCTCCAGGGCGGCGACCGTCATGCCCGCCCCGTAGATCGGGTTGAGACTGCACAGCGCGTCACCGATGGACAGGAGCCCGTCAGGAAGGCTGCGGAGCCGGTGGAAGTCCCGCCGTACGGACGCCGGGTACTTGAACGCGGTGACGTCCGTGACCGGCTCGGCTCTCTGGAGGGTCTCCCAGGCGCCGCCCGGGAGCAGCTCCTTGGCGAAGAGGAGGAACTCCTCAGGGGCGGTCGGCGGGTGGTTGTGCTTGCCGAACCCGTACTGGGACAGCACCCACAGGTCGTTCTCCTGGCGGGTGAGGACCAGGCCCCGAGGACGGGCGGGCGTCGCGCCGATCAGCACACCCTTGTCCGTGCGGACCGCGTCCGCAGCGATGCGGAAGCGGCGGCTGGCGTAGGCGACATCGACACCGAGGCGCCTTTCGCGGGGCTTGTCGTACCCGAGGGACGTGAGCCAGGTCGCACCGCGTCCGGCCCGGCCCATGGCATCCACGACGAGGTCCGCGTCGAGGACCTCACCGGACTCCGGCACGCCCGGGCGGGACAGCCGCACGCCCGTGACCCGGGCGCCTTCCCCGGCGACCGGCTCGGCAGCCTCCAACCCCTTCCTGAAGGTGACGTTGGCAAGGGCGCAGACCTTGCTGCGCAGCCGGTCCTCCAGGAACGGCCGGCTCACCTGGAGGACGCTGTCCAGAGGCACCCGTCGCAACCGGGAGCCGAAGAACACGATGTCGAGTTCGCTCAGGGCCTCCACCACGGAGGCCCCCTCCGCGGACAACTCCTCGACGAAACCGGGGAAGAAATCCTCCAGGACCCTGACACCACGCGACGTCAGGGAATGCACGTGCGCTCCCTGCGGCACCCCGCGCCTGGGGGTTCCGTCCCCCGTCACCGTGTCCCGTTCCACGAGAGTGACCCGCTCGAACGACTCGCTGAGCGCGCGGGCCGCACACAGCCCGCTGATGCCCGAGCCGACGACCACGGCGTGTCCCGCTCCCGCCCCCCTGCTGCTTCGAACTGGCTTCACCTGTGACTCCACTCCCCTAGAGACCGGGCCGAGGGCCGGCACCGCAGACACGGGGGCCTCTCGTGGGCTTTGCCGCACGGACCACACGTCGAAACCGCAATCCGTCGGGCCTAACGGCACAGAGGCACCGTGGTCACGCCGGCATGCCGACATGCCGACATGCCGGCATGCCGGCATGCCGACAGCCGAAGACCCCTGTGAGCCGCGGCGAACGCCTGGTCGCCGTTGCCGAGCGCGTGCCACATACGGGCCGTGTCGGTCCAGGCGCGAGCGCGCCGTTCGGCGGTCGGCGGTCGGCGGTGGCGGTCGCCGGTCGGCATAAGGCTGACGTTCAGGTCCTGCGCGATCTGCACGCCTTCGTCATGAGTGCCGAGGGTGGTGTGGACGCCGATGCGGTGGACGGCGACCTGGGTCCGGGTGGCGTCGACGGTGAAGAGCGGAACGGCTGCTGGACTCCGCGGGAGAGCTCGCGCTCCTCAGCGCCTCCCGGTGGCCCCGGACTCATCCGGCCGACGGCCCCCCGCTGCGGTCGCGCAGCCGCATGGCCAGCGCGGCGAGCCAGGCGCCCGGGCCGTACGGCGCGGGTGGCTCGACCTCCCCGCCGAGGGCGGTCAGGGCCAGGGCGAGGTCGTCCTCGTCGAGCGGCAACGCGAGCAGGTCATGCAGCTCGCCCGTCAGCTGGGCCGCGAGACCCGGGTCCGTGCCTGCCAGGTAGTCGGCGAGCGCGCTCTCATGATCGCCGAACTCGTCCGGCATGTCCTGAGAGAACCAGCCGCCGAGCAGCTGCGCCAGCTCCGGAAAGCGCGCCCTCCACTCCCAGGGAGTACCGGGCGTACCGGGCGGCGGTGCCTCACCGCTCGCCAGGGAAGCGTCGAGCCGGTCCGCCAAGGCGATCAGCCAGTCGCGGATCTCCTCGGGGGGCAGCCCCACGTCGGGCAGCCGGTAGTACTCGCCGAGCCGCAGGCGCAGCCGCCCGGGTGGATTGTCCGCGTAGGCCCGGAGCTGGGCGGCGGCTACGGCGACGGCCCAGGGCCGGGTGCGCCAGGCCTGGCGCAGGTAACCGGTCAGGGCCTCGGGCGCGTGAGGCCCGAGCCCCAGGTGGGCGCGGACGACCTGGTCGAGCTCGCCGTACTTCCGGTCGTGCTCGGCGGGGTTCAGGGACACGGGGGCCTCTACAGGTCGACGGGAAAACTCGTGTGGACGGTGAAGCCTTGCGGCGCGGCGTCGCCGGGGGCGGCCCTGAGCAGCACCACCCGGGCCGCCCGCACAGGGAGGGGCTGCTGGCCGGCGAGCATCATGCCGACGGTCAGGACCGAGCCCACCGGCTCGGGGCGCGTGGGCCAGGCCGCCTCGACGACCAGCCGCCGCCGGGCCGACTGGGCCAGCCAGCGGTGGATGACCTGCTCGTTGAGGGTGATGGCCTGCTGGGTCGCCCACTGGGCGGTCTCAAGGTCCGGATAGGTCGCGGCCCGGTCGGACCGGGCACGGACGGAGGGCAGGGTCATCTCAGGCTCCACCCCATCCGCGGAGCGTGGCCCGCTGTGCGGCGGAGTAGTTGGCGTGCCCCGTGGCCGCGATGGCGTGCAGCCACGCCTGCGCCGCGCGCAGGTCCGTCATCTGGCGGTCCCAGCGGTCGAGTTCGTCCACGAACGCCTCCCGCGCCTCGCCCTTCCACGCGAGGACGACCGGAACCGTACGGTCGTACAGCGCGCTCAGACGCTCGTCCAGCTTGCGCAGGATGTCCTCCAGGTCTCCCGCGATCTCGCGCAGCGCGCCGATGTCGACGGAGATCGAGCCGTCGTCGCTCATACGTCGTCCCCCCTCGCCCTTCCTAGATGTCGCTGATCCTGCTGCGCGGAGCCTCCGGCCCGCCCTGTCCGGCGGCGGGGCCCTCGCCGGAGAGGGCGCGCACCTCCGCCGCCGCGTCGACCGAGTCGCTCTCCGCGCGCAGCCGCCGCAGAGTGTCCAGCTCCTGGCGGGTGAACCCGTCCCGGCTCATCCGGACCGCCTGTTCCAGGACCCCGAGGATCTCCCTGATCCGTACCGCGTCCGCGCCGGCCTCCCGGTGCAGCTTCCGGTACGCCGTCGCCGCCGGGCTGCGCCAGCGGGCCTCGGCCCGGTCGACGATGGCGTCCATGCGGCGCACCTGCCCGTCGAGGTGCTCCTGCATCGCGTCCAGGTCGTCCGCGAGACGGGTGAGGTCCTCCTCCGACACGTCGAGGTCGGGATCGATGGGCACGGTGATCGCTCCTTGCGTCTCGGGTCAATGCTCTTGGGCGAAGTGGGTGTGCACGGCGTCGAGCAGGAGGCTCAGCCGCTCGTGCGTCACGGACGGCATCACGGGCGCGAATGCGGCGTCCAGTGCCTCCGGGGTGTGGAACATGTAGAGGACGCGCTGGAGTTCCCCGGCGAGGGCGGCGATCCGCTCGTGGCAGTCGGGGTGGTCCATGCGCACAAGCCTGCGCGCCTCCGCCCGAGGATCACGGTCGTACTCCCCCGTGGGGAGCTGTGACGCGAAGCCGTTCACGAGGTCGAACCGGGCCAGCGCCTCCCACTGCGAGAGCGGCAGTTCGTCCAGGCCGGGGCAGGCGGCGAACCAGGGTGCGCGGAAGAGCGAGGCCAGAGACTGCAGGAATCCGGCCACGGGCTCGTCTCCGGCGGCCCGGTCGAGCCGGGCGCGGAAGCCTGCGGGCCGGCCGGCGTACTGCTCCGTGCCGTATTCCTCCGCGAGGCCGTCGAGCAGCGCCGCCACCGCGTCGAGCGGCATGACCCAGGCGATCGCGTGCGAGTCCTGCAGGACCCGGGCGAAGCGCTGCAGTTCGTCTTCCAGCGGGTCGCCTCCGGGATTCCGCGAGGACGCGGCGAGATCGACGACACGGGCGAGGACACCGCCGGTGAACAGGGCGTTGGTGGGTTCGGTCACCTGAGGCATGCTAGGGGGCCTTCGGATAGGCGGTCAGCACGTAGAGCGACTTGGTCTCGGGCGAGTAGGCGAGGGACACGTGCACGGTGTGCACGGGGGTTCCGGTCGCCGCGTAGCCCTGCGCGGCGAAGTCCGCCTGGCTGACGGAGGTGCCGACCTCTACGGCCTGCCCGTTGGCGTCCTTGACCGGGAAGTCCCAGTTCTGGGTGGACTCTGGATTGAAGGTGCCGTTCAACACCTTCTGTTCCTGCCTGCGTATCCAATTGTCCAGCATGTCCTTCTTGGCGGGGTCGTTCACGGCCGCGTTGACGTACTCCTGGGCGGATGGCAGGTCGCGGAAGGTCGACGCGGGGTCGGTGCCCTGGTCGCGCAGCCGGTGCGTGAGCTGCTCCGGAGTGAGCCCGACGTGCTTGTCGACGGTGTGGGCCTCCAGCCCCGGGACCACGGGCGCTTGCGGGTTCGGCTGGTAGTCGTTGCGCTCCCACTCCATCGCGGCCAGGTCGACCTGGAAGTGGTTGGCCGGGTTCCAGGCGTCCGGGTTCACCGGGTAGATCTTGCGGTTGAACTCGAACAGCGATCGCGCGCCGTACGCCTCCGCCCGAGCCTCCTCGGCCTGGAAGGTGGGCACGGCGCGCGCCGCCTCCTCCAAGGCGGGGATGAGACCGCGCAGCGTGCCGGCCTGCGCCCGCAGTTGCTCTTCGTAGGTGTCGACGGCTCGGTTGACCGCGCCGGTGTCGATGTTGAGGAGGACTGCGGCCAGCAGACCCTTCGACAGCTTCTTGAGCCGGTCGAAGAGGTGCTTGATCGAGCCCTTGATGTCGGTGACGTCGAGGACCACCAGGGCTTCTTTGAAGGCGCGATGGAGGATTCCGCGCAGGTCTGCCCGGACCCGCTGTGCTGCCTCCGCGTAGATGCGCGTCACCTCGGCCAGTTTCTCGGCGGTGGTCGACAGGACGCCGAAGACCGGGAGGCTCGTGCCGGGGCCGGTCGGCGGTTTGTGCGCCCATTCGTAGTCGGCCGTCCGCTTCCCCCAGGCCGTGGTGCCCCACAGGGACGACACGAACTGACGCATGGCCGCGTGCCAGTCGGCGTTGGTGTGGTCGGTGATGGTGTCGACGGTGGTGAGGAGCTGCCCCTCGATCGTTCCGATGCCCATCTGGTGGCCGAGCCAGAGCTGCGAGACCTCGTTGACTCGGAGGTAGTTCGGCAGCGGCAGTATCTCGAGCGCGCGCCCGGTGCGCAGGGCCGCCTCGACGACCTCGCGCATCAGATCGCCGGCGATGCCGCCGTCGATGACGTCAAGGAAGTCGTCGACCGCGTTGCCGTCGCGGACTCCGAAGGGCGGCGGGGGCGTGTACGTGGGCTTGAGCCAGATGACCACCGGCGGCCCCTGAGGCGTGAACGGCGGGCCGCCTGGGTGGGTCGAGGCGTCGGCGAGGCCGAAGTTGTTGGCGGTCGTGGTGAAGCCGATGGCGGCCCCGCCGATGGCGAGTACGGCCCTGGCGTGAACGTCGAGGAGGAGAGCGACCACTTTGGCGTACTCGGTCGCGAACTCGACCGCGGCCGAGCCGGAGCCGCCCACCCGGGCGTAGCCCGCGTGGGCGTCCAGGAGCTGGATGAGCGTCTTGTGGAACGATCCCTGCTCGAAGGCGAGGGCGGCGGAGACCTCGTAGAGCTGGAGCGGCTGGACGTCGATGATCCCCGCGGCCGACCAGGGGCTGGTCACCGGGGGCGGCGGCAGCGGCGGCGTCTGCACGGGCGGGGATGCCGGGGCCTGCTGCCCGGGAGCGACCGGCGCGGTGTTGGCCTGGGGTGACGGAGTGGTCTGGGGTGAGGGGACGCTCGGCGCGCCGCCCTGGCCCGGCAACTGCGTGGCGCCCGGTGTGGGCACCGTGCCCGATGGCGGCGGGCTGCTCATCGGATCGCCTCGGACCCGGCGTACGGTGCCGTGCTCGCTCGCAGCCCCATGAGTCCCCCCAGGCTCTGGAATCCTGCGCGCGAAGCTAGCAGCGGTGGCTGTCAAAGCCCAGACAGCGAAGGGATGTTGGCCGGATTCGACGTTCCGTCCGGGTCGGGCGACGACAGGCCCTGACGAGCTCGTGCACAGGAGAGGTGAGTCGTCGGGGTTCCCAGCGAGGCTTGGTGTTCACGTCTGTCGTGCAGGTGTCAGGTCAGCGGTCTGCTGAGGGGAGAGCAGGCCGGCGACGGCCTGGACGATTCGGTCATGTGCTCGCGGCGGCCGAGGCGGCGGGCCGGTGCCAGCTCTGGGCGCATGCCGGCGCCGGCGTGCGCTGGTCGGGCATCGCGAGGGTGGTGCTCCCTGTGCGATCAGTCTCGCCGTCGGCGTGGCCGCACTCCGCAACCAGGGCTTCCGTGGTGGCCACGGCCCAGCGAGCGCTCCGGCCGTGCCTGGGGTTCGTCGCGCGCGCCTGACGATCAACGCTGCCGTGACGTGGTGCGAGCTGCTCCTCGACACGTGTGCGGCCCCGGCCGAGCCGTGGCGCAGGGCCACCACCTGGCCTGCTTCCAGATCAGCTCGCGCCGCCCTCGGGCCGGACATGCTGATCGGGAGCCCCGGGGTGACACTGGACCTGGATGGTGCTTCCTGATCCCGCTGTCAGGCCCTGAGAGGCCCGCGGCTGAAATGGGGCCCCGTGAAGCCGCTGGATGTCGTGCTGCTGGTCCTAGTCGCGGGTGTCCTCGTGGTCGCCGCCGTCTCCCTGTTCATGGTCAGGAAGGGCAGAGGGGGCGAGCAGCAAGAGGACCGCGACCCTGACGCGTTCCGCTCCGCGACCGGACTCATCGCGGTCGTGGCCAGTGACCTCGCCATTGTCGTCGCCGGGATTTGGGGTTTGGCGAACCTGGGGAAGAACGGCGAACACGTCGTCCCCATCCTCACCAGTGCCTTCACCGCCGTTACGGCGATCACCACGGCGTACTTCGGGATCAAGGCGGTCGCAAACACGGCGAGGGAAGCCATCGGTGCCGAAGCGCGGGCAAGACTACAGGGGCCTGCCGGACCTCAGGGTGAGACCGGCCCGCAAGGGCTACCGGGTGACCGGGGTCCACGAGGGCCAAAGGGCCCCCCGCGTCCGGTCAAGTCACCTCCGAAAGCCACATCACCACGGGCGCGGGGCCTCAAGAGCCAACATGTCGATGACGTCGTATCCACCGGGCCCAGCGAGCGAGCACTTCCAGACTTCCTGGAGCGCGATTCACAGTGATCACACGTGCCGAATGAGGATCGCGCGTGCGGGGTCCTCGCGCGTGCGGGGTCCTCGCGCGTGCGGGGTCCTCGCGCGTGCGTGGTCCGCGCCGCCCCCGGCGGGAAGAGGAACCAGTCCGCCGGCCCTTCCATGGCCGTCGCTGCCCGGTGGGCCCGACGTCATGTCTGGCCCACCGGGTCGTTCTCACTGAACGCCCTCGGCGGGGTTCAGCGGCATAGGGCGGCGTCCGCGGCACGTTCGAGGTTCTTCCTGCCCGCCTCGTCGGTGAGCTGCATGGTGACCGCGACATGAGCGGCGCGGCCGTCGTCGGTGGCGCCGCCCCGGGTCTCGTACCCCGGGAAGCTGCCGCCGTGGCCCCAGGAGAGGCCGCCGCAGGGCAGCGGCCTACTGACGAGTCCGAGTCCGTAGCGGGAGCCGGAGCCGAAGGTCGCTTCGGCGGGGACGGTGGAGCGCATCTGGGCAAGCTGGGCCGCGGGCAGGAGGCGGCCGACCAGGAGTGCGGTGAAGAAACGGTTGAGGTCGGAGCTGGTGGAGACCATCTGTCCGGCCGCCCAGCCCCAGGAGGGATCCGTCTCCGTGATGTCGCGCAGCCGCGCGTCCGCCGATTCCCGGTAGTAGCCGTGGGGGTGGCGCTCCCGGATGCTCGCGTCACCTGGGGCGGGGAAGTAGGTGTGGCGCAGCCCGATGCGCTTGATGATGCGCCGGTCCAGCTCCTCGCCCAGAGGGCGGCCGGTGACCTTCTGGACGATCAGGCCTGCGAGCACGTAGTTGGTGTTGCTGTACTTCCAACGCGTCCTGGGAGGGAAGTCGGCCGGGTGCCGGAGGGCTGTGGCGAGCAGTTCACGGGGCGCGTAGTACCGGACGTCGTCCCCGAGGTAGTTGCTGTAGTTGGGGAGTCCGCTGGTGTGCTGGAGGAGCTGGCGGACGGTGATGCGCCGTCCGTCGATCCCCTCGCCACGGACGAGGCCGGGCAGGTAGGTGTCGACGGACGCGTCGAGGCCGACCTTCCCTTCGGCGACCAACTGCAGGACGACGACCGCGGTGAACGTCTTGGTGTTGCTGCCGATCCGCACCTGACCGTCCTTGGGCACCTTCGAGCCGGTGGCCACGTCGCCGACCCCAGCGGTGTACGTGCGGGTTCGGCCGCTGCGATCTTGGACGCTCGCCAGCGCGGCGGGCATCCCGTCGTCGCGCACCAGCGCGTTCAGGCTCTGCTGAACGGCGCCTGGGCCGGCGGCGACAGTGGAGGCGGCGGGCGGGGCGAGGGCGCCCTGCGTCATGACGCCGATGGCCACCGCGGCCGCGGCGCACAGGGTTCGCCGCCACCTGCCGCCCTGCTGCCGACCCGGCGAGCAAAGCCCTTGCCGTGTCTGTCCACGCATGAGTCAACTCCTGAGGAATCGTTGGATCGTCGTTCGGGCCACCGGGTTGCCGGGTGCCTGATTCATCCGCACAGGGCCCTGTCCACGGCGTCCTTCACGTGCTGCGTGGCACCCTCGTCCGTCGGGATGCTGGTGACCGCGACGTTGGCGGCGCGGCCGTCGTCGGTGACGCCGCCCCGGGTCTCGAACCCCGCGATGTCACCGCCGTGGCCCCAGTAGACGCCGCCGCACGACAGCGGCCTGCTGGTGAGCCCGAGTCCGTAGCGGAGTCCGGAGGGCCCGCCGACGGCGACGGTGGTGCGCATCTGGGCAAGCTGGGCGGCCGGGAGGAGGCGGCCGCCGAGGAGTGCGCCGAAGAACCGGTTGAGGTCGGAGTTGGTGGAGATCAACTGGCCTGCGGCCCATGCCCACGAAGGGTCCATCTGCGTGAATTCGCGCAGCGGTCCGTCCGCCGGGTTGCGGTGGTATCCCTTGGGGTGCGGCTCCCGGATGGTCATGTCGCCGGGGGCGGGGAAGTAGGTGTGGCGCAGCCCGGCCGGCTTGATGATGCGGCGGTCGATCTGCTCGGCGAGGGGGCGGCCGGTGACCTTCTGGATGATCAGGCCGGCCAGGACGTAGTTCGTGTTGCTGTACCCCCAGGTCGTCCCGGGGGCCGCGTCGGCCGGGTACCGGAGGGCGATGTCGAGCAGCTCTCGGGGCTCGGTGTACCGGTACCTGATCTCGTCGTCGTCGATGTGGTTGCCGTACTCGGGGAGTCCGCTGGTGTGCTGGAGGAGCTGGCGGACGGTGATGTTGCGCCCGTCGATCCCCTCCCCGCGGACGAGGCCGGGCAGGTAGGTGTCGACGGGCGCGTCGAGGCCGACCTTCCCTTCGGCGACCAGCTGCAGGACGACGACCGCAGTGAACGTCTTGGTGTTGCTGCCGATCCGCACCTGACCGTCCTTGGGCACCTTCGAGCCGGTGGCCAGGTCGCCGACCCCTGCGGTGTACGTGCGGGTTCGGCCGTTCCGGTCCTGGACGCTCGCCAGCGCGGCGGGCATCCCGTCGTCGCGCACCAGCGCGTTCAGGCTCTGCTGAACGGCGTCCGGCCTGGCGGCGGCAGGTGTGGCGGCGGAATCGGAGGCGGCGGGCGGGGCGAGGGTACCCAGCGTCATGACGCCGACGGCCACCGCGGCCGCGGCCGACACGGCGCGTCGCCGCCTGCTGCCCTGCTGCCGGATCGAGGAAGGAAAGCCCTGCCGGGACTGAGTACGCATGTGTCAACTCCTGAGGAAGTGTGTCGGGTCGAGGCACGATCCTGGCTTCCAAGGCCCTCCGACTGCATCGCGGGAAGGCGGGAGAAGACGCTCCCTCGATCGGGGGAGGCTGCCGCCGGGCTGCCCGGCGATACTGACGACCATGATCAGGATGATCCGGCCGCTGCTGCGCGGCTCCACGTATTCGGGTGTGCTGTTCGCCTATTGCGGCGCGCTGGCGAGCCTTCCCCTGCTGCCCCTCGCCCTCTTGCCGGCGCTCTCATGGCCATCCGCACCCGAGAGCGCGCAGATCATCCTGGTCCTGTCGGTCTGGGCGGCGCTGGTCGGCGCGGTCGGACTGGCGCGCCCCGTACGGCGGGCGCTGGTCGTGTCCGCCCGCCGGCTGCTGCGGGTGCCCATGCCGAATCCGGCGGCCGGTCGCCGGACCTCCGGTCCCCTCGGCCTCGACCGCTGGCGGACCCCTCTCTGGCTGGTGCTGCACGTGGCCGTCGGGTGGACGGGGGCGCTGGCGAGCGGCGTGCTCCTCATCATGGGGGTTTCTCTGCCGGGGAACTGGCTCGGTGGCGAGGCGCGGGTGAGCCTGTTCGGCACGTCGGTCCAGGTGTCGGGCGTATGGAGCTGGGTGGCGGCGGCCGTGTGCATCCTGCTGGCGGTGACCGTCTGCGTACTTGTGACGAAGTCCCTTCGGTGGTCGGCGCCACGACTGCTGGGACCGTCGGCTGCCGAACGGCTCGCGCTCGCTGCCGAGCGGGAACTTCTCCTGGCCGAACGCAACCGGATCGCCCACGAGTTGCACGACTCCATCGGGCACACGCTGACGGCGGCCACCATCCAGGCGGCGGTGGCGGGCGAGGTGCTCTCCGCCGACCCGACGGCGGCGCGGGCAGCGATGCGCAGCATCGAGGAGTCGACTCGGGCCGCGCTGGAGGACCTGGACTACGTACTCGGAGTCCTCCGCGAGGAACAGTCGGGGACGGCGCCGACCCGGACCCTGGCCGACCTCCCCGAGCTGCTGGACCGCCTGCGGCACACGGGGGCCGTGGTGGAACCCGAGCTGTCGGGCGAGCTGGCGCAGGTGCAGGGGACGCTCTCCCGGGCGGCGTACCGGGTCCTTCAGGAGGGTCTGACGAACGCGCTGCGCCACGGGTCGGGCGGCCCGATCGAGGTCCGGGTGGCGGTCGGGCCGGAGGCGCTGGATCTCACGGTGGTCAACGGGACCGGGGCACGTACGTGCCCGGGCCCGGCAGCCTTCCCGACCTCCGGCCACGGACTGCCCGGACTTGCCGAGCGCGTCCGGCTGCTGCACGGCGAGTTTCAGGCCGGTCCGGACGGGACGCAGCATTGGCGGCTGGCCGTCCGGCTGCCGGTACGGGGGTCGGTGTGAGTGGATCCGACGCGGGCGAAGGCACGGTCATGCCTGCCGTCACCCTCCTGATCGCGGACGACGACGAGGTCACCCGCAGCGGCCTGTGCCTGCTGCTTGCCGCACAGCCGGGGATCGCGGTGGTCGGCGAGGCCGCTGATGGCGTCGAGGCGGTCGAACGGGCGCGGAGCCTGCGGCCGGACGTGGTCCTGATGGACGTCCGGATGCCGCGTCTCAACGGGATCGAGGCCACCCGCACACTGCTGGCCGAAGCGGCCGACCCGCCGAAGGTCGTGGTGATCACCACCTTCGAGAACGACGGGTACGTCACCGCCGCCCTCAGCGCGGGCGCCAGCGGCTTCGTCCTCAAGCGCCTCCCGGTCCGCCAGATCGCCGAGGCGGTCTGCGTGGTGGCGGCCGGCGAAGCGGTCCTCTTTCCGGCCGCGCTGGGCCGCATGGTCGCCCCCCGCCCGCTGGGCTCCGCCGAGGCACTGCCGCAGGCCGCCCTCACCGGCCGGGAGGAGGAGGTGCTGCGCCTGATGGCCACCGGACTCTCCAATCCGGAGATCGCGCAAACCCTCACGGTGAGCCTGGAGACGGTCAAGACCCACGTCGGAAACGTGCTGACCAAGCTCCGCGCGCAGAACCGGACCCACGCGGTCGTGATCGCATACGAGTCCGGCCTGGTGGTCCCGGGCTTCCCCGGCTGACCGGCTTCCGCTCCCCTGATGTGACCGATCCTCGCGAGGGGCGTCTCAGCGATGTCGTCCCAGCCGCCCATGCGTTCCATCCTCCGGGCTGGAGGCGGGCGGTCTCGCTGGAGTGGCAGGGCCGCAGAGTCCGCGACCGTTGGCCGGGGCGTCGGGGGCGAGGCCTTGCTCGACGGGCTCGCGTCGGCTGAGGGGGCGGCGTGAGCGCTGCGCGCGGTGTTGCACAGGACGCAGATCGGGTCCCGTGCGAGGACACCGGGCCGGAACCGGGACTCGTGTGCGCCGCCGTAGCCTCGCTGCCGGGCGCTACGGTGACGGCGACGGCGCGGCAGCGACGTACGGGCCCGCCGCCGGAGGTGACGCTGCGCCCGGGCGGCGAGAGCCGGCCGTGGCGAAGGGCCTCGGACGACGAGTAGGCGTACGGCCTGTTGCAGGCTCGGGGCCGAGGTTCTCAGTCGGAGGCGCCGGGGGTACAGGGTGTGCGCTTAGATCTTGCCCGGCCCGGTGCCCTGATTGGCGAGGGCCGCGGTGACCTTGCCGGTCCCGTCGATGTGCTCAGAGAGCAGTCCGGCCTTCAAAGACCGCGTACCACGTCCCTGATGGCTGACCCTCATAGTCGCCGGTATGTCGGTGCCGACCGCGGCTTCTCCCTTGCCCTCCACGACTGGCACCTTCGACGCGGAGGAGGGCAACTGGCCCGGCTTCGAGCGGGTCGGTTTGAAATGTTGCATTCGGGCGAGACGCGGATGGTAGGGGGAACGAACGACTGTTTGGAGATTGCGCATGTCCGTGGTGAAGAGCCCGCTGTCCGAGGCCGAGCTGAAGACGGTTGGAGGCGCCCTGCAAGGGGCGCTGGTCGACCTGGTCGATCTGGCCCTAGTGGCCAAGCAGGTGCACTGGAACGTGGTCGGCCCTCGCTTCCGCTCGGTCCACCTCCAGCTCGACGAGGTCGTCACCACCGCCCGTACCCATTCCGACACCGTGGCCGAACGCGCCTCCGCGATCGGGGTGAACCCGGACGGCCGTGCGTCGACGGTGGCGTCCGGGAGCATCATCGGCCCCGTTCCCGAGGGATGGATCAAGGACGAGGAGGCCGTACGGATCCTCGTGGACGCACTCGGCGCGGTCGTGGCACGGATGCGTGAGCGCATCAACGTGACGGGTGACCCGGATCCGGTGAGCCAGGACCTTCTGATCGCGCTCACGGCCGACCTCGAGAAGCACAGCTGGATGTACCAGGCGGAGAGTGCCTGATGGCGGCGGCGCTGTCCACGACCCGACGCCCGACGGCGGATTCGACTTCTTCCGTCCGCTTCCAGTAGTCACGTGGCATGGAGCTTGGCGTAGGCCGTTTTGAAGTCCGTGCTCGTCTTGAGCCGGTGGCAGCCCCGGCACAGCACTTGAACGTTGCCGTCCGTGTCGGTCCCTCCCATCGGGGGGGGCCGAGCATGGTCCTCCGACACTCGCGGGAGTGGCGGAGGGCCGCTGCGTCTGGCCGGCGAGCTGCGCCTGGATAGGGCCGCTGCCGGCCCTCTCGGCCGGACTCCTCCGTTCCACCGTCGCGAACGCCCCGGCCGGGCCCAGACCGTCGCCCACGGACACGACCTCGCCAACACGCTCCAGCCCGCAACCTCAGCCGCCGCGAGCACACGTCCGACATGGTCCACACCGTCGCCGGCCTGCTCTCCCGCCGGCAGACGGCAGACCGGATGCCCACACGGAAGAGGTGAACACCTAGCCGCGCTGACAGCCCCGACGTCTCCCCGCTCACCGTGCACGAGCTCGTCAGGTGCCCGTGGCGGTCAGCTCCCCCACCCAGTGCCCGGCTTCAAAGAGGGGTGTGTCGGCGCCGCGGAGGGGACCGCTCGACAGCTTCCGCTTTCCCTTGTCCTTGCTCTCCCAGAACGTCAAGGCGGAGGTGCTCTTGGCGCAGCCCGACGGCTGCTTGCTGTCGGCGAGTTCCGCGGGCGCGGTGCGGATCCGGGCCGACTCCTGGGAGAACACCTCCGCCTTGTACGCGCACCTCTCCCCCACCACGTTGGTGGACACGAGACGGATGTCGCGCCGCGTCGCCCCCTCGCCCATCGTGACTTCGAAGCGGTAGGTGCCGTCCTCTCCCCGGCCGCCCCACGAGCCTCGGAAGTTCTCTGGCAGCGCGCCCTTGGCGGGCGGTACCTTCTCGAACATCTCAGGTTCGTAGGAAGTGGTCCCGTCGTTCTGGTGGTCGTAGAAGCCCGGGTCGTCCTCCCACTCGAACGCGCCGTTCCATACCGCTACGAACGCCCCCGTGCCGTCCGGGGCGGAGGAGCCGTAGTCATCGGTGTTGTCCTCACAATGTTCTGCCTCTGACGTGGGGCTTGCCCTCTTCAGCCGGCTCGAGCCGAGCGCGATCGCGTCGCTCTTGGAGCCGGTGATGGTGCTCTCCCAGACGCACAGCCGCTCCTCGTTCAGCAGGGAGTACTCGGCGGTGCCCTTCGCGTCGATGAGGAGGCGTGCGAGCACCCCCTCGATGCGAAGACCGTCCTTGTCCCTCAGGTCGAGAGGCGCCTCCCAGCTCCCCTGCAACGCTTTCGGAGCACTCAGCGACGGTGAGTCCCCCGCCCCGCCCTGCCACGGGCGGAGCGCGAGCAGGCTGCCGACGGTGAGGAGGACCACGACCGCTGCCGCCCCTGCCACGACGGCCGGGCGACGCCGCAGGTCCGGGGGCTGCGCCGGAACGTGCGAGCGTGCCGATTCGCTGTATCCCGGCCCCACCGTGGGCGCGTACGCGAGTGCGTCCGACGGGGACGCGGCGGGCGCTCGCGCGGGCTGACGCTCGGGGGGCTTCTGCACGGGCCGAGTTGCGGCGGGAGCGTGCGCGGGCCGGGCTGTGGGCACGGGCCGCGCAGGCGCCGACGGAGGGGGACCCTGGCCCGGCACGAGGGCCGTGTGCGGCCGCAGCGGGTCGAAGTCCAGCAATTGCGCTGCGTGCCGTCCCAGTTGCCCGAGCAACGCGCCTGGCAGCCATTCGTCGGCGCCTTCTGTGGCGGTGCGGGCGGCGACCTGCTCTGGCGTGGGACGTTGTGTCGGGTCTTTCTGCAGGCACGCCCGTACGAGTCCGAGGAGCGCCTCCGGCAGCCCGTCCAGGTCCGGCTCCTCCTCGGCGACCCGGAACAACTGGGCGTGCAGCCCGTGGCCGGTCGCGTCGAAGGGCTGTCGTCCCGTGGCCGCGTAAGCGAGGACGGACCCCAGGGAGAACACATCGGAGGCGGGGGTGACGTGGAGACCGCGCACCTGCTCCGGCGACATGAAGCCCGGCGAGCCGATCACCATGCCCGTGCGGGTCTGCAGGCTGTCCCCGCTGATGCTGTCCAGCGCCCGGGCGATGCCGAAGTCGATGACCCTGGGCCCGTCCACGGTGACCAGAACATTGGACGGCTTGAGGTCGCGGTGGACCAGGCCTGCGTCGTGGATGGCCTGCAGGGCGAGCGCGAGCCGGTTGGCCATGACCCGTACCGACTGTTCGGGCAACGGCCCGTGCTGCTCGGCCACGACGGCGTGCAGATCGGGTCCGGGAATGTACTGGGTCGCGACCCAGGGCGTCTCCGCGTCCGTGTCAGTGTCGAGGACTGCCGCGGTCCAGGACCCACCGACCCGCTTCGCGGCGGTGACCTCCCGCGCGAACCGCGCGCGGAATTCGGCGTGTTGGGCGAACTCGGCCTGCACCACCTTCACCGCGACGGTGCGCCCGCCTTCGGAACGGGCGAGGTAGACCCGGCCCATGCCGCCGGCGCCTAAGCGGGCAATGAGGCGGTAGGGGCCTATGCGAGGCGGGTCTTCGGCGGTCAACTGGTCCACGAGGAGAGAGGGTAGTCCAACTGACCGGCGCCGATGGGTCCGACGGCCTTCTTCCAGAGCGGTCGGCCGTCGGACCTGGCGTGTCCTCGCCTGACGTGCAGCCAGCGCGAATCGCCCCCTTCTCGGCGGGCATGGCTGGGATTCGGACACCGCTGCCCGCAAGCCCAGCCGCACCCTGCTCGTGCGGAGGGTCTGCGATGTGGGCTCCGGTTCGGGCGCGGATGTGATGCGCAGGAGCCCGCCTGGTTCTGTGGGGGTGTGGAGGCCTGCGGCCTGGGAGATCGCGGCAGGAAGCCCGACAGCAACGCCACCGACAAGGCGTACTGCGACCGACCCTCCCCCGAGTCCCTCCCCGCTACGACCGGCGCAGGTACGTCTACCCCGGCACCGCAGCCGCCGCAGCCCTCACCGTGGGGCTCCGCACGTGATCGCCCGGACACGTCCTAGTCACCGCCCTTGTTGATCCACGCGTCGAGGGCGCCATTGCGAGCGATCTTGACCCAGTCGGCCCGGCCGTCGCTGTCCAGGTGAGGCAGGGCGACCACTCCGCCGGTGCCGCGGGCGATCTTGCCTCGCTCGGTCCAGTCGCTGCGGCCGGTGTTGAACCAGGCGTTGGGAACGCCATCTCCGTCAAGGGCGATGTAGTCGTCCTTGCCGTCGCCGTTGAGGTCCGCGAACTCGATCTGCTTGTTGGTGCGGGCCTTGAGGTTGGTCAGGATCGCACCGCCCGGTTCCCAGCCGTCGTGCCCGGGGGTGTCGCCGCCCCGGTTGTAGAAGACGTCGACCTTCGTTCCGAAGTCGAGCAGCCGTACGTAGTCCGCCTGGCCGTCGCCGTCGATGTCGGCGAACCTGATCCGGTCCACCGGTGTGTCCGTCCCCCGCCCGTAGTTCGGGTGCGGTTCCCAGCCGGGCCTCCACCCGGCGGCGTCCACGGTGTCGCCACCCCGGTTGATGTAGGCGTCGATCGTGTGATCGGGGCGGATGACGAGGTAGTCGTCCTGGTGGTCGCGGTTGAGGTCCGCGAAGAAGACCCGGTCGGGTCCGTGTCCGGTTCCCATGGCGATCTCGCCGCGGTACGTCCAGGCGATCCTGCCGTGGTCGTCGCGGTTCAGCCAGACGGTCGCCGCGCCGGTCGGGGAGACCCAGACGATGTCGCTACGGCCGTCCCCGTCGAGGTCGGGGTACTTCATCGCACCCGCGACGTCCGGGTCACCCGGCAGCCCGTCCCAGATCCTTCCCTTCGGCTCGTACCCTCCGCGCGGCCCCCCGGGGTCGCCCGGGGGCGCCGCCTCACGCACCCAGCCGTTGTCGAGCGCGGAGCCGACGCCGGCGACGAAGGCGTCGGCGATCTTGCGGTATCCGGCGTCGCTGGGGTGCACCTCGTCGACCAGGTCGCCGGTCGTCACCGCGCTCAGGTCGACCCTGACCATGTGGTCGCCCGTGGCGATCCGCGCGTCCAGCATCTGCGCGACGGACGCGTTGTAGACGTCGATCCGCTGTTGGATCGCCCGGTTCGTCGAGGGTGTCAGCAGGCCCACCACGATCGTCACGCCGGGGGACCCCTGGTAGATCTGGTCGATCAGCCTGCTCAGCCGGGCCGGGGCGTTCGCGACGTCGACGTCGCGCACCATGTCGTTCGTCCCGGCGAGCAGCGTCACCACGTTGGGCCGCATCTGCGGAACGGCGTCGGAGGCCTCGGCGGCGATCTGGTCGATGGTGTAGCCGGGCCAGCCCTCGTGGTCGGGATCGGGGATGCCGATCCCGTTCCTGCGCTCACCGACCATGTCCCGTTTGAACGGCAGGTCGTACCAAGGCGAGAGGATGTCGTTTCCGAACAGCTCGTTCTGGCTGATCTTGCCCAGGCCGTCCTGGATCTCGTCGCGCGCCCCTGATTCGTTGGAGCTGCCGAGGCCTTGGGTGATCGAGTCGCCCACGGGCATCAGCCTGATGGACTTGGGCGGATCGGCGGCGGCACGCGGGTGCCCGATGGTGGTGGGCAGGTGGTCGGACGGCGGTGCCCACTGCACGACGTGCGCGTGACCGAGCTGCTGCGCGGCGGCGATGTCGCTGGTCACGAAGTAGTCCAGTCGTCCGCCTTCGCGGTGGGTCTGCACCGTGGTGTGGATGGTCCGGGCGGGCGGGAATCCCTCGCGGTCGATGATGACGTTCGGCTCGACGTTGAAGTCACCTCCGACCGTCCATTCGTACTCCACCCGCCGTTCCCGTGCCCAGGTGTCCACCTGGGTGTCGATCGCGTCGAGCAGCGGGGCGGAGTCGCCCCCACCGCCTGACAGGCCGTGCACGGTGAAGTACCAGTGGGCGCCGTACCGTACACCGAGTGCGGTGCGGCCCGCCGCGATCGGGTTCTGGACGACGTTCACCTCGTCCGGCTCGCCGTTGACGACGATCGCGAGGTTCACCCGGCCGCCCTCGCCGTTCTGCGTCAGCAGGAAGTAGACGTGGCGTTCTTCGGGGTAGGCCTGCGTGTGCAGGTTCCACACGTAGTGCCGTACGGCATGGGTGGTGATCGTCCGGTCCTCGCCGACCGTGGTGCGGATCAGATCGTCCTTGCGGGTCGAACTGTCCGCGGGAGTGGCTCCGGCCTCCTGGAGCATCACGATCCTGTACTGCCGTGCGTAGGTGCGCACGTTGTTGTACCACTTGTTGGTGTTGGGCCCCGACTCGTTGGCTCCCTGCATGTTCCAGGTCATCAGTGGGGTGCTGGCCAGGGGTCGCTGCTCGGCCGAGGCCGGCCTCGCCGGGACGATCACGAGGAACGCGGCCAGCAGGAGCAGCAGGGTGCCCAGGACGCCCGCGCCCCGGAAGCGGCGCCGGCGAAGGGCGTGGCCGGCGGTGGTGGCGGCGATCATCGGTCACCTCCGTCGTTGAGGTATCCGACGATCGCGCCGCTCCCGATCATGGCGAGGTAGTCGATCCGCCCGTCACCGTTGAGTTCGGCGAGCATGATGCGCTCCGTCGGATCGTGCGTACCGTTGGCGCCGCCGGCGTGGCCGTCGAGGAGGACACCGTCCTTGATCCCGGCGTTGGCGAGGCTGAGCAGCGTGCTGTCGGGGTACAGGAACAGCCGGTCGTCGCGGCCGTCGCAGTCGAAGTCGCCGAACTCGGGGCGGGAGGTCGCGAGCAGTGCCTTCCCCTGGGAGACCCTGCCCCAGGCCACCCACCCGTCATGGCCGGGCCGGTCGCCGCCCTCGTTGCGCCAGGCGAGCAGGTCGTCCTGCGGGGCGGACTGCGTGAGGTAGTCGTCGTCGCCGTCACCGTCGAGATCGGCGAAGTACACCTGTCCGGGCGGTGTGCCGGTGCCCCGGGCGATCTGTCCCACGGGCTTCCATCCGGGTGTGATTCCCGACGGGGTGGTGAGGTCGCCGCCTTCGTTGATCCACCCGTCGAGGGCGCCGTCGCCCTTGACGGCCAGGTAGTCGTCCTTGCCGTCGCCGTCGAGGTCGGCGAACTTGACGCGGTCGGGGGTGTATCCGGTGCCCAGCGCGATCCGGCCGCGGTAGGACCACTTGCCGTCGCGGTCGTTGCGCCACTCGCGGATGCCGCCGATCTCGTCGAGCAGCAGGCGGTCGTCGTCACCGTCTCCGTCGAGATCGGCGAAGCGGATCAGGTGAGGGTCGGTGATCCCCGGGATCGCGGGGGCGATCTCCCCCTGGGGCACCCAGCCGTGCCGCTCGCCGCAGAGCCCGAGGGCCGCCGCGTCCTGGGGCGCGGCCATCGACGGGACGACGGCGGCGACGAGGGCCAGCGCGGCGGTGACGACGAGGGAGCGGCTGCGCGGGGTCGGAGAGCTCCTCCCTCGCCGGTCGAAGCCGCTCCTGCCGAGGCCGGGGCGGGTGCGGGTGGTCAGTCGCATGAAGTGCTCCTTGGCGTGGACGGGTCGAGCCTGCCCGCCCGGGACGGTACGCCCGGGTTCGTGGTCGGGGCCCGGGCGCAAGGCTTCGGCAGGGCGCGTCCACACATGGCTCGCCGAACGCACCCGGGTCTCCAGGGGAAACCCAGTTGCCCGTGAACTGTCAAACGGAACGATCATTCTCAGCCTCGGAGAAGCAGAAGGCGATCCACCAGGTCCCGTACGGAGGGCCATGCGCGGCGGGCGGCCGCGGAGGCTTCGAACATATGGTCCGTTGGCGTCGGCAGAGCCGGGGCCGCGCCGGGGACCCGGCCGAACACCCTGCGACCGGCGCGAGGTGGGGGCCTGACAGATAGGCCGTAATCGTGCGGCTCGCAGCGGAGGAAGCCGGGTGCCCGCGCCAGGAAGCCGCCGAGCAGGCCGGCCGGTGGCTGCATGCCGGCCCCTCCCGTGAAGGGGTGCGCGTGGGATGGGCACGATCGGCGTTCACCTCCGGGTGATCGTCGACGGCGCCGATCGTGTCGGTGCCTGTCCAATGAACGTAGGCGATGCCGACGCCCACGCCGACGTCGATGACGCGCTGTCACAGCCCAGGATCGATGCGCTCGAGCGGGGCCGGCCGCGGCGGTACCGGCGTGAGCGACGACGACAGGGCCCGTGCCTTCCCAGGCCGCGCCCCGCGAGGCGTTGCCGGCCACCGGCCCGCTGGCCGGCGCTGCACCGCCGGGATCACCACGGGCCTCCCCCGGCCGGTCCGCAGACCATCACGCTGCCGACGCGAGCACCACCCGGTCACCCGGCAGCCGAAGCCCCGAACAGACGTGGCCCTGACAGACGTACGGCCCCTGCCCCTCGGCCCGGGTGCAAACGCAGCAGGCTGCGGTCGTGGGACTGCTAGATGGGTTCGGCGGCCCGCAGGAGGTAGGGCGGAAGGTAGGGGGACTCCACACGGATGGCCCAGCCGCGGCGACGGGCGTGGCAGGCCAGGGCGAGGACGTCGAGGTTGACCGAGACCTCGGGGCCGTCGGCGCGGTCGGCGACCTGGTAATAGGCGCGGTGGGCTTCGAGCGCGTCGGCCAGGGCGAGGTTGAAGCTCTCCTCGTCACCCTCCACGAGCTGCGAGAGCAGCACGGCCGGCGGCATCGCGAAGCCCCAGTCCTTGGCCTTCTCGGCCTCTTGCAGCGCCCGTTGCGCGGCCGCTTCGGGTTCGGCGCCCTTCAGGTAGGCGTGGAGGGCCGCGCGGTACGCGGTGGACGCGGATCCGTCCGGGTGGGCGAAGGTGGGGCCAGTGAGGACCAGGGGGGCGAGGTCCTCGCGCACGCCGGTGATCAGAGCGAACGTGACGGCCGTCTGCCAGTAACCGGGGCCCGCTGCCCTGCCCCGCTCGGCCGCGTAACGCAGGGTGCGTCCGCCGATGGACACCTCGACCTCCGTGTCCGGCTCCGCCAGCGCGATGCGGAAGAGGGCCGCCCCCGTCTGAGAGGCCAGTCGAAGAGTGGCGAGTTGCGCCTCCTCGACGTCGCCGGGATCGCCCGCCCGCCACAGGAACAGGCGCCTGTGGTCGTCCAAGACGCTGCACAGACGCCCGACGGCAAGGGGCTTGCCCTCGACGTGAGTGAGCGCCTCCCGGAGGTGCTCCTCGTACATGGCCTCGACCCGCTGGAGCCCGCCCCGCTCGCAGGCCGGCCGCTCCACCACCAACGGGCCCGCGCCAAGCGCGGCGACAGCGTCCGGCCGCCGGTTCCCGCCGAACCCCGCGACGCGCGGTCCCTGCGTCTCGAAGCCGGTCACCAGCGCATGCGGGAGGTAGTCGGTGCGGACGGCAGGCGCCCAGCCGAGCGTCCGGTACGCGAGCGCCGCCAGCGCGAGGGGGACCAGAGGGATGAGCGTGCTCGGGGAGGCCGCCGGGCCCTGCAGGGCGGCGTGCCGCGTCAGGAGGTCGGCAAGGGTGGCTTCGAATGTCTCCCGGTCCTCGTCGACCAGGGCGCGCAACGCGTGCAGGGCGACACTGTCCGGCCGGTCCAGAAGGGATTCACCGGTGTCAGCGGCACGGGCGCGGATACGGTCCAGGGCTCCGTCGACGGCAGCCAGCTTGGCCCGCGCGCTGGGCGGGTACTCCTGGTCGTCGCCGGTGTAGTCGAGGACCACGGCCGTCCATCCCGTGACGAGTTCACCGGCAGGCGTGCCCTGCGCCTTCTCAGCGAACTTCTGCCGGGCGAAGTGGAAGGCCTCGCCGTGCCAGTTCGCCTTGTCCCGGAGCACCGCCAGGCACAGTGCGTCGTTCCACTCCCCCGGTGTCACCCTCTCCTCGGGGGAGTCGTCACCCGGGTCATAGCTCATGCCGAAGTTGACGTACTCCAGGAACACGTTGAACGTGCAATGCGGGTGGTACGCGGCGTAGGCGACGGCGCCGGCCGCGGCCTCGGAGGCGTCCTTGAGGGCGGCTTCGGCCTCCGGGGTGTCGAGGTCGGGGGTGGCGAGGGAGAGGGCGCCCAGGTAGTCGAGGAACTCGTCCGCGATCGCCTGCCATTCGTAGGTGGCCATCCGGCCGGCCCTCGACATGGAGTGCACCTGGCGCCCGATGCGGTTGGTGAAGTCCTCGCGCGCTGCCGACACAACGGCCTCGCCCACCTGGTGACGCTCTATACGCACTGCTCTGCTCCTTGATCGATTTCTGCACCAGCCTAGGTGCGAGGTCTGACAGACCGGCGCTACGACCACGGCTTGGCCAGCAGGGCGCACATCACGGCTCCCAGGCGCCCACGGTGCGGTGAGCAGCGGCGCCGGCCGGTCGGCCTGCCAGGCCAGGCACTGCGTCGTGGCAGACAGGGCGGGCTGGTGGGGCCGGTCGGGGTGGAGGCGGAGTCGCCGGGGGCGTCGTGGTGGCACGCGGCGACTCCGTCCTACGGCGCGAGGACCGTGGCGGGCGGCGGAGCGTGGGCGCCGCCCGCCACGGTCCTGGGGCGTCAGGCGGGATGCGTCACCGCCCGTCGCGAGGCGCGGTGTCGTGCGGGTCAGTCGATGAGGACGCCCGGGTTGAGGATGTGGTGGGGGTCCAGGGCGTCCTTGGTGGCCTGAAGGGCCAGGGCGAAGGGGTTCGGGCGCTGGAGGTCGTAGGCGGGGCGGTGGTCGCGGCCCACGGCGTGGTGGTGGGTGATCGTCGCCCGGTGGTGGTGGAGGACGTCGGCGGCGACCGCCTTGATGTCGTCCCATACGGCCACCTCGTCTCCCGGGCGGCCCGCGACGGCCACCGTGAAGTAGGGGGCCGCGCCGTCGGGGTAGACGTGGGTGAGGCGGCAGTTGATCGTGGCCTGGTGGCCGGTGGCCTTCTGCGCCGCGTGTCCGATCTCCGTGCGGACGGCGTCGACCAGGGCGGGGAGCCTGTCCCAGGTGGTGGCCGTCTCGAAGGTCTCCACGACGGCGCCCATGCGGGCGAGGCCGTCGCGGAGGTAGGGCATGCGCAGGAATGTCGAGCGCCACGCGTCGACGGCCGTGGTGGAGGCGTTCCGGGGCGACGGTGCGCCAGGGGAATCCGGGGGCGTCGGTGTGCCGGGGGCGTCGTGGGGCGGTGTCGTGCCGCCGTGGGCGCGGGCCAGGTCCAGGGCGGCCTCGAGGTGGGCGTCGGTGGGCGCGGTGGCGGACTCGAAGCCGAGGACGAGGATGCTGGATCCGTCGCGCGAGGCTCCGGCCAGGAGGGCTTCTCCGGGATCCAGCAGGCGGCAGTTGGCCGGGGCGAGGTCGGACTGGGCGATGTCCCGTACCGCGTCGAGTGCCCGGCCGAAGTCGGCGAAGGCGACGGCCGCCGAGCTCTTGTGGCGCGGGCGCTGCTGGAGCCGCATCCAGGCTTCGGTGATGACGCCGAGGGTTCCCTCGGATCCGAGGAAGAGCCGGTCCGGGGAGGGGCCCGCGCCGGACGCGGGAAGACGCCAGGAGGTGCCGGTGCCCGCGGGGGTGATCACGGTGAGGGACTGGACGAAGTCGTCGATGTGCGTGCGGCCGGTGGCGTAGTGTCCGCCGGCCCTGGTGGCCAGCCAGCCGCCGAGGGTCGAGAACTCGAAGCTCTGCGGGAAGTGCCGCAGGGTCATTCCGTGCGGGCGCAGTTGGTCCTCGAGTGCGGGGCCGAGTGCGCCGGCCTGGATGCGGGCGGAGCGGCTGGTGTGGTCGATCTCCAGCACCCGGTCCATGCGGGTGGTGTCGAGTGACAGCACGGCGCGGTGGGCGTCCCCGCGGTATTCCACTCCCCCGACCACCGAGGAGCCGCCGCCGAAGGGGATCACGGCCACCTGGTGCTCGCCCGCCCAGTGCAGGAGGTCGGCCACGTCCTGGTCGCAGTGGGGGTGGGCGACCAGATCGGGGAGTCTCGCCGGTCGCCCCCGGAGGGCTCGGGCGATGTCCCGGTACGCCTTGCCCTGCGCGTGTGCGGCGCGCTCTTTGGGGTCGGCGGTGACCAGATGGGTGAGGGAGGTGGGGGGTGTCACGGCGGGGCGGCCTATGGAGAGGTCCGCGACGCGCGGTACCGGCAGGGGGCGGGACAGGGTGCCTGGCAGAAGGGCGCCGAGAGCGGCGCACTCGGCGTCGTCCGGCTGGGCGTCGGTGTATCCCCAGCCCCACCAGGAGCGGGTTCGGTCGGCGTCACGACGAGTTGGGGCGGCAGCGGCCATGCGGGTGCTCCCTGAACTCTCCATGGAATTTACCCTGAGGTAATTTACCCTAGGGTAATATCAAGGACGTGACAACGATGCGCGTCGGGCCGACCACCCGCTCCCCCCGGGCCGGAACCAAGGGCGTCCCCAGAGCCACGCGCGAGAATCAGGTCCGGGAGGCGGCCACGAAGGAGTTCGGCCGCCGGGGCTACGGCGCCACCACCGTGGCCGCCGTGGCCGCGAGCGTGGGCGTGACCAAGCCGTTGCTGCACCAGTACTTCGGCGGCAAGCAGGATCTCTACATCGCCTGCCTCGAACCCGTCGGGGAGCAGCTGATCCATGCCATTCAGGCCGCCATGTCCGACGACTCCCCCCAGTCGGCCCCTGTGCACCTGAGGGTCCTGTCCGCGCTGTTCGACGCCCTGGAGGGACGGCGCGAGGCATGGTTCGTCCTCTACGACACCACGTTGCCGCCGGACAGCGCCGCCGCCCGCCGCGCCGCCCACTACAGGGAGGCCATCGACGCGCTCGCCGCGACGGGCGCCGCCGACGTCCTCGCCCCGATGTCGGGAGACCCGCTGGACGCCGACGCCCTCCAGCACGCCTGGCGAGGGCTGTGCACCGCCCTGGTGCGCTGGTGGATCGCCCATCCGGACCAGTCCGCCGAGGCCATGACGCGGCGCTGCTCACGCCTGTTCGCCGCCACCCCCGCCTTCGGAGCCGGGTGAGGGCCGGCGCCGGCTCGACGGCCGAGCGCCTTGCTCCGCCGCCCAGGCACGCAGCGCGGATGCGGCTTCCTCGCGGGTCAGGGGGCCGTGGTCGATGCGGAGTTGCTGGAGGTGGCGGATGGCCGCCCCTACGGTTCGCCCCTCGGGCATACCGAGCAGCGTCATGATCGCCTTGCCGTCGAGAGGCACGGGAACACCACGCAGCCGCTCATGTGCGGCTCTCTCCGCCGCGGCACGCTCCTCCGAGTCGCGCTCAACCCGCGCTGTCGCGCACCACTCGTCATAGTCGGCCACGCCCTGGGCCCCCAGAGCGGCCCGACGCCAGTCCTCCTCGTCCCGTCCGCGGCCGAGTCCCACTTCGACGAACAGATCGCGGTGCTCCGGTGCGCCGGGGCCCGAGAGCTCGCGGAGTACGCGCGGCAGGTCACCGCGGAGCGCGGCGGACAGCGGCAGGAGTCCCAGGCGCTGCCCGAGCGGGGCCACCACCGCTCCGGGCGCTCCTCCGGCCCACGCGCGCAGACGGTCGAAGTCCCCTACGACAGCGTCGAGTCGGTACGACATGCGCGCACAGTAGCGGCGCCTCCGCGGCGGCGGCCACTCGCCCCTGCCACCGCCGTGTCCTCACCTGGCCAGCCGATGGACCCCGAGGTCCGACGGATCGCTCCGGAGTGGGGCGCACCGCCGATCCCGGACGCGCGGACCGCGATCCACCGGGCGTCCGGGGTGCGGCGCGTCTGGGGGTGCAGGTGAGCGCCGCCGGGGCGCGTCATGGGTTACGCGTTGAGCGCCGACCAGAGCCACTGACCCCCGACCCGTACGTAGAGCCTCTTGTTCGCGGAGTCCACGGCCATGGTGCCGTCCAGAGGCTGACGGGTGAACGATGCGTCGGTCACCGGGCCGGGGACCAGCCGCAGGGGCGGGTTCGGCGCGTTCTTGACGGGAATCGTTCCGGTCGCCTGGGCGCCGAGGGTGCCGTAGCTGTTCTCCACCCGGAAGTCGCCGGTCGAGGACTGCTCGTAGTAGATGTGCGTGCCGGTGGGCGCGGTGGCGTACATCCCGACGACGTTGCGTAGCACGGCGGTGGAGCCCGGACCCGAGTAGAGCGCGACGCCCGCGTTGACGGTGGCCTTGTCCCGGTTGGCGATGACCACGTTCTCCAGCGCGCTGGAACTCGCCGCCCAGCTGATGATGTTCCGTGCGGTGGCCGGGGTGCCGGCCGCGAAGTCACCGGCGTAGCAGTAGATGTTGGTGGCGTAGACGTGTCTGCAGCCCGCGTCGGTCTTCAGGTGCGGGCCGCCCTGCATGCGGGAGGTCTCGAACTTGCAGTCGGTGATGTAGACGCCGTTGGGGTTGTTGGTGGTGACGGCCCCCTGGCCGACCCACAGCGCGCCCGTGCCGAATGCCTCCAGGCGGCAGCCGATGAAGTGGATCTGGTTGATGTTGTCCTTGCTGTGACCCCAGGCGCCTTCGGTGGCGGAGGAGGCATTGCGCAGCCAGATGTTGGGCTGGGTCGAGCTGGCGGCGGTACCCGTGCATTCCTCGATGACCAGGTTGTAGAAGCGGGAGTCCCAGAACTCCACGGCGTCGATGCACATGTCCTTGTTCGAGGTCATGAACACGTCGCGGAAGTAGGAGTTGTTGTTGTAGTAGAGCTCCAGCAGCAGACCGGTCTTGCCGTTGCCGTTGAAGCCGAGGTTCTCCACGGAGCAGTAGCGGCGGTGGGTGGACCCGGTGGAGTAGGCGGCTCCCGTGCCGGACATCCGCAGCAGGATGCCGTCGCCCCCCTTGATGAGCATGGATGCCTTCGCCCCGGCGCCGGCCAGACGGATGCCGTCGCCCTTCACGGCCAGAGCAGGGGTCCCGCCTGTGGGCTTGACCAGGTACTTCCCGACGGGGAAGTACACGGTGCCCCCGCCGGCCGCGGCCGCCGCGTCGAGCGCGCGCTGGACGGCAGCGGTGTCGTCCGCGGAACCGTCCCCGACCGCGCCGTGGCCCTTGACGTCGAACCAATCCGGCGTTCCCGCCACCGTGGTCGCCGCGGCGGCCGTACCACCGCCGGATATCAGCGCGGTCCCCGCGAGCCCGGCCACCGCTCCCGTGAGCAACGCACGGCGGGCTGTCTTCGGCTGTTCGGTCATGGTCTCCCCCTTGAATTGACGGACAACACAGATGATCTTGCCATCCCGTCGGCCGCTGACGAGAGGTCCCGGCCACGTACGGGGAGCCGGGTCCTCATTTACATAAATTATGAATATAAAATTGCTATGCTTCGGGCATGAGTCGTCAAGACGCCACTCCTGGCCCGTCCGCCGCCATCGGGGCAGCCCTCTACAGCCTGGCCACCAGGGCCACGAGACGTCTGCCCCGGGACATGAGCCTGACGTCCGCCGCCACCCTGGCCACCCTGGACCGGACCGGCCCGCGGCGCATCACCGATCTGGCCGCGGTCGAGGGCGTCACCCAGCCCGCGATGACCGCCCTGGTCCGGGTGATGGAAGAGTCCGGCCTGGTCGAGCGGCGGGGCGACGCCTCCGACAAGCGGGTCACGTTGGTGTACTTGACCGAGGCCGGCGCCTCCTACGTCCGGACGCGGCGCCAGGCTGGCGTCCACGCGTTCGAGCGGTTGATCGGCGAGCTCACCGGCGACGAGATCGAGACGCTGGTGGCGGCCCTTCCGGCGCTGAACCATCTGGCAGAGCTCGAAAGTCAGGGCCGCGAAGGGCCGAAGCAGTGACCGGGCAGCCGGTGGGCGGGGGCACGGTGAAGGCGCCCCCGGTAGCGCGTTCCGAGGCGCGGCTGCTGGTACCCGCCCTGATGTTCATCGCTCTGGTCGTGGCCGCGGTCGCCAGCCTCGGGACGCCGCTGATCACCAGTGTGGCGACCTCGTTCCACGTCACGCTCGGCAGCGCGCAGTGGACGCTGACCATCGCGCTGCTCAGCGGCGCCGTCGCCACACCGGTCCTGGGCCGGCTCGGAGCCGGCCCGCACCGGCGGACCACGATCCTCGCCACGCTGGCGGTCGTCGTCGCGGGCAGCGCGCTCACCGTACTGCCGCTGCCGTTCGCGTGGCTGCTGGCCGGCAGGGCCGCCCAGGGCGTCGGGCTCGGGCTGACGGCGCTGATGATGGGCGTGGCCCGGGACCACCTCCCCGAGGAGCGCGGCGCGGCTGTGATCGCCCTGATCTCGGTGGTCTCGATCATCGGAGCCGGTGTCGGCTACCCGTTGGCCGCACTGCTGGCCGAGCTCGGCGGAGTACGGGCCGCCTACGGCCTCGGCCTGGTCGTCACCGCCGCCGCCCTCCTGACCGCGTGGCGCTCCATGCCCCAGGCCCCCGAAGGCCGCTCCGCCCACGTGGACGTGGCAGGTGCGGTCCTCCTGGCCGCCGCGCTGCTCCTTGTGCTGTTCCTCGCCGGCGAACGGAATCTGTGGAGCCGGCACCTCGCCGTGGCGGCGGGCCTCGCCGTCGTCACCGTGGCGCTGCTCTGCGTCTGGGCCGTCGTCGAGCTGCGCAGCACGACGCCCCTGGTCGACGTGCGGGCGCTGCGGCACCCGGCGGTCGCCGGGGCGAACCTCGCCATGTTCGTCGGCGGGATCGGCATGTACCTCCTGCTCACCCTCATCACCCGGTACGCGCAGACGCCGCACAGCACCGGCTACGGCTTCGGGCTGACCACCTTCGTCGCCGGGCTGGTCCTCATCCCGTTCTCGGTCCTCGGGTTCGTCGCCGGCAAGCTCACGCCGCGGGTCCGGACGCGCATCACCGACCCCCTGCTCCTGGCCGGCAGCGCCGTCGTGGTCGGCGCCGGCTTCGCCCTGTTCGCGGCGGCCCGGTCGAACCCGGCCGACCTGTTCGCAGCGATGGGCGTGCTCGGCTTCGGCGTCGGCGGCTTCTCCGCCGCGATGCCCGGCGTCATCCTGGCCGTCACGCCCAAGAGCGAGACATCGAGCGCCATGAGCTTCAACTACGTGGTCCGCAGCGTCGGGTACTCCCTGGGCAGCGCCATCGGCGGCCTGATCCTCGCCGCGGGCACCGGCCCCGGCCGCCTCTTCCCCGACGACAGCGCCTACACCGCCGCGGCACTGATCGGCGTCGGCGCCATGGCGATCACGACGCTGACAAGCCTCGCTCTCGCCCGCCGACGCTCGTCCGAGACCAACCCGTGAGTCAGATGCGCTCACCCCGACACTGGAGGTTGCCCCGTTCCCTGGCCAGTCGTAGACCGTCGAGCGACGTATTGCCGGGGATGGCCGCAGGAGGTGCCGGAAGGGCGTCCTAGCCGGGCTGTTCCTGGGGCGCCGGTGTGCCCGGGCCGGCGGCCGGGCGGTCCTCGTCCCGTCCCCCGGCATGCTTCTTCGGCTCGTCCCCCTCGTCGGCGTCGCCGGTCCGTGGGTGCTCCCTGGCGGCGATCCGGATGCCCGGTGCCTCCGGCCCCCGTGCGGGCAGGTCCGGCGTGACGGGGTCCTGCGTCGCGGGAACGGGGTCGGGAAGCTCCGGCTCGTGTGTGCCCTGCATCAGGGTCTCCCTCGTTCGAAGGGACAGGGGTTCGATTCCGCGGCTGCCCCCTGTCGCCGTCCTCACTCCTCCGTCGACGGCACTCACCACCGCGTACGAAGGGTGAGAGCGGTGACGCAGGGCAGGAGTCCACCGTGACATCGAACACTCTCCGCACGCACCGGAGCACTCAGGGGAACCGGTCCGTCGAGCTGATGAGGCGCACCCGCTCGAACCTGCGGAAGACGGCCGTGCGTCTCTGGGACGACAACATCGCCGACTTCGCCGCAGCCCTCACGTACTACGCGGTGCTGGCGCTCGTGCCCGCCCTGCTCGTCTCGGTCTCCCTGGTGGGACTGGCCGGGACCGACACCCGGGGGCGCCTGATCCGCGACCTCACCTCGTACGCCCCTCCCGAGTCGGCCCAGGTGCTCCGGGAGGCCCTGGAGGGCCTCACCTCGGCACCCTCCTCCCTGTGGCCGCTGCTCGTCAGCGGCGTCCTGAGCGCCCTGTGGTCGGCCTCCAGCTATCTGGCGGTCTTCCGACGTGCCCTGCACACGATGCACCGCCTGCCCGACACGCGGCCGCCGCTGCGCTCGGCTCACGTCCTCGTCCTCACCGCCGGCGTGCTGCTGGCCCTGCTCGTCGCGGGCGCCGCGAGCCTCGTGGCGACCGGCCCCGTGGCCCGCCGGCTCGCCGCGGCCGCCGGTTACCCGGGCACGGACGCCATGGCCTTTCTGCGGTGGCCGGTACTCCTGGTGATCGTCACCGCACTGATCCTGATCCTCTACCGGACGGGCCCGGTGCAGGGCCGCGGTCTTCGCCGGGGGTCTGCGGGTGGGCTCCTGGCGGCCCTCCTGTGGCTCGGCGCTTCGGGGATCTTCACCCTGTACACGCAGTTCGGGACCTACAGCCGCCTCTACGGTTCGCTGGCCGGGATCGTCGTCTTCCTCGTGTGGCTGTGGTTCGGCAACCTGGCCCTGCTCGCCGGCGCGCAGTTCAACGCGGTGCGCGCCCGGCCGGGAGAACGAACCGACGAGGCCCCGGCCGAAGCCGGGACCGTCTCCTCCTACAGGTAACGGCGGATGGGGAGCACCGCCGTCTCCCGGGCCCGCTGCAGAAGCGACCGCCGCTTCCAGCGGTCCGGGCGGATGAGTTCGCTGACCTTCAGGTCCTCGTCGTAGTGCGCGTCGAGGGTGGCGGTGAGCTCGACGTCCATGACGGCGAGCATGACCTCCTCGTCGTGGTCGAGGGAGCGGCGGTTGAAGTTCGTGGAGCCGATCAGGGACACGACGCCGTCCATGGTGATGACCTTCGCGTGCATCATGGTCGGCTGGTACTGGTGGATGCGCACCCCGCAGGCGGTCAGCTCCTCGTAGCGGTGCTGACCCGCCAGCTGACACACCCGCTTGTCCGTGTGGGGGCCCGGCAGCAGGATCTCGACTTCCACGCCGCGGCGGGCCGTGGCGCAGAGCAGGTCGATGAAGTAGTCGTCGGGGGCGAAGTAGGCGGTGGCCAGCCGGACCCGTTCCTCGGCCGATTCGAGGACGACGCGCATCAGGGTCTGCATGTCCTGCCAGCCGAAACTGGCGGAGCCGCGGACCACCTGGACGATGGCGTTCCCGGCCGGGAGGTGGCTCACGAACCGGTCGCGGTCGTCGAAGAGTTCCGCATGGCATTCGGCCCAGTTCTGGGCGAAGGCGGCCGCGATGCCGTCCACGGCGGGGCCCTGGACCTCGACGTGGGTGTCCCGCCACTCGTCGGGGTTGCGCGCGTCGCCGCACCACTCCTCGGCGATCCCGACGCCTCCGGTGAAGGCGGTCCGCTCGTCGACGACGAGGACCTTGCGGTGGCAGCGGTGGTTCTGCTTGAGCGGCGAGAGGTAGAGGGGCTTGCGGAACCAGGCGACCTCGACTCCGGCCTCGCTCATCCCGTCCAGCAGGTCCCGCTCGATCAGACGGCTGCCGAAGCCGTCCAGCAGCAGCCGCACCCGCACCCCCGCACGCGCCCGGTCGGACAGGGCCTCGGCGAAACGCCGCGCGATCTCGCCCCGCCAGTAGACGAAGGTCATCATGTCGACGGTGTGACGGGCACTGCCGATCGCGTCCAGCATCGCGGCGAAGATCTGGTCCCCGTTGCGCAGGGGACGTACCGCGTTGCCCTCGGTCGCGGCGACGCCGATGAGGCGTTCCAGACGCCGGCGTATGCGGTGGATCCGCTCGTCCGCGGGGCCGCCGTCGGCGTTCGCGGTCGTCGCGCCGCCGAGCTGTGGCTCTCTGTCAGACATGCCAGTCCTCCTCGGTCGGTTCGTCGGCGCCCAGGACCATATCCGACGGCGTCCCCTCCGGCGTCGGTTCCGGAGCCCGGTGAACCGCACCCCACCCGTGGGTCCACGCGCCTCGGCTGCCGTCCGGACCGAGACCATGCAGCGTCGCCTGCTGCCGAAGCTGCCGTACCGGGCCGCACCGTGACCGCCCGCCAGTCGCAGCGTCCGTCCCACCAGGAGGGAGGGAGGGCGGCCCCGCCGATATGCGGCTGACAGATCATCCGGGAGGTGTCTATGCTGCGGGCGATGAAGAACTTCCCCTCTTTCGGATGGGGGGAATCGTCCGCGCAAGGTGAGTGCTGATGGCATCTCACTTCGCGGAGCCGATTTCCGCCCGCCTGTCGATGTGGCGACGCGTACGCGAGTACGCCGTTCCACCGTCCATGATCGAAACCGCGACCGCCCGCCGGCTGGCCGGTGACTGGGCCGGGGCCTGTGCTGCCGCACGGGTCGACGTCGATCTCGATCTGCGCGCCGTGCGCGTCCGCCACGGCACCGACCTCGCTGCTCGTCTCCGCGCCGATCTGCGTCGGCTGGCGCCGGACCTGCTGCGGTGGCACATGCCCCGGATCGCCCCCGACGGGCGTCTGCGGCCGGGCCTCACCTTGTCGTTGGCCCGGTACGGAAGCCTGGGCACCCCGGCGGCGCACCTCGTCGTGCGGACGCCGCCGGCGTGGGCCGACGCGGGGCAGCGGATGTCCCTGGCGCTCTGGGAGGAGTCTCGGGAGGACGTGCCCAGGCACCATCCGCACCCTCACCCCGACCGGCGTTTCCGTCTCGATCTGCACCGCCATCTCTGGGACGTCACCCGCAGCGCCGAACTGGGGCGGCGGTGCGGTGCGGACCGGCCGTACGAGCCCGGCGGCCACGACCTTCTTGAGCCCCCGGAACGATGGGCGGCGGAGGCCGAGCTGTTGTTGCGGGCCGAGGGCCTCCCGCGGGGCGCCCTGACCGTACGGCTGGGAGCGCGCAGCCGCGCGGTTCTCGAACTCGTCGCTCCCGACGACAGTCATGCCCCCGTGCTCCGGCAGGTACGGGAGGCGTGGTCGCCGCAGCTGATCGCGGCGCTTCCCGTGCTCCCGGAGGCCGCCGTACGTGTACTTCCGGACCTGGAGCTTGTGCAGGCCGGGCTGTTCCGTAGGGAGCGGCTTCATCCGCTGGTAGGGGCGGCACTGTCGACGTCGAGCCTCGTCGGCCCTTCGGGCACGTCGCCGCCACCCTCCGGGCCGGCTGCGGCCGGTCCGCGGTGGGGTCCGGGGCTGGACATCGGCCGGCACGCGCAACTATCCCCTGGCTCGAACGCCGGTCTGGACCACGGGGCTTCGGACCCGCACCGGGTCGAGTGCAGGGGCGAGGTACACCGGATCGCACTGCGGGACGGGGTGCTGGCGGCGATCGACCACGACCCTGCCCAGCTGGCCCGTGAGGATTTGCTCAGGGCGCTGGGCGGTCCGGTGCTGCCCTGCCTGCGGGCGATCGACGCGGTGCACCGCAGCCCGGAGGCGGTGCCCGCGGTGCGCGAGCGGCTCGGTCACGGTGACGTGCACGGGGCGTTGGCCGTGGTCGAGGGCTTGCTCGGTCCCGGCGCCGTGCTGCGCGCGGGGCCCCTGCGGGAGGCCCTGGACGCGGCGGTTGCCGGTCGTCTGGAGCACGGACTGTTCCGCTCGGGGCTCGTTCCGGTGCACCCTGCCGCGGACGCGGAAGGCGACGACGGCTTCCGGCCACGCCTCGACCGTCATCTGCCGTGGGAGTTGCGCCGCAAACGTGACAGCCGCACCCGGCCGCGGACCGGACTGCGCAGCTGACGGCCTGCGGGGATCCTCCCGAGCCGCGGTTCGACCGACCACTCACGCCCGACGGCCACTCCCCCATCGACCGCCCCTACCAGGCTCGCCGCGGGGGAGCCGACCCGGCCCCCGAACAGCCCCGGCGGCCCGTCCGGCCGGCAACGGATGCCCGACGTACCGCCGAATCTCCTGCGGGTACGGCGCCCTGCGCGCTGTACCCGCCCTCACCCGCGACGGGTCCCCCGTCCACGACTCCACCCAGGTGATGCCCATGACGTCCAGCACCCTCCCCTCCGTCCCCGTGCCCGCGGCGGACGGCCGGCCCCAGCTCGGCCTTGCCGACGACCTCCTGAGCCTCCTGCGGACGACGGCCACCGAGCCCCGCCGCGACGAGCAGCTGGAGGCGCTGACGCTCTCCGTCGCGGCGGATCTTCCCGTGCTCCTCTGGGGCGAGCCCGGCATCGGCAAGACCGCCGCGCTGACGCAGCTGGCCGCCTCCCTCGACCTGCCGTTGACCACGGTGATCGCGAGCGTCCACGAGCCGACGGACTTCTCCGGGCTGCCCATCGTGGGCGAGGACCCGGCAGCGAACGGGGTGCCCATGGCCCCGCCGCAGTGGGCCGTGGAGCTGGTGCGGGCCGGGCGCGGGCTGCTCTTCCTGGACGAGCTGTCGACCGCCACCCCGGCCGTCCAGGCGGCGCTGCTGCGCGTGGTCCTGGAGCGGAGGGTAGGCGCGCTGCAGCTGCCGCCCGGGGTGCGGATCGTGGCTGCGGCCAATCCGCGTGCGTCGGCCGCGGATGGCTGGGAGTTGAGCCCGCCGCTGGCGAACCGGTTCGTGCACCTGTACTGGGTGCACGACGTGGATGTGGTGGTGCGTGGTCTCGGCGGGGTGTGGCCGAGGGCGGAGCTGCCGCGTCTGGAAGAGGCGGGGCTGGCGGACGCGGTGGCGTTCGCGCGTCGGGCGGTGTGCGGCTTCCTCGGTGCCCGGCCGACGCTGATCCACCGGCTGCCGACCACCGAGACCCGGCGAGGCGGTGCCTGGCCGTCGCCCCGCAGCTGGGAGGCGGCGATGACGCTGCTCGCCTTCGGCACGGCCGCGGCCGTCTCCCGGGATGTGCTGGCGCTGCTGGTCCGGGGTGCGGTCGGGGACGGTCCCGGCCTCGAACTGCTCGCCCACATCGACCGGATGGAGCTGCCCGACCCCGAGGTGCTGCTGGCCGACCCCGCCGCCGCCATGCTCCCCGAGCGCGGTGACCTGCGCCAGGCCACGCTGGAGGCGGTGGTGGCCGCTGTCGGGGCGCGCCCGGAGCAGGAGCGCTGGGAGGCGGGATGGGCCGTGCTCGTGAGGGCGCTGGAGACGGGGGCGCCGGATCTGCTGGTCGGGCCGGCGAAGGCGCTGGCCTCGTTGCGGCGCGAGGGCTGGGAGGTACCCGAGGCGGTGGAACGCCTCTCGTCCGTGGTGGGCCTCCACCGGCGGGCTGAGGATTCGGTGTCCCGGGTCGCGGCGTCCGGCCGCGCCGCGGGTGGGCGCGCATGACCGGGTCCATGAGGCAGCCGGAGCCGCGCCCGGTGGCCCCGTCGGCGCGCCCGCTGCCGCGCCCGATGGCGCCGCCTCCGCCGCCGCGTCCGGTGCGGGCGACCGTCCCCGGTCCGCCGCCGGGGCCGGTCGCGCCTCTGGACCTGGAGAAGCTGCTGGCCGCCCGGCTGCACGCGGTCGCGGTGCGCCCGTACCTCGCCAGTGCCCTCTTCGCGCTGCACGTGGTGGAGGACCGGTCGGTGCCGACCATGGCGGTCGACGCGCACTGGCGCTGCTACGTCTCGCCGTCGTTCGTGGCGCGCACCCCGCTGGAGGAACTGGCCGGCGTATGGGTGCACGAGGTCTCCCACCTGCTGCGGGATCATCACGAGCGGAGCGTGCGGTACGCACGGGAGCAGGGGGAGAGCGGGGCCGGGCAGCGGTTGCGGCAGAACATCGCGGCGGACTTCGAGATCAACGACGACATCTACGGTGACGGCCTTCCGATGCCGGCGGGGGCGGTACGGCCGTCGATGCTGGGCCTGCCGGACGGGCTGCTGATGGAGGAGTACCTGCGGAGGTTCTCGATGGCGAGCCGCACCCCGCGGTTGGCCTGGTTGGACTGCGGCAGCGGTGCGGACGGGCACGTGCGGCCCTGGGAGCTGGGGCCCGAAGGGTCCAACGGCTTGAGCCGGCAGCAGCGGGACGCGGTGCGCTTCCGGGTGGCCGAGGCGATCACCGGCCGGCCTGGTGAAGCTCCGGACGGGTGGCGGCGGTGGGCGGACGAGGCGTTCCACCCCCCGCAGCCGTGGCGGCAGTTGCTCGGCGCGGCGGTCCGCGCGGCCGCGGGCGCTCCGGGGGTCGGCGAGGACCACAGCTACCGTCGCCCGTCACGGCGCTCGGCCGGCGTGCCCGGCGTCGTGCTGCCGAGCCTGCGACGCATGCCACCCCGGGTCTGCGTCGTGATCGACACCTCCGGGTCGGTGAGCGACGCGGAGCTGGGCAGCGCGCTGCTGGAGGTGGCGGCGATCTCGCGGGCGGTGGGCGGACGGAGGGATCTCGTCTCGGTGATCTCCTGCGACGCGGCCGCGGGGGTCGCCGTTCCGCTATGCCGCGCCGAGAACCTCGAACTCATCGGTGGCGGCGGCACCGACCTGCGGTCGGGCTTCGCCCGGGCCTTGCGTTCCCAGCCCCGCCCGGACGTGATCGTCGCCCTGACGGACGGGCAGACGCCGTGGCCCTCCGCGCAGCCGCCTTGCCGCACGGTCGTCGGTCTCTTCCCGCGTGCGTCCGGCTCCGCGAAAGAGGACGACCCGGACTACACGCCTGATGCTCCGCCCGTCTGGGCACGTGTCGTCCCCGTCGGGTAGCGAGGAGGGCGGCGGGGCCGGTCGACGGGGTCAGGGCCGCGAAGGCGGACAATGGGCGGTGCAAGAGTTTCCGGCAAGGGAGGCCGGAGCGGAAGCAGGGCGACGGCGGTTTCATGTGAGGCCACTGGCGGATGGCCGGGACGACGGCTGTACCGCGGCCGACACCCGGCTCCGCTCCTCGGGATCCGCCGGACAGAGCCTCCGGAGGGGACGCATGACCGAGACCGGCAACACCGAATCCGCCGCGGGTGAGGCGCCAGGGGCGTCTCGGAGCCCCCTGCAGCGCCTGATGCGCTACATCCCCTTGGTCGCCCCCCTCCTGCTGTGGGCCGTACCGTGCTGGGTTCTCCTCCACACCGGTCAGCGCTGGCCGGTTCCCGTGGCACTGAGCGGCACCGCGCTGTTCGTCCTGGGCCTGATCGGGATGCCGCTCGCGATGATGCGTGGCCACGGCCGTCGCCAGCAGGACCGGGCGGCGATCGTCGGTGCCACGCTGCTGGGCGGTGTCTGGGTCCTGTTCACCTGGTCCGTGCTGCTCGGCGTCCTGCTGCGGCTCACCCTGGCCGTGGTCGGTGTCGGTGACGGACAGGACCGGGCGCGCGTCGTCACCTGGGCCGTCCTCGGTGTGACGGCCGTCCTGCTCGCCTGGGGGTACGTCGAGGCCCGACGCGTGCCCCGCGTGCGGCGCCTCGACGTGACGCTCCCGCGCCTGGGGGCCGGGCTGGACGGCACACGTGTCGCTCTGATCACCGACACCCATTACGGTCCGCTCGACCGCGCCCGGTGGTCGGAACGGGTCTGCGAGACGGTGAACACCCTGGAAGCCGATCTCGTCTGCCACACCGGCGACATCGCGGACGGCACGGCCGGACGCCGTCGTGCCCAGGCGGCCCCGCTCGGCACGGTGAAGGCGACGCGCGCCCGTGTCTACGTCACCGGGAACCACGAGTACTACAGCGAGGCTCAGGGCTGGGTCGACCTGATGGACGAGCTGGGCTGGGAGCCGCTGCGCAATCGTCACCTGCTGCTCGAACGCGGCGGTGACACCCTCGTGGTCGCGGGCGTCGACGACGTCACGGCCGAGTCCTCCGGACTGGAAGGCCACCGTGCCCACCTCGCCGGGGCCCTCCAGGGCGCCGACCCCGGCCTGCCCGTCCTCCTCCTCGCCCACCAGCCCAAGTTCGTCGACCGGGCGGCCGAGCACGGCATCGACCTCCAGCTCTCCGGCCACACCCACGGCGGCCAGATCTGGCCCTTCCACTACCTGGTCCGCATCGACCAGCCCACCGTCGCCGGCCTCAGCCACCACGGCGCTCGCACTCTCCTCTACACCAGCCGCGGCACCGGGTTCTGGGGCCCGCCGTTCCGCGTCTTCGCCCCGAGCGAGATCACCTTGCTCGTCCTCCGCTCCCCGCAGCAGCCCGCCTCTTCCTGACGAGTCCCGTCCAGGGGCTTCAGGCCCCGACGGCGGGCGGACGGGGCAGCGGCCGGTACTCCACGAGCCTGACGGGCCGATCCCGCCGTCGCGCGCGTCGGCGTCGGCGGCGGGTAAGGGTGCAGAGCGCGGATTCCCACGCCCTTGTCCATCGGCTTCCCGCGCGCCCTTGTCCATCGGCGATCACGCCAGGCGTACGGCGGAGGGGGCCGGTTCGGCGGTGTTTCTAGGTCTCCAGGCGTTTCTAGGCCCGGGCGAACGCTTTGCTGGCGATGAGGTTCGCGACGGCGACATAGACGACCGCGGGGATGCCGTAGTCAAGCAGCACCTGGAGGGTGTGTCCGGCGACGTCGAAGAGCCCGATCGACCAGCCGGCGAGCCAGTCGGCGGCTGAATGGAACCACCCCACGACGGTGTTGCCCCTGTTGGCGTCGAGCAGGTCCAGGAGTATCCAGGCGACAAGGATGCCCGCGAACACGTGGGCCACGGTTCTTATGACGGAGTCGATGCCTCTCATGGACCCCGCCTTACCCGTGACCGCCGGGACAAACGGCCCCGGCTGGACGGCTCGTGTCGAGAGGCTCGGCGGGCGGGGCTTCGACTTCCACGACGGTTGACGCCTGTCCGGGTGCAGAGCAGGTAGCGCCACTGTCTGATCCGGCCCCACGGCAGGTCAGATCGCAGGTGTCCAGCTCTACACGAATGGCCGAGCGAGGGTGGAATTCCGCGCCCCAGGGGATCCGTAATCCCTGGAGCTCACCTAGGACTTGTCCGGCCGATCATGCGGCAGAGGCGGATAGACCGTTTGGTGAGGGTTACAGAGGCGCCGACTCTACCCTGCCTGTGAAGCGGCCACTCACTTGATCGGCCAGCCAGTGGACGGCACGGCGTCGCCACATGATCGACCGGACAGGTCCTAGGTGACCGCGCCGTGGACCCTGCGCCCCTGGCCTCAGGGCCGTACCGAAGGTCGCGTGGAGCTGGTGCTCGACCGGGCGACGCGCCCGCTCCCGCCTCCACGTCGCTTCATCCATCCGGGCGGCGACGCCCTCCCTGAGAGCCGTGTACGGCACGGCGGACGGTCCGGATCGCTCTTGACGCTGTGATCGCCGGCCGTTAACTTGCGGTCATCATCGACCCATGGCGACCGCGAGGAGGCGACCGACGGATGAACACCTGCTCCGACCTCAATCGCCTCGCCCACACCACGGCCTGGGTCCACGGGCGTATCGCCCACGGCTGCTGACGGCGCCGTTCACCGCGCCTTTGCCCGGGGCCGCCTCGGGTTGTCGCCTTCACCCCTTTCCTTCTCCCGGCACGCCCTGGCCGCGTGCCCTTCCGCGCCCGTTTCCGACCCGTGGCGCGTCCGAGCACAGAAAGCTGCCCGACATTGGCGAACATGATCCATCGACGCGTCGCGCTCCTCATCGGGGGCCCGGCATGGTAGCGGCGCACATCACTGTCAACGGCGAAGAGGCGCCCCTCGCACCGGCCCCGCCTCACACCACGGTGCTGGACTTCCTGCGAGAGCGCGGCCTGACCGGCACCAAGGAGGGCTGTGCCGAGGGCGAATGCGGTGCCTGTTCGGTGCTGGTGGCCCGACCCGGCGTGAACAAGCCCACCGACTGGGTGGCGGTCAACGCCTGCCTGGTTCCGGTCGCGGCCCTCGACGGCCAGGAGGTCGTCACCTCCGAAGGCCTCGCCACTCCCGGGGCCCCCGGCACCCCGCCCACCCTGCACCCCGTGCAGGAGGAGATGGCGGTCCGCGGCGGATCCCAGTGCGGCTACTGCACCCCGGGGTTCGTCTGCAGCATGGCCGCCGAGTACTACCGGCCCGACCGCCGCGCCGACTCCGACGCCGACTCCGACTCCGGCACCGGCACCGGCACCGAGAGCGCGTATGACGCCGAGCACGGCCCGAACGGTTTCGACCTGCACGCGCTGAGCGGCAACCTGTGCCGCTGCACGGGCTACCGGCCGATCCGCGACGCCGCGTTCGCCGTCGGCGCGCCCACGGACGGGGATCCCCTCGCACTGCGCCGCGAGCAGGCACCGCCCGCGCCGGTGGCCACCTCCTACGCCCAAGGCGACGGCTTGTTCGTCCGCAAGGAGAGCCTCACCGAGACGCTGCGGTTGCTGCGCGAGCGGCCCGACGCGGTGGTGGTCGCCGGATCGACGGACTGGGGTGTGGAGGTGAACATCCGCTCCCGGCGCGCCGGTTGCGTGGTCGCCGTCGACCGCCTTCCCGAGCTGCGCGAGCTGCGCGTCGGCTCCGACGTCCTGGAGATCGGGGCGGCGCTGACCCTCACCGAGATCGAGCGGCGTCTGGACGGCCGGGTGCCGCTGCTCGCCGAGCTGTTCCCGCAGTTCGCCTCTCGCCTCATCCGCAACGGGGCCACCTTCGGCGGCAACCTCGGCACCGGCTCCCCCATCGGTGACAGCGCGCCGGTACTGCTCGCGCTCGACGCCTCCCTGGTGCTCGCCGACGCCGACGCGGAGCGCGAGGTGCCCCTCGCCGAGTACTTCACCGGCTACCGGCAGAGCGTGCGCCGCCCCGACGAGCTCATCCGTGCCGTCCGCGTACCGCTGCCGCTGGCACCGGTCACCGCCTTCCACAAGATCGCCAAACGTCGATTCGACGACATCTCCAGCGTGGCGGCCGCCTTCGCGCTCGACATCGCGGACGGGGTCGTACGCAAGGCACGGATCGGGCTGGGCGGCGTCGCCGCCACCCCGATCCGTGCCCTGGCCACCGAGGCGGCCCTAGAGGGCCGGCGCTGGACCGCGGAGACCGTCGAGGCCGTCGCACCGGTGCTGCGGGAAGAGGGCACACCGATGGACGACCACCGGGCCAGTGCCGCCTACCGCTCCGCGATGCTCGGCCAGAGCCTCCTCAAGCTGTACGCGCGAACCACCGAGGCGGTGCCCGCATGAGCCAGTTGTCCGAACGCCCCGACCAGCCCGTCGTCGGCCTGTCGATGCCGCACGAGAGTGCGCGCCAGCACGTCACCGGCACCGCGCTCTACACCGACGATCTGATCCACCGCACCAAGGACGTCCTGCACGCGTACCCGGTGCAGGTCCTGACGGCACACGGCCTGATCACCGCGCTGCGCACCGAGCCCGCGCTCGCCGTCCCCGGAGTGGTGCGCGTGCTGACCGGTGCCGACGTGCCCGGCGTCAACGACGCCGGGATGAAGCACGACGAGCCCCTCTTCCCCGACGAGGTCATGTTCCACGGGCACGCGGTCGCCTGGGTGCTGGGCGAGACGCTGGAGGCCGCACGGCTCGGCGCCGCGGCCGTCGAGGTGGAACTCGACGAACGGCCTTCCGTGATCAGCCTGGAGGAGGCGATCGCGGCGGAGAGCTTCCACGGTGCCCGGCCCGTGATGGAGACCGGCGACGTGGACGCCGGATTCGCCGACTCGGCGCACGTGTTCACCGGCGAGCTGCGGTTCTCCGACCAGGAGCACTTCTACCTGGAGACCCACGCGGCGCTCGCCCACATCGACGAGGCCGGCCAGGTCTTCGTCCAGAGCAGCACCCAACACCCCTCCGAGACACAGGAGATCGTCGCCCACGTCCTCGGCCTGCACAGTCACGAGGTGACCGTCCAGTGCCTGCGGATGGGCGGCGGCTTCGGCGGGAAGGAGATGCAGCCGCACGGCTTCGCGGCGGTCGCCGCGCTCGGCGCCCGCCTGACCGGCCGGCCCGTCCGGGTCCGGCTCAACCGCACCCAGGACCTGACGATGTCGGGCAAGCGGCACGGCTTCCACGCCTCCTGGAGGATCGGCTTCGACGCCGAGGGTCACATCCAGGCCCTCGACGCGACGCTCACCGCCGACGGCGGCTGGAGCCTGGACCTGTCCGAACCGGTGGTGGCCCGCGCCCTGTGCCACATCGACAACACGTACTGGCTCCCGAACGCCCGCGTCACGGGCCGGATCGCCCGGACCAACAAGGTCTCCAACACGGCCTTCCGTGGCTTCGGCGGACCCCAGGGCATGCTGGTGATCGAGGACATCATGGGCCGGTGCGCGCCACACCTCGGCCTGGACCCGACGGAGCTGCGGGAGCGCAACTTCTACCGGCCGGGCCAGTGCACGCCGTACGGGCAGCCGGTCGTCCAGCCGGAACGCATCGCCGCCGTCTGGGAGCAGGTCAAGGAGAACGGCGGCATCGCGGAGCGGCAGCGGGAGATCGCCGCGTTCAACGCCGCGCACCCGCACACGAAGCGGGCCCTCGCGCTCACCGCCCTCAAGTTCGGCATCTCCTTCAACCTCACCGCGTTCAACCAGGGCGGCGCGCTGGTGCTGATCTACAAGGACGGCTCCGTCCTGATCAACCACGGCGGCACCGAGATGGGCCAGGGCCTGCACACCAAGATGCTCCAGGTGGCGGCCACCACGCTCGGCATCCCGCTGCACAAGGTCCGCCTCGCGCCCACGCGTACCGACAAGGTGCCCAACACCTCCGCGACCGCTGCCAGCGCGGGAACCGACCTCAACGGCGCCGCCGTGAAGAACGCCTGCGAGCAGTTGCGCGAGCGGCTGCTGCGGGTGGCCGCGACCCGGCTCGGCACGAACGCCGCGGACGTCCGCATCGTCGAGGGCGTCGCGCGCGGCCTGGGCGGCGACACGGAGCTCGGCTGGGACGAGCTGGTGCGGACGGCGTACCTCCAGCGGGTCCAGCTGTCTGCGGCCGGCTTCTACCGCACCGAGGGGCTGCACTGGGACGCGAAGTCGTTCCAGGGTTCCCCGTTCAAGTACTTCGCCCACGGCGCCGCCGCGGCCGAGGTCGAGGTGGACGGTTTCACCGGGGCGTACCGGATCCGGCGGGTGGACATCGTGCACGACGTCGGCGACAGCCTCTCCCCGTTGATCGACATCGGCCAGATCGAGGGCGGGTTCGTCCAGGGCGCGGGCTGGCTCACGCTGGAGGACCTGCGCTGGGACACCGGCGACGGGCCGAACCGTGGGCGTCTGCTCACCCAGGCGGCGAGTACGTACAAGCTGCCGAGCTTCTCCGAGATGCCCGAGAAGTTCCACGTCACGCTGTTGCGGAACGCGGCGGAGGAAGGCGCGGTCTACGGCTCCAAGGCGGTGGGCGAGCCCCCGCTGATGCTGGCCTTCTCCGTCCGGGAGGCTCTGCGGCAGGCCGCGGCGGCGTTCGGGCCGGCCGAGATCGGCGTCGAGCTGGCCTCGCCCGCGACTCCGGAGGCGGTGTACTGGGCGCTCCAGACCGCTCGGCGCGGCGCGGCGCACGGTACCGGGGACGGTGCCGAATCCGGTGCCGAACACGGTACGAGGGCCGGCGCGGAAGCCCTCAGCGGTGCCTGACATGACGTGGTTCGCCGCGGTCGCGCGGTTGCGGGCACGCCGGGAAGCCGGCGTGCTCGTGACCGTCGCGTCCGTGCGCGGCCACGCCCCGCGCAACGCCGGCGCGAAGCTGGTGGTCGGAGAGACCGAGACCTGGGGCTCGATCGGCGGCGGCAACGTGGAAGCCGTCTCGACGGACCGGGCCCGGGAGATGATCGCCGCGACCGCGCCGGAACCGGAGCTCATCGACTTCGCCCTCAACGACAAGGTGAACAACCGGCACGGGGTGCAGTGCTGTGGCGGCACGGTGTCGGTGCTGCTCGAACCCCTCCCGGTGGTGCGGGCGGTCGCGATCTTCGGGGTCGGGCACGTGGGGCTCGAACTGGCCAGGATCCTGGCCCGCCACGACCTGGACCTCCACCTGATCGACAGCCGGGCCGACACCCTCACCCCGCAGCGGCTCTCCGTGCTCGCGGACGCCGTGGCGCAGGTACGGGTGCACCACACGCCGCTGCTGCCCGAGGAGGTCCTGGAGGCGTTGCCACCCGGCACCCACGTCCTGATCATGACCCACGACCACGCCGAGGACGCCGCCCTGTGCGACGCCGCCCTGCGTACGAGCCACCTCGGCTCCATCGGACTGATCGGGTCGGCGGCCAAGTGGTCACGGTTCCGGAAGCGCCTCGCCACCGAGGGCGGTCATGACGACGCCGTCATCGACGGTATCAAGTGCCCGATCGGCCTGCCGGACATCACCGGCAAGGAGCCCGCGACGATCGCGGTCGGCGTCGCGGCCGATCTGCTGCGCACGTTCGAGGGCGGCTGAGGGGCGGGTGGGGAGAGGTGGGCCGGTGCGGGGCGTGTTCATGGGCGCCACTCTCTCCGCGCGGGGCGTCCCAGACCGTCCAGTGCGCCCCCGGTTGACCTGGGGAGTTGGCGACACCCATGGAGGGGCCGGAGGCTCGGACGCCGGTCCGGTCGTGAACGGGGCCAGCGGGTCGCCTTGCGAAGTTCCAGCGGCGTTGCCGACCGGCGATCCGCCTTCGTCGGCCGGTCCCACACCGCCACCTCCGACGATGCCCAAGTCTCCGTCCCCCGCCGTCCGGTCCACGCCCTCCTCACCCGGCCAGGCACCGGCACCGGAATCGGCCCTGCGCCGATCACAGGCGCACGGTGTCGTCACCGTGCGCCTGCGGCGTTCGTGAATCAGTCGATGGTGTCGACGACTTCGCCGAGGTCGACGAACTTGAAGCCGGTGGCTTCGCGGTCGCCGTTGCCGGGGGTCTCCTGGCCGTCCTGGACGACGAGGAGGCCGTGGGGGTAGCGCGTGCCGAGCGGAGCGTTGAGCGCGGCAGCGCCGTCGCAGACCTCGGAGCCGTCGAGGGTGGCGGAGGCCGCGGCGATGCGGAAACCGCCCTCGTACTCGTTGTCCTCGTCACGCTCGCGGTCGTACGCGACGAAGGTGTCGTCGCCCTGGCTGGAGGCGAGGAGGTAGCCGTCGCCGTCCGGCTCGGACACGAGCGTCAGACCCTCGACGTCGGCGCTGAGGTGCGTGCCGCCGAAGCCGGGGTCGACGCCGGGCGTGCACTCCTCGGTCTCCTCGTCGTACGTGCCCGGTACGCCGTACTCGCGGACCTCGTCGACCAGGAGCGGCGTGCCGGTGAGGCCTGCGTCGACGCGCCAGATGCCGACGTCCTCCTGCCCCGCGTACAGCGTGCCGTCCGCCGGGTCGACGACCATGCCCTCGACCTGCGGCAGCTCACCCGGCTCGGCGCAGGGCGTCCAGGTGGTGCCGTTGGGCAGGCGGAAGGAGGAAGGCAGGTCGAGCGTGCGGACCTGTCGGTAGTCGACCGTGCCGGCCGGGGTGGAGATCAGCTCCAGCAGGGCGATCCGGGTGCGGTTGCGCTGGCTGACCAGGGCATAGGAGCGGCCGGTGGCGCGGTCGGTCCAGGTGGCCAGGCCGTACGCGGTCTGCTGCTCGTTGATCTCGGCCTGGTCGGCGGAGAACACGGGCCGCACTCCCGGGTCGGTGACGTCCGTGAGCGGGCCACCGGGCTTGTCGCGGTCGATGCGGTAGATCCGCAGCCGGTCGTTGCCGCGGTCGCTGACCACCGCGACGTCCGCGCGCACGCCCCTCAGGCGCAGCCCCTGCACCAGGTCGACGTTGTTGAAGCGACCGGGCTTGTCGTCGGCGCCGGGCCCGACCGGGGCGGGGATCGACTGCACCTGGCGCGCGTCCAGGTCGTAGACCCGCAGGCCACCCTGCTTGGCGGTCGCGATCACCAGGCTACGGCCCGGGGCGGCGGCGTTGCGCCAGATCGCCGGGTCGTCGGCGTTGGCGTTGCCGCCGGCCTCGTCGTCGAACAACGGCGCGGTCTCGGCCTTCGGCCGAACGCTGTCGATCCCGGAGGCCTGCGCCGGGAGGGCGAACGAGTTTGCCAGCGTCATGCAGAGAACGAGCGCGGAGGCACGAGCGGAGGCACGAGCTGCCAGACGTATCGTCATAGTTCTTCCTTGTGTGAGGAATTTGCTCTTATAAGGAAGACATTTACTGATACCCCTGTCATGTCCACGGCTGAACGGTGGACGGCGGTTGAACAGCTTGCGAAACCCGCTGGGCGAAGACCGGGCCACCCCTATCGGTGCCGGCGGGCTCCAGCATCGAGCGCGCCCGGCAGGGCCGCTCGATGCGGCCACGCCCCTGCTCCCTTCGTCCCCGCACACTTCACGCCGTTGGCTGCCGCGTGGTCCGTGACGCGGATCCGTCCTGGCCCCCCGCCGGCGCTTGGCCTGCCGATCGGACAAGGCGAATGGTCGGGGCACCTGGGGGTTTCCGCTCCGAGAGCCGTAGGCTCACAGCCGACGACGGGAGACCGGCATGTGGAAGCGGGCCCTCGACCGGGCCGGGGTGCGGGAACCGCGGCTGCGGCGGGACTACACCGAGCAGCGGCGGGCGGTACGGCGGTTCGCGGCGGCCGAGTACGCGGCGGCACGGCTCCTGCTTCCCACCGCGTTGCTGCCGCACGTCGTGGCGGCCGTCGCGTTCATGCACGACACCGACGACCGGATCGACCGCGGCACGCCGGACGAACGCGCGGCCGCGCTCGCCGAGTGGAACGGCCTCGTACGCAAGGCCCTCGCGGAAGGCGACTCCGCCCTGCCCGTCCTGCGTTGCCTGGCGCGCACGTCCGAGTGCCACCCGGACGTGCGCGCCCACGTCGACGGGTTCCTGCGGGGCTGCGAGCGCGAGGTCACGTGGCGGACCATCGCCGACGACGAGGAACTGGGCCAGTACGTGCGGGAGTACTCACTGCCCGCGCTGATGCTCACGGCCGGCCTCCTCGCGCCCGAGGACGCCTCCACCCAGACGTCGTTCATCGAACGCTGCCACCTGCTCATCCGCGCCATGCAGCGCATCGACTTCCTGGAGGACCTGTCGGAGGACGTGCCCGCGGGCCGCCACGGCGTCCCCGTCGACGCCGTGGCCCGCCACGGCGCGGACCTCACCCTGCCCGGCCCGGCACTCGGCCGGCTCGTCGAGGAGCAGGCCGACCGTGCCGCCGCCGACCTCACGGCCGCCACCCCGCTCCCGACCCTGGTGGCCCCGCCGTACCGCCCCTTCGTCCGCGCTCTGGTCGGCGTCCAACGCCTCCGCCTCGACGCCGTACGCCGCGCAGGCGCCTCCCTGGCGACCCGCACCTCGGGCCCTTCGGCACCGGCCGCCGTGCTTTTGCTGCTCGGACAGCTGGCAAGGCGGGTTCGGGGCTAGGTCGTGTCCGATGGGTCGCGTGAGCCGATCAGGGCCGTGGCCTGGGCAGTGTCTTCTGCTGCGGTTCAGGGCACGGGTCGGCCAGGGTGCGCCGGCGTGAACCGACGAATGCCCAGGGGGAACGGACAGCTCCGCTGCTGCCGGAGACCGGGGCGGCGGGTGGGCGGTGAGCCGACCGACCCGGACCGTCGTCAACGGTGGGCTGTACCGGAAGAAGCGGCCGGGAATTCCTTGGCGTGACCTGCCCGAACGCTGCGGGCGGGCCCGTGGACGTGGGGCAGGACTGTACTTCCCGGCTCGGGGAGGGATCAGGCGGCGAGGTGGGGCCGGCGCAGTTCTGCCTGGCCGAAGAGGAGCGCATAGCCGTCGGGCAGCTGGTTGAGGATGCGGGTAAGGAGGTCGGGGCCGGTAAGCCGGGTGACGACGGCCAGTACGGCTCCGGTGTCCCAGCGGGCGATGGCCGGGCTGGTGCCGCTGCGGGTGGCGATGTCCTTGACGAACTGCCAGCCGCCGAGCTGTTCGATGTCGGGGGTCTGGGCGGTCAGAGCGAGGGCGGCCTCGACGGGCAGGCTCTGCGCGAGGTCGACGCGTTCCTCCCCCACTAGCTGGCGTCCGAGAGCCGCAAGGACGGTGCGGACGGCTTCCTCGGCTCGTTCCCGGGTGGGGTAGGCGCCTTCGTAGCGCACGCGCTCCAGCATCTGCTCGAACGTCATGGCGGGCTGAGCCGGGTTCGGTCGAGGCTGGTCGTACATGGTGGTGCGGGTTCCTTTCTCGGTGATGGTCCGGTGAGGCGGTGCTCAGGCGGGCTCGGGGTGGCCGAAGAGGAGCTCGTAGCCGGGTGGGAGCTGGAGCAGGACCTCGTGCGCGAGGGTGTCTCCCGCCGCGTCGGCCACGGTGGACAGGACTGCGCCGACGTCCCACAGGGCCGTCTTCTCGGTGGCGCCGTCGATCCAGGCCGCCGTGGCGCGGACGAAGCGTTCCGGGGAGAGTGGTTCGGCGGCCGGCAGCGGGTTGAGAAGGATCAGGGCGTAGGTCTCGGGGAGGCAAGCGGCGAGTGCCGCTCGTACGGCTCCGACCAGGTGGGCGCCCAGCAGGGCCAGGACGACGCGGGCGACCCGTTCGGCTTCCCGCGGGGTCCGGTATTCGCCACGTTCCTGGACGTGCTCCAGGAACGCTTCCCGGCGCATCGACATCTCACGTCACCTCCGGGGCGGGGTGAAGGGGCGAGGCATGCGGAGGACGGGGCGCTGGAGGGGGTACATCAGGCTCCCCGTCCTCCGCGGCCGGCGCCGGCCTTGTCAGCCGGAGATCTCCTTGCGGCCGGATCCGCCGCCGATGGTGATCTTCCGCGGCTTGGCACGCTCGGCGATCGGGATACGCAGCGTGAGGACGCCGGCTTCGTAGTCCGCCTCGATGTGCTCGGTGTCGAGGGTGTCGGCCAGCATGACCTGGCGGGAGAAGACGCCGAGGGGCCGTTCGGAGAGCTCCATCTGCACGCCGCCGGACGTGTGCGTGGGCCGGCGTTCGGCCTTGACGGTGAGCATGTTGCGCTCGACGTCGATGTCGATGGCCTCGGTGCTCACGCCGGGGAGGTCGAAGACGATCACGTACGCGTCCCCGTCGCGGTACGCGTCCATCGGCATCACGGACGGCTTCGACCACGTCCCCGACGCGCCGGAGATCTGCTGAATGATCCGGTCCATCTCGCGGAACGGGTCGGTGCGCATCAACATCGCGAAACACCTCCAGTTGGTTCAGGCAGAGACTGCCAATGCGCTTCAACGTGCTTCCGTTGTAGCATGTCATCGAAACGATGACAACTTGCGACGTCATCTGGAGGATGACAGATCACGGAGACCGACATGCCCGAGCCTCAAGAGCCGACCATGCCCGTCACGTTCCTCGCCGCCGCGGCCGCACTGGAGACCATCAACCAGGCCGTCCAGGACGCACAGCGCCCCCAAGGGCGGACCCCGGCCGTCACGCCGGAACCCGGCCAGGGCCCTCACCCGGCCTTGGCGGCACTGTTGATGCTGCGCGAGGTCCGCGAGCAGCTCACACAGTGGGAGACCGGCCTGATCGAAACCGCCCGTGACCAGGGCGCCAGCTGGGCCGACCTCGCGGGCCCCCTCGGGGTCTCCAGCCGTCAGGCCGCGGAACGCCGCTACCTGCGCCTGCGCCCCGGCAAGGCCGGGAGCACCGGAGAGGAGCGCGTCCAGGCCACCCGCGACACCCGCGCCGCCGACCGCAGTGTCAACGCCTGGGCCCGTGACAACGCAGCCGACCTGCGCCGCCTCGCCGGCCAGATCACCGCCCTCACCAGCCTGCCCACCACCGCCGAGAGCGCCATCAGCGACCTGAACCTGGCCCTCGCGGACGACGACGCCGCCCGCCTCCTCCGCCCCCTGACCAACAGCCGCGCCCACCTGCGCCCCCAGGACGCCGAGCTCACCGACCGCATCGACGCCGTGACCCAGCACACCGACAAGCTCCGGCGCGACACCCGCGATCAGCGCAGCACATGACCTGCGGGGGGCCTGACTGCGCGCCCGGCGGCGGGTGGCCGACGCGCCACTGGCGGGCGGGCGGGCGCGGGTAGCGATCGAGTTCACCAGACGATGACACCGCCGCGTTCGGCTTTGGCCCGCACGGAAGCGGCGACGATGTTGTCGAGGCATCGCGCGACGTACTCCGTGCCGTAGCCGCTGACTTCGCCAAGGTGATCGACGTGCGGGCGCAGCGCTTCGCACTCGGCCAGGAAGGCGTCGATGTCCCCCGGCTCGACCTTGAGGTCGCTGCCGTCGAGCCGGGGAAGGAAGCGGGCCCCCAGCGCCCGCACCGCTTCAGAGCCCCACAGCTTGCTGCGCGACCTCTCGAACCCGGCCATGGTCCTGCTGTAGTCGTCGTCGGGATCGTCCAGAAGGGTCCACTCGCCGTTGGGTTCGTACACGTAGGTATCCACGTTGAGGCTCACGGGCTGATTCTCCGCCGGCGGAGTACGGCTCATCGGCCCAGGTGCGTACGAGGGCGCGTACTCACCCGTCGTCCTCGGCCTCGGCCATGTCGTACTCGTCGACGCCCAGCTCCGCGCCAGTGGCATGGAGGAAGTCCAGGAGTCCGCGGTCCAGGTGCCAACCGAAGAGGTTGGGGGTGTCAGCAGCGCCAGGCCGGGCTTGGTCGGGGTCATTGAAGTAGCGCACGACGTTGAGCACTGCACCGCCGCCAGTGCCGGCCAGATGTCTGCTGAGGTCGGCGATGCGGTTCGTGTGGGGTCGGAGTCTGTCGACGATGTGGGTGATCTGCGCGTCGACGCGCAGGCCCGGGTCCCGGCATACGACCATCCACGCGTGGTCGACGGGGATCACGGCCGGTTCGGTGGTCCGGCTGCCTCGAACGGCTAGTTCGTCGGGAGCGATCCCCAGGTGCGAGGTCATGGCGTCTGCCGACATGTGCCGGCTGAACAGGGCGAAGTAGGCGTACTGGTGAAGGGGCATCCCGTGGAGGGTAGCCGCGCGAGGAGCCGACCGGTCGTGATCACGCGTGCCTCGATGGTCGACGGCCTCGGCTCGTCCAGGACGTCCACGCCGCGTCCGAGCAGGAGAACGCCGTCGCGCAGGCACGTGACGCGGCGGGACGGCCCCGTCCCGGCGGAGTTCGCCGGGACGGGGCCGTCCCCTGTGCACGGGACCCGCGCCACGCGGGACGCGGCAGGGTCAGAACTGGAGCGACCAGGCGTTGATGTAGCCGGTGTCGTTGGTCCAGTTGTCGGTGGCTCGGAGCTTCCAGGAGCCGTCGGCGGACTCGCCGGAGGCGTTGACGGTGAAGGTGCCCTGGATGTTGTCGGCGCCGTCGCTCGAGTTGTAGTCCTTGAGGAGGAAGGCGGTGCCGTCCGGGGCGACCAGTTCCAGCTTCACGTCGCCGCGGTAGGTGTGGCGGATGTCGACGGCGACGGCGAGGTTCGAGGGGGCGTTGCCGGTGACTCCGGTGACCGTGAGGGGCGAGTCGACGGTGGCGTTGTCGCGGATCTGGTAGTCGTCGGTGCTCTCGAACTTCTTGCCGGTGGGCGGCGGGGTGGTGCCGCCGGTGCCGGTGTAGAGCAGCTTGTTGGGCGAGCCGGTGCGGGCGTCGGTGACCTTGTCGGACGTGGCGTCGGCGGACAGCTTGTCGCGGACCTGGGCCGGGGTCCAGGTCGGGTTGGCGGCGAGGATCAGGGCGGCGGCGCCCGCGACGTGGGGTGCGGCCATGGAGGTGCCGCTCATCGTCTGGGAGCCGGTGTCACCCGAGTTGGACGTGGAGACGATGCTGTCGCCGGGGGCGAAGATGTCCAGGCAGGAGCCGTAGTTGGAGCCCTGGCCGTTGGACCAGCCGGTGGCTCGGGCGTCGCGGCTGTTGGTGGCGCCGACCGTGATGGCCGTCGGCGTGGAGGACGGGGAGTAGGAGCACGAGTCGGCGTTGTTGTTGCCTGCCGCGACGACCCAGGTGACGCCGGAGGCTATGGAGGCCGCGACCGCGTCGTTCACCGACTGGGTCTTTCCGCCGCCGATGCTCATGTTGGCCACGGCCGGCTTGACCGCGTTCTTGGTGACCCAGTCGATGCCCGCCAGGACCGGGGCCCATGTGTCGCCCGAGGTGCCCTGACAGTTCAGCACGCGGACGCCGACCAGCTTGACGCCCTTGGCCACGCCGTAGGAGCCGCCTCCGACGGTGCCCGCGACGTGGGTGCCGTGCCCCTGACAGTCGGAGGCGTTGGCGTCGTTGTCGATGAAGTCGTAGCCGCTGACCGCGCGGTTGCCGAAGTCGCGGTGGCTCATGCGGATGCCGGTGTCCACGATGTACGCGTTCACGTTGGAGGCGGTGGTCCCGTAGGTGTAACTCTTGTCCACGGGAAGGTCGCGCTGGTCGACGCGGTCCAGGCCCCACGAGGGCGGCGAGGGCTGGGTGTCGACGGCGTACGCGACGCCGTCGGCCTCCACACGGGCCACGGTGGGATCGGCGGCCAGTTCCTGGGCCTCGCTCTCCGCCATCCGGACGGCGAAGCCGCGCAGGGCGTTGGTGTAGGTGTAGCGCAGACTGCCCGCGTGCCGCTCCGTCAGGGCCCGTGCGGAGGCGGGCACGTCGGCCGAGGCGACCGAGTCCTTGAAGGTGACGATGTAGGAGCCTTCGACCGCGCCGGGGCGGTCCGCGCCGACGATGCGGTCTTCCCCGCCGCCCGGCGGCGCGGGAGCGGCGGTGGCCGCGGCGGTCGCGCCGGTCGCGGACGCCACGGCGAGCAAGGCGGCACTGGTACTGATGGCGAGCAGGCGCCGGAGGGCGCGAGCGTCGATCTCCATGACTGCTTCCTTCGTGGGAGGTGTCCGGACCTGGCTCGATGTCCGGAGGGCGGCATCCGTCACGCCGGTTTCTCCGGGCGCGCTCCGTCAGGGGTGGGGAGGGCGCGCCCGGAGGGTGGCGTCCGGTCCGCCGGGACGTCGATCCAGGTCGGGATCGTGACGGTCCGTCGGCCGAGGGCGGTCGTACGGGTGCCTCTGATGGCGGCGCCCGAGACGACGGGACGGGGTGACATGGCGTACGGAGCGGGCTCCGCGGCGCACTGATCCGGTCACGCCGTACGGCTGCGTGGGGTGCTGCCGCCCATCGCCTCCATCGGTTGGGGACCGTGGTGGACGGGTACGGCGCGACCGGACCGCCCAGAGCTTCGGTCACTCGGGAGGAGGCCGGCAATGCGTAGTGCTACCCAAAGAGTGGGGGCGGGCCCTCGCTGCCTGTCGTCCGGTCGCGACCGGCCGGGCCGGCTGAATTCCCTGGGTAGTCGCCCCCTATTGCGACGGCGGCGCTGGTGCGGGTAGACCACCTGCCGATGGACCCACCTGCCCGACGTAGACGGCCGCCATGCCCGCACGCCCACGCGCGGAGTCCGGTCCGTAGGGGCGTCCACGACGTGCGACGGAGCGACCGGGTGAGTGGCCGGGTGAGTGGCCGGAGAAAGGCGGAGCCGTGGAGAGACGTCCCTTCGAAGCCCGAGACGGCGAAATGCGTTCTGAGGGCGCCGGGTTCGTCGGCCGGGCCGAGGAGGCGCGGCGGCTTCGGGCGGCCCTTCGCGCGGGGCGGGGCGTCGTCGTCGTACGCGGGGAGGCCGGGGCGGGGACCTCGCGCCTCGTGGACGAGGTGCTCGGTGGGGCGGAGTTCGCGGAGTGGACGCAGCTGCGCGGGACCTGCCCGGACAGTGCGGAGCCGGTACCTCTCGAGGCCGTCGCCTCGGCCCTGGCCCAACTCCCCTACCGTCCCGGCCTGGCCGGCCGGATGCCGCCGATCGCCGGAGTCGTGGGGCTCGTCGTGCCCGAGCTGGCCGACCGGCTGCCGCACCCACCCGCGTCGGCCGCGGACCCGGAGATACGACGTGGACTGCTGCCCCGTGCCGTGGGCACGCTGCTCGCCTCGCTCGGTGACACCGTGCTGGTCCTGGAGCGGATCCACCTCGCCGAGCCCGCGACCCTCCGGCTCCTCGACCACCTGACGGACGCGATGCCCGCCGGGCTGCGGCTGGTCGTCACCGAGGACGCCGCACCCGCGCTGCCGGTCCTCGGTGTCCGCGTCCCGTCAGGAGGGCGATGCGAGGAGATCCGCGTACGCCCCTGGACGACGCAGGAGACGGAGCAGTTCGTCCGTCTGTGGGCAGGGGGGCACCCGCAGCTACGCTCGGACGAACTGCCGGAACTGCCGGAACTGGCGGGACTCGTGTACGAGCTGTCCGGCGGGCTGCCCGGGGCCGCAGGCGCTCTTCTCGACGCCGCCGGGGAGCTGCTGTCGGCGGGCGGGGCGGACGGCCCACGGGGGCTCGCGGCGCTCGCCGCCGTACAGGAGGCGGGAGTGCCCGGGCGCGTGGTCAGGGAGTTCGCCCGGCGGTGCGCACCGCTGGCGCAGGACGCGTGGCGGATCGTCGAAGCGGCGGCGGTCCTCGACCGGCCGGCTCCCGTCAGCGTTCTCGCCGAGGTGGCGCAGTGCCCGCCCGATCTGGCCGAAGCAGCGGTCGACGTGTGCGTACGGCGGTCGGTGCTGCGGGCCGACGGGTCGTCGCTCGCCTTCCGGCATCCGCTGGACCGCCGGGCCGCGCTGGCGCGGGTGCCGGGACCCCGGGCGGCACGGCTCGGCGTGCGCGCGGCCCGGGTCCTGCACCGCGCCGGGGACGGCCCGGTGCCCTTGGTCGACCTCGCCCGGCTGTACACGGCCGCCGGGCACGTCCGTGAAGGTCTGCGGTGCCTGGTGGTGGCCGCCGATCGCGCCGCCGCCACCGGCGACTACGCCACCGCCACCCGCCTGTACACCCGGGCGCTCGTCGAGGATCCGCGCGCCAAGGGACGGGTGCGCACCGCCGCGAAACTGGCCCGTACCGCCCAACTGGCGCGGACCGGCGCGCAGGTGGTCGCCGCCGTGCGCACGGTCCTCGACGAGGACGACCCGCCGCCGCGCCTGCGCGGCGAGATCCGCCTGCACCTGAGCGTGGTCCTGCGCAACCAGACCGGAGGGGCGCTGGACAGCCTCGAAGAGGTCGCTCGTGCCATCCCCGACCTGGAGGTGTCCGACCCGCAGACCGCCGCACGGGCGATGGCGGTCGCCGCCATCCCCTCCATCCAGGGCTGGCCCGTCGACCGGCACCGACACTGGCTGGACCGCGGCGAGACTCTCGCGGAGCAAGTCACCGATCCCGTCGCCCGGGCCGCCATCGCCGCCAACCGGGCCACCGCCCTGATGCTCGTGGGCGACCCGCGCGCCTGGCAGGCCGCGCAGGCGCTGTGCGGGCCGGCCGAGTCCGCGATGGCGGCCGCGCACCACGCCCGAGGCTGGACCAACCTGGCCCACGCGTCCAGCGCGCTCGGATACGGCACGCGGGCACGGGACTTCCTCGATCGGGCCGTCGCCGGGCTCGCCGACACCAGCAGCCCGTATCTGGAAGGGCTCGTCCGGACAGCCCGCCTGGTCCTCGCCTGGCACGGCGGCCACTGGGACGGTCTGCACGCGGCCGCCGACCACACGGCCCGGCTTTACCAGGAGATACCCGACCTGACCGCCGAGGCGACGCTGGTGCGCGGACTGATCTCGCTCCACGTGCTCGGCGACGTCCCCCGGGCCCGTCACGACCTCGCGGAGGCCGCCCGCACCACCTGCTACGACACGGGCTTCGTCCTCACCTCGTCGGCCGCCGCCACCGCCCGCGTGCATCTGGAGGCGGGGCGCCCCGGGCAGGCGTGCGAGGCCGTGGAGGACGTGCTGCGCCGGCTCGCCCATACCCAGGGCTGGGTGTGGGCGAGCGAGGTGGTGCCCGTGGCCGTGGAGGCACTCCACGGCAGCGGCCGTACGGCGCGCGCCCGGCGGCTCGTCGCCGACTTCGCGGCCGGGTCCGCGAACGGCGACGCGCCCGCCGCACAAGCGGCCCTGACCGTGTGCAGGGCACTCCTCGCGCAGGCCGTGGACCGGACGGGCGAGGCTGTCGGCCTGTTGACGGACGCGGAGGCGCAGTGGCGGTCGCTCGGCCGCCCCCTCGACGCCGCCCGCGCGGCGGAGGCCCGGGGGCGCTGCCTGCTCGGCCTCCACGGGGAGGCCGCGGCCCGGGACGTCCAGGACGTGGTCGAGGTGTACCAGACGCTGGGCGCCCGCTGGGACGTGGCCCGCTGCCGACGGCTGCTGCGCCGCCACGCCATCGTCACCACCCACCGCCGGGGCCGCCTCGGCTACGGCGACCGGTTGTCCCCGCGCGAGGAGGAGGTGGCCCTTCTCGTCGTCCAGGGCCGCGCCAACCGGGACATCGCCGAGAGCCTGGTGCTGTCCACCCGCACCGTGGAGCACCACGTGGCACGCATCATGCGGAAGCAGAACGCCTCGTCGAGGGGCGACATCGCGCTGCCGGAGGGGACGGAAGCGGCCCGGGCTCCGGCCGCCGCGCACCGGGCGGGACGGGGGGCGCCGGGGTGAGCGGGGCGCCGCGGACGTCGGGGTGACCGGGGATCGCGCTGCGGCCGAAACCGTGCTGGAAGCGGCCGGCCGGGACGATACTGGCAGAGGCAGCGTCCCACCACCGTGCCGGCTCCACCGCCGGCAGTGGCAGGCCGCGTCTTCGTCGATGCATCCGAGGGGAGCCGTTCATGACCACGGCGAAAGACCTGTTCATCATCGCCATGGACACCGGGCAGGAACCCGTCGTCGGGCAGGGAGACCTGTCTCTCGCGCTCGCGGGAGCCGAACTGATCGACCTCCTCGGCTCCGGGGACGTCACCCTGGACGGCGTCCGTGTCGTGCCCGGTACACCGTCGGCCCTCGACGACCGGCTCCTCGGCGAGGCGGCGGCGCGGCTCGCCCGGCAGACACCGTACGAGCGCGTCGAAGACTGGCTGTGGCGCCGCGGCGAGGGCCTCGCGGCCGTCTACCAGACCGCGATGGAGGGGGACGGTGAGCTGATCCCGGCGCGCAGCGGCCGCCTGTCGTTCGGTGCGCGACGCATGGAGCCGGTCGATACGCCGGCCCGCCACGGGGCGGTCGACCGCTGGGAGCGGAAGGAACCCGTCCTGGCGGCCCTCGCCTCGGTCGTGGGCCTCGGCGGCGGCCCGTCCGACGCCGCGCCGGGTCTCGACGACGACGCGGCCACGGTCGTGGTCGCCGCCGCGCACGACGCGGTCATGGAACTGGAGGCCGTACGCCAGCGCCGGACCATCGAGAACTCGGCCTTCGCCAACCTCTGGCGGGGGCCGTGAGGGGGCGCTGACCGGGTCTGGCTCAGCCTTGGCCGACTACTCCTCGGACGCGAAGCCGCCACCGAGGAACCCCTCTTCCTGCCGGGCATGGTCGACGCGGACGGCGAGGCTCGCTGTTCAGTCGGTTCACCGGCGAGGGACGCGCTGCGGTCACGCACGGCCATCTGGAGGCCATCGCCGTCCATGACGTCTTGGAACACCGCCGCGCCCCGTCATCGTCATGGAGTCGGTGCCCGACTGGTCCGCGGCCGGTCCCCGGCCACTGCGATCGCCGCCACGGCCGACTGCCCGTATGGCAGGGGCCGGAGATCAGCGCTGCCGTGCCCGACGCGCTCACCGCGAGGCCCATGCGGCGCGGATCGTCCACCGCGGCATCAAGCCGGACCACGGGCACCTGGCCCACCCAGGACCGGGTCATCCTGACGACTTCGGCGTCCCCCACTCGACGACGCCACGACCGAGATGAGCCCACGCACACGATCTCCGCCAGTGGGCACGCAACCGACCGCGGGCCTCCTGAGGCACTCTTCTGTGTGGCATGAGAGATCGACTTCACGCTCCAGCCAAAGGGTCCGCGCGCATTGGCTTTCGCGTTCTCGTTCGAGTGATCGGCGCCTGAACGTGTCCCGCACTCCGTATGCGCCGGGCAGTCTCGACCTTTCGGTTACGACCTCGAGGAGACCTCTGCATGACTCTCGACCCCTGGGGCACCATCCAGGCACTTGCCGACGCCTTCGACGCCACGGACACGGACAAGGGCATGACCCGGGAGGAACGGTGGACGTTGCAGGTCCTGAAGATCGGCGAGGAGTTCGGTGAGGCCGCCCAAGCGGTCATCGGCGTCAGGGGAACCAACCCACGGAAGGGAACTTCCCACACCTGGGAGGACGTTCACGACGAGGTCGCCGATGTCGTCATCACCGGCATGGTCGCCCTCGCCCGCATGCGCCCTGACGCCGCTTCGTTCCTCGCCGGCCAGCTGCAGGCCAAGTCTTCCAAGTTCCTGTCGGCCCGTCCTGCCGAGAGCAGCTCCTGAAGGAGGATGGCTCAGCACCGGATCGTGGACGGCCCGCGCGGACGGGTCGCGAGTGTGCCGCCCGCCTCCCCGAGAAGACACAGCACGAGGGTCACACCGACTCCGACATGGTCCCTCGTGCGGTCCCCCGACGGCCGCGCGCGTCTGATCCCGCTCCAGTGGTCACGGCTTCAGTTTGTCGGCCTCCCGGACTTCGTGCAGATGGATGAGGACGTCGAAGGATTTGGCGAGCGCGATGTCACGCGGCTCGGCGGGGAACTGGGTGCCGACGCTGAGGGTGGGACGAGCGCTGTTCAGCCAGGCGCGTGCGGGGGCCGGGGTGCGCCGGAGGTCGAGGTAGAAGTCCCGGTACCCGACCTGGTCGAGGGTGTGCTCGTTCCTGCCAGGGCCGGCGGCACCGACAGTGAATTTCTTCCATTCGCCGCCGAGGGCGGCGTCCTTGGACAGGAAGGAGCCCTGGTTGAAAGTGAAGCCGATAGGGAGATAATTCTTGCCCATGGCGTCGCGCAGGAATGAACCCTGCGTCTTGGGATACATCTCGGGGTCGGCGGCGAGGTAGCCGACATGGTCGTTGTGTGCGGACACGAGTATCTTGCCGCCGGTCTGCCGCTGCCACCAGGTGACGTTGTCGGCCATCACCTGGTCGCGGAAGCGCTGCGCGGTTGCCACCGACTCGGGGCTTGTGACGTCTATGGTGAGGAATTTCGCAGTCTGGGCGATCGACCGGGCATCCTGCTCGGCCCACACGAAACCCTCATCGTCGGAGCTCGCTTGGCTGCTGACCAGTTCCAGGGCTCGCTGCGCTTTGGTGGCGAGCTCCTGTCGTTCCGCGAGGGGCTTGCCCAGATAGGCGAAGACGTTGTCGATCGGGCGCAGACCCGCGTAGAGCTCGTTGAGCCGTGGCAGTGCATCTGGGTGGTTGCGCTGTACGTATCCGGTCACCCGGCCGAAGAACTCGTCGCTCACTGTGGGAGCGCCGACGTCGTTGCCCATGAAGTGGACGGCGCGGTTCGGGTGGTTGCGGTTGTGATCCCGCATCCACCCGATAAGGCTCACGAACTCCTCTCGCTCCCAAGGGGAGCCGCCCAGCGCCTCCTCGGCGATCTTGCGAACGTCCCCCTTGCCGCTCTGGAGATATTCCTCGACCTGGAGCCCGGATGGCCAGCTCATCTCCAGGGAGAAGGTGGTGAAACCCTTCTTCTCCACGAGATGGCGAAAGACCCGCTCCTTCATGGTGAAGAACTCATGGGAGCCGTGAGTGGCCTCACCCAATCCCACCACCTTGGCGTTGCCGATCATGGAGGAAAGAGGTCGCAGGTCCGCTGTACTGCCTCCCGGCTCGGTCGAACGCAGCGGGTTCGCGGCCGATTCCAGCGCGCGGACCTCGTTCTCCTTTTCTCTGCCTACGGGGGCCCTACCGGCGGTGGCTGCGTTGACCGCGACAGGAGTGAAGAAAGCTCCCGCTGCGATCGCCGATGTGGCGAGGAGTACCCGACGGCTGATGCGCTTTTTATGAGCGGGCATCTGATGTGTCCCTTGGGTTGAATTGCGTGTCGTTTTCAGGAGGAGACTCGCGATAGACGCAGAAGCCACGCCCCGCACGCTCTCGGAAAGTTCCCCTTCATCACATCACCTGAATGTGCGGGGATCGTACGAGCGAAGGACGAGTAGCCGTACGGGGCCCTGGACCCGGGCCCACCGCCGGACCGGGACCCTGGTCCTGGTCCGGTCTCAGACTTGGGGTGGAGCCGGGTGGCGCTGCGCCCGGCGACAATGGCACCAGCGGGATTGATGCCGTGCGAACCGTCCGACATCGCAGCAAAGAACGACAAGGAAGGACCGACATGGCGACGCGTCGCAACGCCCTGCCGTCGCGCCAGGGAAGGTCCGCGCGCCTCTTTGCGTCAGGAGCCCACTCCTTGCCGTGGTCCCGTAACGACGCCCTGCTGGCCGTCGGCGCGGCTGTCGTGGACCTCATCGGTTGCCTCGCGTTCTCGCAGGTCGCGAGCGCGCCCGTATCAACTGTCGGCGTCCTGCTGGTGACCGTCTCCGCACTACCGCTGCTGGTGAGGCAACGCTTTCCGCTCACCGTCATGGGCGTCAGCCTGGTGCTCGGCGCGCTGCTGAACCTGACGACAGCCGTGAGCCATCACTTCGGTGCCACCCTCGCGGTCGCCCTCTACTCGGCCGCACGAACCGGCCGCCCATGGCCGACGGCAGCCCTGACGATCGGAGCGACCGGCGTCACCCTGCTCTCCCCTGGCCTCGCCGCCCCGCGCGGGTTCCTGGACGTGACCAGCGCGGGCCTCGCCGCCTGCCTCATCGCCGCCACCGGTCTCGCGCTCGACAGGTGGCAGCAGGAGACGGAGGCCAACCGTCGCCTCGTCGCCGACCGAGCGGTGGCCGATGAGCGCCGCAGAATCGCCCGGGAGCTGCACGACATCGTCGCCCATCGCATCACCACCATGCAGCTGATGGCAGGTGGCGCCCGCACCAACCTCGACCACGACCCCGGCGCCGTCCGCGACGCCCTGGTCACTCTCGAGGATTCAGGGCGGCTCGCCCTGCGTGAAATGCGGCAGCTCCTGAATGTCTTGCGGACCGACGAGCACGCGGCGGTCGACCCGTACGGCGCTCCGGAGGCGCCGCAGCCCGGCCCGGCCGACCTCGACCGCCTGATCAAGGAGACCCGGCAGGCCGGACAGCCCGTTGAGCTGACCGTGGAAGGCGAGCCCGGACGACTGCCCCCGGTGGCCGGTCTCACCCTCTACCGCGTCGTCCAGGAAGCACTGACCAATGCCCGGAAGCACGCCGGCCCCGACATCCCGGTGAAGGTCCGCCTCGCCTGCCTACCGGAAAGCGTCCTCGTGTCCATCACCGACCAGGGTGGCATGAGCTCCGCGGAGGCACCCCCTGCCTCCGGCATCAGACCTGGCACCGGATACGGCCTGATCGGCATGCGCGAGCGGGTCGCCCTGCACGGCGGCACGCTGGAGACAGGCCGGCTCCCCGAGGCCGGCTTCCGGGTCATGGCCAGCCTGCCTCTGGAAGCTCCGACGGACGAGGAGAGCTGACCGGTGAACAGGACGGACGTCGGACGCGAGGCCGCAACCGAGCCGGTGATCCGGGTGCTGATCGCGGATGATCAGCCACTGGTGCGGCGCGGGCTGGCGCTGATCCTCGCGCCCTCTCCGGCCATCACCGTGGTTGCCGAGGCCGAGAATGGCGAGCAGGCCCTTGTGCTCGCCCGTGAGCATCGCCCTGACGTCGTCGTGATGGACATCCGGATGCCCGTCCTCGACGGGGTGTCCGCCACCGAGCGACTGGCCCGCGACCTGCCCGAGTGCAGGGTGCTCACCCTCAGTACCTTCGACATGGACGAGTACGTGGTCGCCGCACTGCGCGCCGGCGCGTACGGCTTCCTCCCCAAGGACAGCTCGCCCGAGGAACTGGTCGCCGCGATCCGCACCGTCCGTGCGGGCGACGCCGCCGTCGCGCCACGTCTGCTGACCCGGCTGATCTCCACCTACATCAAGAACGACCAGGTCGTGCCTCCGGACCGTCGGCAGCCCGGCGAAACCGCCTTCGGGCTCACCCCGCGCGAGGTGGAGGTCTGGCATCTACTGGCTACCGGATTGGACAACAAGGAGATCGCGCGCGCCATGGAAATCAGTGTCTCCACTGTCAAAAACTACATCACCAGCGTCTTCGAGAAACTTGACGTGCGCGACCGGGCGCAGGCTGTGATCGCGGCCTACGAGTCCGGCCTGGTCGTATCTCCGCAGGCGGCTGATGCGGGCTGAACCGGCTCTCGGCTACGGCCTCGGGGAGACCACGAGCGGGATCGCGGGTCTGAGCGGCGACGAGATCGCCCACGCCCCCCCCCCGGAGCAGTGGGAGACGTGCTTGCGGCCGCTGACCCGCGGCGAGCGCGCCACTGGTGGCACAAGTGGCTCGACACGACCGGCGCCCCCTCGGCGCCCGTCATCACCCCGCTCCGCCGATCTCCTCACCGACTGCCAGGCCCTGGCCCGGGGCCTCTTCCACGAGCCGGCCACCGGCCCCTCCCCCAGGCGCGATTCCCCGTCGCCTTCGGCGCCGGCCTCGACACCTTCCGCCGGGCCGCCCCGGCTCTCGGCGAGCACACTCAGGAGCTGCTCGCGGAACTTGACCCGACCGAAGGCCGGCGGTCGGGGGTGTAGGCCCAGGGACGGAGGTGCTCCAGGGCCTTGCCGATGCGGAAGACGGTCGGGTCGTCGTAGGTGTGGCCGACTATCTGGACGCCCGTGGGAACACCCCAACTGGAATGCCCACTGGGGACGTTGAGTACCGGGCAGCGATTGTTGATGTTGAAGGGGGCGGTCATGGCCGCCCATAGGGGTTCACCGTGGTCCTCGCCGTTCACGACCAGGCGGCCCAGGAGGTCGTCTCCGGCGGGCAGGCCGGGCACTGCCGTCGTCGGGCAGATCAGCGCGTCGAACGGGGTCATCGCCTCGGCCAGTTCGCGCTGCAGCCGGGTCTCGACGCGCAGGCCGTCGAGGTACGAGACACGCTCGCGGGCTTCCGCCATGGTGTCGGCGAAGGCCGCCGCGTAGGCGGTCATCCGATCGCGGTGGTCCGCCTCGATCTCGGAGACGAGGGCACCGAAGACGGTCGAGAAGTGCGCGGCCAGGCTGATGAGGAGGTCGTCCCTGGTCCACGGGAGTTCGATCTCCTCGATGACAGCGCCCGCGTCCATGAGGGCGCGTGCGACCGCCCGGGTGTTGGCCTCCACCTCCGGATGGACGTCGTACGCGCCGAGGCGGAGGCACAGCGCCACACGCATCCCCACGACCGTGTCGTACTCGGTCGGCAGGACCAGCTTCGGGCGCAGCGACACGTGGTCGCGCGGGTCGGGGCCGGCCAGAACGTTGGCGAAGGCGACGCAGTCGTCCACGGTGCGGGCCATCGGGCCGTCGCCGCGGTAGTGGTCGGCGGAGAGCGGGGCGGTGCCGGGGATCCGGCCGTACGGGGCCTTGAAACCGACAGTGCCGGTGAAGGCGGCGGGGATGCGGGTGGAGCCGCCGATGTCGGAGGCGGAGGCCAGGAGCGTGGTGCCCGCCGCGAGCGAGGCACCCGCGCCGCCGGACGAGCCGCCGGGAGTGAACTCGGGGTTCCACGGATTGCGGGTGACGCCCCACAGACGGCTGTGGGTGAAGGTGGCGATGGAGAACTCGGGGGTGGTGGTGCGGGCGTGGATGATGCCGCCGGCCTCCAGGATGCGGTCGATCACCGGAGCGTTCTCGGTCGCGGTGGCGGCGACGTTGACGAGTGAGCCCTCGGTGAGGGAGCGCCCGGCGATGGCATGCTTCTCCTTGGTGGCGACCGGGATGCCTTCCAGCGGTCGCGGCATCAGGCCGCCTTTGCCGAGGAATCGGTCCTCGGCGTGCCGGGCCTGTTCGAGTGCCTCGTCGAAGAGTCGCTCGGTGAAGGCGTTGACGACGGGTTCGGTCTGCTCGGCGCGGTCGATGACCGCACGCATCAGGTCCACGGGCGACAGTTCGCGGGCCTCGAAGAGCCGTCGGGCCTCGGTGGCACTGAGGTAGGCGAGATCGGCGCCGGGGTCGTACACGTTCATGCGGAAGCCTTTCCTCGTGGCGGGTGGGGTGGCGGGAAGGAGGTGCGGAGCGGGGTGGAGGCGACGAGTGGGAGGAGCGGTGGGTCAGCCTGCCCGGCCGTCGGTGGCTCGGGGGTCCTGGTGGCACAGCCACGCCGCCGCCGCCGCGAGCAGGGCGGTCACGCCGATACCGATCGTGGGGTCGGGCACGGGGGCGAAGTACGGCGAGTGGTTCGCGGGGACGGTCCCGGGCAGGCCGTCCGTCAGCAGTGCTTCGGGGTCGACGTCCCGGAAGAGGGCGGGATCGGCGCCGCCGAAGTGCCAGAAGACCGAGGGGACGCCGAGGGCGGTGCCGAAGACGCCGAAGTCCTCGCTGCCGGTGAGGGTCTGGGGCAGGGTGAAGACGCGCTCCCGGCCGAGGGCCTCGCCGATCGCGGTCAGGACGGTGTCCGTGGCCCGCTCGTCGTTGACCGTGACGGGGAAGGAGTTGAGCTCGGTGATCTCGGGCTCCTTCGGAGCCCCGGATGCGGCGGCTTCGGCGCGGACGATCCGTTCGACGGCCGAGAGGACTCGGTCCCGTACCGCGGGAGTCGTGGAACGGATGTTGATCCGCAGCTCTGCGGTGTCGGGGATGATGTTCTCCTTGGTGCCCGCGTGCAGCGAACCGACCGTCACCACCGCGGTCTGTGCCGCTCCCGTCTCCCGGGAGACGATCGTCTGGAGGCGCATGACGACCGCGGCGGCCATGACGACCGGGTCGACGGTCGACTCGGGCGTCGAGCCGTGCCCGCCGCGTCCGAAGAGACGGACCCGCAGGCTGTCGGAAGCGGCCATCACCGGACCGGACCGGGTACCGACGAACCCCGCGGGCGCGGGGGCCACATGCTGGCCGAGGCAGACGTCGGCGCGCGGGAAACGCTCCGGGAAACCGTCCTCGATCATCGCCGGCGCGCCGCCGACCTCCTCGGCGGGCTGGAACACGGCGACGACCGTGCCGCGCCACTCCTCGCGGGCGGCGGCCAGTTGGGCGGTGGCGCCCAGGAGGCAGGCGACGTGCATGTCGTGTCCACAAGCGTGCATCACGGGCACCTCCTGGCCCTCGCCGTCGACGGCGGTCTCGCGGGAGGCGTACGGCAGTCCCGTCCGCTCCTGGACCGGCAGCCCGTCCATGTCGGCACGGAGCAGGACCACCGGTCCCTCGCCGTTGGCCAGGACGCCGACGACGCCGGTGCCGCCGACGCCCTCGGTGACGTCCCAGCCCTGCTGCCGCAGCCGGTCGGCGGCGATCCCGGCCGTGCGGAACTCCTGGAACGACAGTTCGGGGTGGGCGTGCAGGTCCTCGTAGAGGGCGCGCAGGTCCGGCAGCCGCTCCGGGAGGGCGGCCAGCAGGCGGGTGAGGGGGGCGGCGGTCATGAGAGCTCCTTAGCGGGTGCGGGAAGGGGGGACGCTCCGGTGGCGGTCCGGAAGGAGGCGGCGTCCTGCGGGGTCAGCAGGGCCATGGCGGCGGCGATGACGGCGCCGAGGACCAAGGAGGCGAAGGCCACCTGGTAGGAGAAGGCGTCGGCGAGGGCGCCGACGACGGGCGGGACGGCCATGCCGGCCACCTGGCCTCCGAGGACGACCACGGCGCTGCCCACGCCGACCTGTTCCGGGGCCAGTCCGCTCAGCGGGACGACGAAGATGGGCATGTAGCACAGGGCCACGGCGACCGAGGCGAGCGTGCCGAAGACGAGGAAGCCGGTGAGCGAGGACGAGAAGGCGGTCAGGAGCAGCGTGACGGCGGCCACCGTCATGCCGGGGACTATCACCTTGCGGTGATGGCCGCCGAGCCGGTCCGAGATCCGGCCCCCTAGGACGATCGCGGCGGCCGCGGCGAGGGCCGGGACGGCCACGAGGGTCCCGGCCGCGGCGAGGGAGACCTGGTGCTCCTCGACGAGGTAGGAGGGGACCCAGGTGTTGAAGCCCCAGACGATCGCGCTGTAACCGAACATCATGGCGCTGAAGCGCCAGACCACGCCCAGCCGCAGCACACCGCCCGCGCCCGTGCGGAGGGTGCCCGTCGCCGGTTGCACGCGGGGCAGCGGAGCGGGGAGCCGCAGCCGTACCGCCACGAGGACGAAGACGCCGAGCGCCGCCGTCGAGAAGAACGCGGACCGCCAGCCGAAGGCCGCGATCAGGGGAGCGACAAGAAGCGGGGTGAGAACGCCGGCGACAGCGTTGGAGCTCATGACCAGACCATTGGCGGCCATGCGCTCGTCCGGCGTGGTCCGCTCGACGAGGACCTTCAGGGAAGCGGGTGGGAAGACACCCTCGGCGGCGCCGAACGCGAACCGCAGCACGAGCAGGACAGCGAACGACCAGGCGAAGCCGGTCAGCGCGGTGAAGACGGACCACGCGAGCAGGGCCCAGAGCGTGACGCGCCGCGCGCCGTACCGGTCGGCGAGCATCCCGCCGGGTATCTGGGCGAGGGCGTAGGCGAGGAAGAACGCGGAGACGACCAGGCCCTGCTGGCCCCGGCTGAGGTCGAACTCGGCTCCGAGGGAGGGCAGGACCAGATTGATGACGAGCCGGTCGGCGTAGTCGACCAGCCAGGCAGCGAACAACAGGACGATCGTGATCCGGACGGTTCTCCGGGCGGACTGCGGGGACGGAGCAGACACGAGGCACTCCTCATCACCGTGGCCGAAACTGGGCATCGGCCGGAAGTGCCCCTACGATCCGGCCTGTAACCGGAATCGCCGGAGAATTGCAGGAAAGCATCAGAGAGGGCGCCGTGACACCCGATTCCCGCGACACCCGTGCGGACGTACGCTTCTCCGAACTGGACCTCGCGCTCGTCGACGCCCTGCAGGCGGCCCCCCGGGCACCGTGGTCGCAGATCGGCCGGGCGCTCGGTGTGGACGCGACGACGGTGGCCCGGCGCTGGGAACGGCTGCGCCTGAACGGTCTGGCCTGGGTCACCGCGTACGACGCGGCGAAATCGGCCACCGTCGCCTACGTCGAGGTGCGGTGCCGGCCGCGGTCCCTCGAAGGAATCAGCCGTGCCCTGGCCGACATGCCCTGGGTCTTCAGCGTCGACGAGACCGCCGGCGACTTCGACCTCCTGGCGTCCGTCGCCGCCGCCGACCTGCCTTCCCTCGGCCGCTCCGTACACGGCCTGATCGGCGGCCTGAAGGGCGTCCGGTCCACCCGGACCCGGCTCGGGATCACGCTGTACGGCGAAGGCGGGGACTGGCGGATGCGGGCCATGGAACCCGCCGGACACGCGGAACTCTCCGCGCCGCGCACCGCGCGCTCGACCGTCTACAGCGCCCGCATGCACCACCCGCCGGCGCCGGAGGACCAGGCCCTGCTCGCGGCCCTCGGCGTCGACGGACGCCTCGGCTACACCGAGCTCGGGGTGCAGGCAGGGATGAGTGAACACACCGCCCGCCGTCGGCTCCAGCGGATGATCAGCGACGGCGACATCACCTTCCGCTGCGACCTGGCCCATCCCCTCGCGGGACTCTCGACGGTGGTGCTCTACCGCACCGCGGTCCCCCACAGCCACCTCGCGGCCACGGGCAGCGCGCTGGCCCGGATGGAGGAAGTCCGCCTCGCCGTCTCCGTCAGTGGCTCCGACAACCTCCTCGTGATGCTCTGGCTCCGCGGCCTGCACGCCATCGACCCCTTCGAGGCGCAGCTCGCCGAGCGCTTTCCCCAGCTGAAGGTGAGCGACCGCACCGTCTTCCTCCGCTCCCGCAAGCGCATGGGCCGCCTCCTCGACACCACCGGCCTCGCGACGGGACACATCCCCTTCGCACTGCCCCGCGTATGACCCACGGCTCCAGCAGGCGAAGGGGTCCCGTGACGCGGGCCACGTCGAAGCCGGGCACCGCAGAGCCGAACGGCGACGTGACCAGTCGCGCGCGGGCTCCTCAGGTGGCTCGGCCATGCCGTCCTCGTGGTCGGAACGTGCCGGCGGCGGGAGCACGTGCGGCAGGCCTCGGTCATCCACTCGGTTCCGCGATAGCGGGTGAGGGCTGCGGCGTGGTCCCAGATCCAGGCCGGCGCGTGGCCGCGGACGTTGGGCGGGTCGAGATCCGGCAGGATTCCCGCGGCAGGACAGGGAAGGGCGGTCCCCTCCGGGGTGACGGTGAGGGAGACTGCGCCCCAGCCGCCCATCCACGGCTTGGCGACGCCGTCGAAGTGGTCGGGGCCGACCCACCTCAGCCGTAGAGCTGGACGTTGGCCACCTCGATACGGTCCACGCCCCAGGACAGGCCCAGTTCGATGATCGTGTCGATCGCGTCGAGGTTCCCCCGGTGCAGGACGACGTTGAGGCCTAGGGGCAGGCCGCAGGAGCGTACGAGCGCTGCGGCTCTCCGACACCGACGCACCGACGCACCGACGCACCGACGCACCGACGCACCACATCGACAGAACGTCACCCGTTGGACACACTGAGCACGGAGGTGTGTTCATGACTCAAGCCGACCGGCCCGACGGGATGCGGGCCGCTGTACACGAGACGTACGGCCCCGCCGACCTCAGTGCGGTGCCCGTCTTCGCGGGTGGGTTCATCAACTTCGGCTACTGGCAGCCCGAGGACCTGGACCGTCCGCCGACCGTGGAGGACAGGATCCGCAGCCAGCAGGACCTGTACCGGCAGGTGCTCGACTCCGCGGGGCCCCTCGGCGGTGCCCGGCTGTTGGAGGTCGGGTGCGGGCTGGGTGTCGGCTGCGCGCTGGCCTTGGCGGAGTACGGTCCCGCCCAGGTCACCGGCATGGACATCCACCCCCAGCAGCTGGACCGCGCCCGGCGGGCGAACGCGGATCTGCTGGACGTGGGCGGGGTCGAGCGGCTGCGGCTGGCGCGCGGGGCGGCCGAGCGGATGCCGTTCGGGGACGCCGAGTTCGACTGCGTCTACAGCGTGGAGGCCGCCCAGCACTTCGACGACCTGGCACTCTTCGCCGCGGAGACCGCCCGGGTGCTGCGGCCCGGAGGGCGGACCGCCATCACCAGCTTCTTCACCCCGGACCCCGCCGGCGCGCCTCGGCTGGCCGAGCTGCTCGACACCTTCGCGGACGGGCTGGACATCGCCCGTACACCGTCCGAACTCACCGACGCTCTGGCCTGGTCGGGCATGGTCGACGTCCGCTGCGAGTCCATCGGCCCCTCGGTCTGGCCGGGCTGGGACCACTGGCTGTCCGCCCAGTGGAAACCGGGCACCTGGCCGAGGAACTTCCTCCACGCCTGGGAGAAGGGTTTCCTCGACTACTACGTCATCACCGCCAGCCGCCCCTAGCGGGCGCCGGCGCGCCCGGCCGCCGACTGCGCAACTCCACCGTTCAGGAGGAGGGTGTGCCGTTGAGGAGGCTGGACCCCAGGGGCGTGAGGGCGTGGTGGACGGCGCTGCCGTGCCGGGTGGTGGCGATCAGATTGGCTTGCCGCAGCACAGTGGCGTGTTCGCTGGCGCTGGCCAGAGATATCCCCAAGCGCTGAGCGAGCTCACTCGTCGTGCAAGCGCTCACCCCGATGGCGTCCAGGGCGTGGGCCCTGGTCCGGCCGAGCAGCGCTTTCAAGGCCTTCAGGGTCCCGCCCGGTGCGGTGGTCAGCACACCGGCGACATCGCCGACGGTACGCAGGACGGGGACGAACAGCACCGCGGGTTGCTGGCTGTCGACGGGGCTGAGGAAGACGTTCGGCCGGGTCTGGTAGAACGCCGACGGCACCAGCATCAGCCCACGTCCGTCGAGACGGAGGTCCTTGACCTGTGCGCCGCGTCCGATCTCCAGTACCGGCGAGCGCCAGCGGAACCCGGGCGGCAGCCCGGCCAGCAGCGCCTCCACCCCCTTCTCGGCGAAGGCCCGGGCATGGGCGGCTTGTTCCTGCTGCAGCCGGGCTCGGATCCGCGACCAGTGAGGAGCCACCGCCACCTGGTGATATCCGTCCAGGAAGTCCACCAGCGCCCGCCGGTCGGCGCGGTCGTGTGCGGGATCTCCCCATGCCAGCCCCGTCCACCGTTCGGTGCTCCCCGTCATCAGTTCACGTAACTCGCCTGCCCCGATGAGCTCCTCGCGCATCAGGTCCGGGCGAACGCCGCGCAGCGCCTCCAGGCCCTCCTCCCACGACGCGGTCGGCCCGGTCAACGTGAACAGGTCCAGGAAGGCACTCTGGAACAGCGTCGCAGCCGGGTGGAGGACGGGGCCCCATGCCTGCCGCACCTGCTGACGCCAACTGCCGAGCACCGTAGGCCCCTTGACCTGCTGCAGGGTCGTGAGGCTGAGAAGCGTCTCCCCCAGCGGCCCCCACGTGTCCATCACACGGGTCCTGGCCAGATCCTCCTGGCTGAGGTGGATGCGAAGCATCGACACGTCACTCCTCCCTCTCGCTCAACCGGCCGAGAACTGACCTTCCTCCCTTGATCGGAACAAGCCCAGATCCTTTTGCGTCAGGCGCTTCGGTCGAGACCGAAAGGCGTGGCCGTCGGCAGCGGCAGCCGTGAGGATCGTTGTGGCGGCGAGGCAGGGAGAAGGGCGCCTGAGCAGGCACCTCGCCGCTGCACGTGGACCTGATTCGGCTTTCCTGCGCCGGCCCCGACTCATGAGGAGCAAGACATGCGACCCGTTCTCAAGCGCACGGTTCTCGGATCCGCAGCGCTGACATCCGCGCTGGTCGTCGCACTGGCGGGCCCCGCCAGTGCGACGAGTGTCAACCTGTACGGCCTGAGCTCCAGCAAGAACGCGGAGGTGAGCGGCGGGTACGAGTGGCACGCGGCGGGGACGGCCGGCGGTTACACCTACTACGCGGGCAGCTTCTCCTACGCCGGCGCCCGCGACGCGATCCCGAACAACAAGCTCGAAGCCGTGCTGGCCCTCGAGTTCGACACGTGGGCGAACGGCGCGTGGACGCACAAGAACCGTTACGCGAGCAAGGTCAACACCTTCGACTCGTGGAGCTTCAACTACAAGAAGAACATACGGGTCTGGGCGTGCGACCGCGAGATCGGTACGACGACTCTCCTGAACTGCCTCCGCGTCTACTGACGCGGCGCCGCCGCCTCCAAGGCGCTGGCTCCTCCCTCGATTCGGGGGTAGGGAGGATCTGGCGTAGGGGAAGGCGGAGTGCCCCGTTCGAGGCTGCGGCGAGGCGGTCGGGCGGCACGGCGACCGACGGGGCAGGGCATCACGCCCGGCCGACGGCAGGCATGCCGCTGCCGGGCCACGCCACCCGGCCCGGCCCGGCAGCCGAGGTCCCCGGCGGAAGCCGGGGACCTCGGCCATGGGCTTCATGCTTCCCGAAGGTGGTCTTGCCCGGCGGGGCGGCTGTCACGCGATTCTGGTGAGTTCCTGGACGCAGCGGTCGTTGATCTCCGCGACGCTGAACAGGCGCAGGGCCATCACGCGGCCGGAGGCCGGGTCGGCGGCGTGGAGGGTGACGATGCGGCGGGGGGTGGTGCCGATGTGGCCGAAGGTCTCGGGGCTCCAGCCTTCGCCGAGGATGCCCTCGTGCAGGTCGCGTTGGACGCCGAGGCCCCAGCTGCGGGCGCCGAGGTCGTGCAGCTGCACCGTGGCGTTCACCGCGCACAGCGCCGCGGCCGTCGGGCGGTCGAGGAGCTTGCCTCCGCCACGCAGGGAGTCCACGAGGTCCGCGTGGAGGCGGCCGATGTCGGATGCCGTGGAGACGCCCGCCTGCCCCGGGTTCGCGGGGTGGAGACCCATGTCCTCGTCGGCGACCGGGACGAAGCGCATGGTGCCGTCCCGGCGGTGCAGCGGGACGTACTGCTGGTGCGGGCGCGGGACGAGCGCCAGGTCGCGCAGCGCCAGGGGGCGGGCCACCTTCTCGTCGACGACGTCCGCGAGCGGGAGCCCGTACAGGCGCTCGAGGACCGACCCGAGTACGGCCGCGGCGCTCTGTGTGTTGTAGCGGGCGGGGCCCGGCTGGCGCGAGCCGGAGGCCACGATGCGGCGGGCCCGCTCCTCCAGGGAACCGGTGCTCTTGTGGAGTGCGGTAGGGAGACCGGAGGTGTGCCCGAGGAGATCGGCGACCGTCACCGTGGCCATGGAGGGGGCGCAGTTGTCGAAGAAGCGCGCCATCGGGTCCTTCAGGTCGAGCAGCCCCTCCTGCGAGGCGACTCCGGCCGTGACGGCCAGGACGGACTTGTTGGCGCAGTAGACACGGCCGACGACATCGGGGGTGGCCGCGACTCCGGGAGCGGCCTCTCCCACCGCGATGTCGGTCACGTCGCCGTCGTGCCGGTGGAAGACCTGGGCTCCGAGGAGCGTCCTGCGTGCGACCCACTTTTCCAGCAACGAGCGGATCCGTGCCGCGGGTTCGGACAGGCTCATGGCTGATGCGCCTTTCGCTGCGTGTCGGGGCAGGGTCACGATACCCGCTGCTTTCTAGGCGGTGCCGTGACGGCCTACGGCCGCGTATCTGATCTTTCCCGAGGGTGTTCTCGGGAGCCGTGGCGTGGTACGCAGTCTCAGGGATCCTCGCGGGACTCCCAGGTAGGCGAGGTCCGCTGCGCGGAGGCACTCCATGTGCTCCGGGTCTCCCTCCACGTAGAGGGAGACCTCGTCGGGCGCGGTGTGCACGGCGGCTGTGGCCGTTCCGCCGAGCGTCGCCGTCGCCGTCGCCTCGACGGCGTCGAGGTTCACCCGCTGCCCGAGTACCTTGACCTGCCGGTCGATACGGCCTTCGAGGTACAGCATGCCGCCCCTGGCGCGGCCGAGGTCGCCGGTCCGCAGGGTGTCGCCGGTGACGTCCGGCAGGGCCAGGTCGGCGCGCGAACCGGCGTATCCCAGCATGACGTTCGGTCCCCGGTAGTAGACCTCGCCGAGGCGCCCTTCGGGGAGCGGGGTTCCGTCGTGGCCGCGGATCTCGATGTGTCCGCCCGGCACGGGGGTCCCGACGCTGCCCTCGTGGTCGGCGGCGGCGGCCGGGTCCAGACAGGTCATGCGTGCCGTCGCTTCGGTCTGCCCGTACATGTAGTACACCGACCGGGCGTGTTCTCGCAGCCGGCGCAGTTCGTCGGGGCTCGCCGGCCCTCCGGCGACCAGGAGGGATCTGAGGGTCGCCAGCTTCGCGGCGGACTCGTGGCTGCGCAGGATGAACCGGGCCGTGGAGGGGACCAGGCCCGCGCAGGTCGCGCCGAGGATCCTGGCCTCTGCCCAGAAGCGGTCGGAGCTGGGCGTGGCGGTGAGCAGTCCCACGGCGGCGCCGGCGGCCAGGTGGGAGGTGAACAGGGACAGTCCGAAGCTGTGGTCCATGCGCAGCGATGTCGCCGCGACGTCGGTGGGTCGGATGCTCGTCGCCGTGCCGATGCTTGCGGCGTTGCTCGCGAGGTTGTCGTACGAGAGGCGCACGAGCCTGCCGTGGGAGGTGGATCCGGAGGTGCGCAGTACTAGGGCCAACTCCTCTGCGAGTGAGGTGGTTTGACTGCCGGGTGCGCGGCGGACCGTCCCGATGTGCGGGGCGGTCTCGGGGCGGCCGTATCCGGCCGGGGTGTCCGCTGCGGCTGTGCACGTGGGCCCGACCAGCACGTCGGGGCGCAGCCTGTCGATGTAGGTCCGGGCGTCGTCGGGGGTGAGGGCCTCGACCGGCAGCACCGCGTGTCCCGCGCGCAGCGCGGCCAGGCAGGCCAGGGCTCCCGGTAGCGAGCGGGGGTTCTCGACCATCACGAGTTTCTTGCGGTCGTCGCCGAGGAAGCGGGCCGTCTCCTCGGTCATCGTGCGCGCCTGCCCGCGCGTCACCACGCGGGCCTTCTCGAGGAGGGCCGGTGCGTCGGGTGCGGCGCCGGCCAGGAGGTCCAGCGACCGGGACGTCACCGCCTGGCCTCGATGTCGTCGGCCAGTTCCTTCAGGGAGTTCATGCGGAAGATCTCCACCGGGTCGATCTCCACTCCCCACATGCTGATGAGTGCCTCGCTGAGCTCCAGGCACATGAGGGAGTCCCCTCCCAGGTCGCCGATGCTGTCGGACATGCTCACGACCGCGTCCTCGGTCATCATCAGCGTGATCCGCTCCGCGAGCTCGGTCTCCACGACGCTCCCTGGGGCGTGCATGGCGTGGAAGTTCCCGGTGAGCAGCGTGGTGTCACTGACCGCGTCGGCGGTCGCCTCCTCCCCCGCGTGCAGTACGGCGAAGTCGATCTCGCCCGCCTGGTCGCCGAGGAGCTCCGCCAGCGCGGCTCTGATCTCGGGGACGGACATGTAGGACCGGAGGGACACGGCCACCACGTGCCGGCCGTCGGGCGTGCGGCGCCGGATGCCGCTGAAGTTCGGGTTGTCGAGGAGCGTGTGCGTCATTCTGTTTCCTTCCTGGAGTGTGCGTCGGCCAGGGCTGCGATCGCGGCGCGGTCGACCTTGCCGGACGGGGCCCGGGGGACGGAGTCGACGGCGAACACGTGGCGGGGTACGGCTGCCGCCGGGAGGTTCTGGCGCAGTTCCGCGGCGAGTTCGGCCGCCCAGGTGGCCGGGGCGTGGGCGTCGAGCACGACGAAGCCGATCACGCGTTGTCCCGTCACCTGGTTGGCGATGCCGGCCGCTGCCGCGTCGTGGACCCACGGGAACGCGAGGAGTGCGTCCTCGACGTCCGTGGCCACGACCGTGGTGCCGCCGACCGTGATGCGGAGCTGCGGTCTGGTCTCCAGGTGGAGGAAGCCGTCGTCGTCGAGGAAGCCGCGGTCGCCGATGCCGACCAGCCCGTTGCCCGTCCACCGGACGTGGTCCCCGTGGCCGACGTGGAGAGGGCGCGCCGGAGCGCCGTAGGCGAAGTAGACGTCGCCCGGCTCACCTGCCGGTACGGGGCGGCCCGCGGGGTCGAGGACGGCCACGGAGGTGTAGAAGCCCCTGCCGACGGTGCCGGGACGGCGTTCCCATTCGTCGCCTCGGGCGATCGTGGTGCCGATGCCCTCGGAGGAGCCGAACACCTCGTAGACGTTCTCGGGGCCGAGGACGGAGTGCCAGAACCTCTTGACCGGTTCGCCGCAGGCCGCGCTCATGTGGACGAGCTTTTCGAGCTCCGCCGTGCCGCGGGCGTCTCGCATCTGGCGCATCATGATGCGCAGGTGCAAGGGGGTGGCGGTGAGCCACTGGATGCCGTGGCGGCGGATGTCGGGCAGGACCCGCGCCGGGTCGGGGCTCTCGTACAGATGCACCTCGGCCTCGTGGTTCACCGTGTCCAGGAGCATGCTCAGGTGGGCGGCGTGGCCGACCGGGCCGGCGAGCAGGACCCGTGCCCCGTCGCGCAGGCCGACAGCGCGCGCGAGGCTCAGTCTGCGGTCGCGTACGAGCGCGCGGCGCATGCTGGTGTTGACCGCGAAGCGGGACCGGCCGCTGGAGCCGCCCGTCCTCAGCAGGAGGGCCTGGTCGGGCAGGGGCGCGGGGGCGGCGGGGAGGGGCTCGTGGCCGGCGGCTGTGCGGAGGGTGCAGGCCCGGATTCCGTGCCCGGCCAGCTCGGCGAGTGGCGAGGCGTGGCTTCCGGCGTGGAGCAGGGCCACCGGGTGCGGCATCGCGAGTGCCGCGAGGAGCTCCGTCAGGTAGTGCGCGAACGGCTGTCGCGGGTCGGGCACGAGGCAGACGCTTCGGTCGTCGCCCGCGGACCGGCGAAGCCGCTCCCTCACGTGCGGAAGGCGCTCCGCGAGGTGCTCGGGGCGCAGCACCTCGATGCCCTCGTCCTGGGTGTGCAGCACCAGGGTCGCGCGGGGTGTCCAGTCCGTGGCCGGTGGCCGCGGTCCACGAACGGACGCGGGTGTCGTCATCCCTGCTCCTTCGTCAGCGGCTCCGCACCGTTCGCGGTGCCGTCGCGGTACAGGAGGTGGAGGCCGAGGGCTGTCAGGGCGATGGCGCCCGCGCACGCGGCCAGGATGTGCTGCCACGGCATGTGCGCCATGAGGAGGGCGGCGAGCGCGGCTCCGATGACGCGGCCGGTCCTGGTGATGACGCGGTAGGCGGCCGTGGTCCTGCCGAGGATCTCGACGGACGTCACCAGCTGCCGTACGGAGATCGAGATGGTGTTCCACAGAAGGCCGCTGCAGCCGCCGACGAGCAGGCTGCCGGCCACGGCGAACCAGTTCGACGTGAAGGCCGGCACGGCGAACCACACGGTCCAGCCGACCAGGCTCAGTGACAGCGCGGTGCTCAGGGGGAACGCGCGCAGCATCCGCTGGACCAGCCGGGCGCCGACGAACCCGCCGGCTGCCCCGGACAGGAGCAGCAGCGAGTAGACGAGGTCGGAGGCCGCGAGGCCGTCGTCGGCGAGGGCGTAGGCCGTGAAGGAGGTCTCCCAGACGTACCAGATGACGGAGACGAGGCAACTCGACGCGGCGAGGGCCAGCAGGGTGCGGGTGCGCCAGATGTACCGGAATCCGCCGAGGCCGTCTCCGACCATGGTCCGCGGCCGCATGGGCTCGTCCCGCAAGGGCGGGACGGGTGGCAGCCGCAGGGTGAACAGGAGGGTGAGAACGGCGAGGACGGCCAGGACCGTCGTGGTCAGCGACTGGTTCCAGGACAGGAGCGTCCCGGCCAGCAGGGGCCCGACGAACGCCCCGTAGAGCTGGGAGACCTTCGCGATCTCCACGTTGGCCGCGACCAGGTCCTCGGGTTGGGCGACGAGTTGCGGTACGAGGGACTGACGCGCGATCTCCGAGGCCACGCCGCAGGTGCCCAGGCCGAATGCCACGGCGGTGAACAGCCACTGGTCGTAGCCGCCCCAGAGGGGCAGGGTCGCGAGGAGCGCGGCGAAGCCGAGGCGTCCGAGCGCGGCCGCCTTCGCGAGCCGTGTCCGCGACAGGTGGTCCGCGAGGTAGCCGAGGGGCAGCGATGCCAGGGCCCAGGGAGCGGTGACGGCGATGAAGACGGCCGCCACGCCCATGCTGCCGGCCGACTTCTGCGCGAGGACCGGGAGGACGACGGTGAAGGCGCCGTCCTCAAGGCTGGAGACCGTACTGACGCGGCGGAGGAGGCGGACGCGGTCCGTCGCCTTCTCGGGGGCGGAGGGGGGTGTCAGCATGCGTGTCCTTCCGTGCCCGCGCCGTGCTCCGACAGTGCCCGCAGGAGCACCGCGAGCCGTTGCCGGTGGGACTGGGGCGGCGGGGTGCGGGTGGCCCAGGCCACCGGGTCGTCCAGGTGCGCGTCGTACGGGTGACGCCGCCAAGGCGAGTACGGCGGCATGGGGTCGGTGGTGGCCAGGCGGGTGGAGAGGCGTCGTGCCGCGCTCCGCCATGGAGGGAGCGCGACCGGGTCCTGGTGCACGACCGCGGTCAGGGCGTGGAGCACGGCCCGGGTATTGGCCGCCTCGGTGTGCGCGGACGCTGTGAACGTCAGGGCCAGGACGCCTTCCTCCCCTGCACCGGGCAGGAGCGCGAGCCTGACGCGGAAGAGCGTGCCGTCGAGCCGTCCCGCGCGGGTCAACGGGCTCGTGAACCCTCCGGCGAGGCTTTCGCACAGGCACAGCCACGCCAGGACGTCATCGGGGCCCGCGAGGGGGACCGGCACGGTCGCGGCGAAGTGCGAGGGCCGCCGGAGCAGGTCCATGCCCTCGCCCCAGCGGGTCGTCCGGGTCGCGGGGCCGGGCATCAGTGCTCCTCCCAGACGGTGATCGTCTCCAGGTGACGCGCGACGAGGTCGAGGTCGACGTGGACGAACGGGTCGCCGTGATGTCGCGCGAACGCGGCCCAGGCGATCGATCGGGCGCCTGCCGAGGCCGTTTCGGTACGCGTACGCCACTGCTCGGACAGCTGCTCACCCGCACGTGTCGTCCGGCCGGGGTCGACAGCGGCGCGGAGGCTTCGCAGCAGCTCGTGCTCGTGTGCCGTCGGGTCGAATCCGACCGGCAGCGGAACTTCCAGGGCCGTCGGTCCGCTCTCGCTGAACCACTCGTCGAACAGGCCGTACCGTACGGGTGCGGGCCGCCGCCGATGGACCGTCGCGGCCCTGGCCGCGAACAGGTGTCCGGCCACGAGGGCGGCGGCCTGCCCGGACGGACCGTCGTCCACGACGGGGACGACGAGCGCGTGCCGCCGCACGCCCGCGGCCCTGAAGTGCGCGGGCGCCGAGGCCGGGGCCCGCTCTCCCCACGTCCTCGGACCGAGCAACGACGCCACGTCCTCGGGGCGGACCCTGGTCGGGTCCGCCGCCAGCCCGACGGCGCACCCGTCCAGGCGGACCCGCTCCGCGGCGAAGGCCCGCCAGGTCCCGGCATGGCCGACGGATCCCGACAGCGCCGGTGAGGTGATCGGGTCGTGGTCGAGTCCGATCGGCCCGTCGGGGGTGGGCACGCACCAGCGCCAGGTGTCCGACTGGGGCGCGAGCCGGGTCTTGTCCAGCACCTCGTTGCGGATGATCTCCGCCTGGCGGTCGGCGGTGCCGTCGGGCCGCTCCAGGTCGGCGAGATGGGCCACGACGGTACCGACGGCGTCCAGGAAGGAGTCCTGGGGCCCGCTGACCGTGACGGTCATGTGGTCCCTTCGTGTCCGGGCCTCCAGGAGGCAGCCCGCCTCTTCGAGGGACGCGTACGGTTCCGCGCGTCCCCCCGACGGCGCCATGATCATGTGTTCCGTGAAGTGGGCCAGGCCCGGCCGGTCGGCCCCTTCCGCAGCGAAGCCCGCCGGGAACACCAGCGCGAGGGCCGCGGTGTCACCCCGCTGCTCGGACCAGCCGAAACCGGCCTCCGCTTCTCGTGTGCGGCGCATGCTCACGTCTCCGACACGTCGATCAGGCCCCACCGCATGAGATCGCCGACGACGGCGACCGGGTCGTCCACCGCGACGCCAGCGAGGAGTTCCTTCACAGGGGTACGGTCGGTCGCCGTCAGCCGGGCGAGGACCCGCGCGTGGTCGGTGGCCCCGTCGGGCAGGACGCAGACGAACGACCGCCGCGCGGACAGTCCCTCCAGAACGGACGGGTCACCGCACGCATAGGGCAGGTTCGTGCAGGAGGGTGCCATGGCGCCGCCAACAGCGTCCTCCAGGAAGCGGCGGATGTCGGCCTCGCCGACGACACGTCCCGCCCACTGCGCGACGGACGCGGCGGCGGCCGCGGGGTCGGACGGGTCGACGGCGGTGCGCAGGAAGGTGCCGCCCGAATCAGCGGCCCGCCATGTCAGGAGCTCTTGCAGGTTCGGCCGGGGGACGGCGAACGTGATGTGCAGGGATCCTTGCGCGTGCGTGGCCACGTCGTGGGTCGTGCCCTCGGGCAGATACAGGACGTCGCCCGGTTCCATGGTGAGGCGCACCTCGTCGGTGCCGTCGCCCGGCGCCACGGTCCAGTGCTTGCGCCCGCTGCCCTGGACGACGAAGACGTCATGGGTGTCACGGTGCGCGCCGAAGCCCGGCGCGCCGCGCAGCGAGGCGTAGACATTGGCCTGGACCCGCGCCGAGAAGACCCCCGACAGGGCGCGCGCCACCTGGTCGGCCCAGGGGTCCACCAGGTCGAGCTGGTCGATGACGAGGGTGCCACCGCTGTCGAGCCCCCGGTGTACGGCCTGCGGGGCGATCCGGTGGTACACCCGGGAGCCGCCCGCGACGGCGCGGTGGAACAGTTCTTCGGTCGCCACGTCGCCGCCGACCAGGCGGACCTGGTCGGTGCCCAGATTCCCGTACCGCAGTGCCTTGTTGAGGGCGTTCCATCCGAACGTGGCCTCCGGCCTCAGGGCGCCTGTCTTGTGGAACCACCGTCTGCCCATGGCCTCGGACAGCTCGGCATGCGACACGCCCAGGACGCTGTCGACCGCGTGGTCAGTCACGAGCATCGGCTCGTCCCTCCTCGATGTCGCCGAAGGCGACGGCCAGCACGGGGAGTTCCGAGTTCGGTGTGCACAAGAGGAGTTGGCCCATCGGTACGTCGGCGAATCCGCCGATGACGCAGGTGCCCAGGGATGCCGAGGCCGCGACGAGACAGAGCGTCTGGGCGGCCGCGCCGGCTTCCACGAGGCCGTACCGGTAGCCCCGTTGGCCGTACTTGGTCTCCAGCCGGTCGAGCGAGACCGTCGCGACGACGAAGGCGCAGGTGCGTGCCGTCCATCCGTCGCCGAAGAGGAAGCGCAGGACCTTCGGAGTCAGTCCCGCCCGGAGGCGCACCAACTCATGCTGTCTTACCTGGTAGTTGTAGACCCCGGAGGTCAGTCCCGAAACGTTCTGCGCGATGACGTAGAACTCGCACCCCAGCCGGCCGCCGGCCGAGGGGTACGGGCGGTGCCAGTCGAGGGGGCCGTCCTGGTCGGCCGGCCGGGAGTGCGTCGTGTACCAGAGGACGTGGGCGAGGTCGGCGAGCGTCATCTCGTCGAGAGGGGTGCGGGTGCTGGTCCGGCGTTCGAGCCAGTCGGCGCCCGCCGCGGAAGGAGGGGATCCGGGGACCGGCAGCGGGGTGCCGTCCAGGCGTGGGTAGACCTTCTCGTTGTACGTGAACCACTCGTCCGGCCACTGGTCGGTCGGCAGCATTTGCCAGTCGGCCAGCATCGCGGCATCGGCGTGGGTGCCGCGGTGGAAGTCGAGCGCGGTGGCCGTCGCTTCCTTGTCCGCCATCGTCATCGTGTCCTGTCAGGCGTAGGGGTGCGGATCGGTGGACATGGCCGAACGGCGTGCCTGCTCCAGCAGGAGCTTGTCGCTCTCGGCGAAGAAGAGGGGTTGCAGCCGCGGATGGACGACCTTCACGACGCTGACACCGGCGTCGGCGAGCTGCGGGGCCGTCACCTCGGCCGCGTACCCCTCGTCCAGGTATCCCTGCGTGTACGTGCCCTCGAGGGGCCTGGAGCCGCCGAAGAGGTACTCCAGTCGCCCGGGCGCGTCCGGCTGTCCCCAGTAGACGACCCGCTCCTCGATCGTCTCGAGGTCGGACGCCTCCACCGGCGGCACGTCCGTGAGGAAGTCCCGTGCCTGCCTGCGGGCGTGGAGGGCCTCGCTGATGGCGGAGCTCGCCGCCTGCTCGACGGTGACCGCGCACGCGCTTCCCGTGGTGAGCGCGGGAAAACGCTTCGTCGGGTCGACCACGACGCAGACCACCACGGGGAAGGGGGTGCGCACCAGGCAGGCGACCCGGACGCGCAGGCCGAGAGTGCGGGCTTCGAGCCCCATCAGCAGCGCCCCCGGCTCCAGCGCCAGGTCGAGCCAGTCGAGCTCCTCACCGCCGAGCCGGAGGTAGTGCGCCAGCAGGATCACATGGCGCTCGAAGGCCTCCCGCGAGGCACGCGCCACCGCGTCGCCGTAGGAGAACGCGGCCGCCGCGCCGTTGCTGCTCGGATCCCACAGCATGGCTTGCCGGTCCGGCTCCCAGTAGGGGCAGTAGACCAACTGGGCGGGCACCAGGACGAAACCGGCCTCCTCGGCGCCGATCCTGACGGCACGGCACCAGTGCATGGGCCGCTCCCAGGCCGGGGACCCGCGCCAGGGTTCGGGGAAGGCCTCGGGACCGAGGCGGTCGGAGAGCTCGGCGGCCGTGCCGTACGTCAGGCGCTCGGGCGGCACCGTACTGAGGCTGATGCGCTCGGCCGCCTCCATCACCGCCTTCAGCCGGGCGAGGCGGTCACGGCCACGGCCTCCGGTGGCCCGGGGAAGGGCTGCGGTCCCCTGCGGCCGGTGGGCGTTCGGCGGCAGCTGTGCGACCCATCCCTGCCCCCGGGGCTCGTCGTTGTAGAAGTCGTCGAGGGGCTGCAGCGAGGAGATCGACCCGCTCCGCCGGACGAGGAGGTCCTCCAGCAGGCCAAGGGTGTCGGGGGCGGCCGGGCGTACGCCGTCGTTCACAGCTCTCCCCCCAGGGCGAGCTCGATGAGGGACCCGCACACCTCGCACCCGTCGACCTGGGTGACGGCGAGTATCGCCACCGCCCCGGTGTCGTGCTCGACGCGGACGACGTGGCCGAGGGAGAGGGGCAGCCGGTCGGGGTCGCACACGATCCTGCCGGCCTCGAGGGCGACGGTGGCCGAGATGAGGGCGGCGACGAGGGGGGTGAGGGCGGCGGGCGCGGGGGACGGCACGGCGGCGGGGTCCGGGGTCGGGGCCGCCCGGTCCGCGACGTGCGCGGCACATTGCAGACAGGCCGAGAAGCCCGGCGTCGTGAGCGGACCGATCGACGTGCCCTCGTCGTCGATGACGACGGGCAGGTGCAGGCCACCTCGACGCACGACGTGCGGCGCACGCGCGAGCACGTCCTGCCGTTCCTCGAATCCGGCCACGTCCACGCACAGCACTCCGGGACCGTAGGACCCGGCCGCAGGCACCGCGCCGAGTCGCGCGTCACCGCTCACCAGCGACTCCACCTCCCGGCGGACCGCCTCGCGGGACGGTGAGGAATGGAGGTACAGACGGGATATCTCAACCGGAGGAAAAGTCACTGGAATGCTCCGTTCAGTGTGGGAAGGCCGGTCGCCAGGCCCCGTACGTCCTGTCCGCTCCTGTCCAGCAGCTCACGCAGGAGTTCGCCCGCCCCTTGGTCGGCACGCGGCGCGTTCCACGCGGGTCCGAGGCGCCGCCGGACGACGTCGCATTTCTGCCGCAGGGCAGCGTGGCGTCGGGCGGCACCGTCGACCGGGGGCAAGTCCCCTGCCGCCAGCGTGACTTCGGCGCCGGTTCCGTCCGCCGTCACGGCCACGGCGGTCACCGGCAGGTCGTCGGAGGTGACGCGCAGGTGGACCAGCTCGCGCATCGCGCGGACCTCGTCACGGGTCAGCTCGGGCAGCGGGGTCCAGCTGTCCCGCCCCAGAAGCCAGCAGATCGCGACGTTGTGGGCCAGGTCGAACGGCGCCAGCCACGAGCCGTCGCCCGCACCACGGTGGGCGACGAACGCGTACCGGGGGACGTGGACCTCCAGCCGGCGGACGGAATCGGTGGCGACACGGCCACGCAGCCCGGCGACCACCGCGAGGACGGAGAAGAAGTACGCACAGCACGGCATCGGTTTCAGGTCGGTGAACCTGTCGCCGGAGATCCAGCCGTCCGGCAGACCGGCCGGGAGGTCATGGGCTGCGTTCGATTCAGTCGGGGAGTCGATCGGGATGCCGAGCGTCGTGAGGGGCCGCCACCACTCACGGGCCGAGGCGAGGTCGAGGCGCGTGTGGACACCCCCCTCGGCGACGGCGGCATGGGCCTGCCGCATGGCCTGGGCCATCTGGTAGAGGCGCCCGTCGCTGCCCAGGAGCCCGTAGTCGGACCGGAACGTCGAAAGGAAGAGCCGCAGACACCACTTCACCCGGTCCGGGGAGTAGCCGTTGGCGAGCGCGAGCGCGTACACACTGCTCAATCCGCCCACGAGGGGGGTGACGTGCAGCCCCTTGAGGCGTGCACGGTCCTTGATCACCTGGCCGACACGGACGGCGAACTCCGTGGCGATGGCCTGCAGCCGAAGTGCCGCGTCCAGGGGCAGGTCCCTGCGGCCGAGCAGCGCCGGCGCCAGGAAGGCCGAGAGATGACCACCGGCCAGGTAGTGCACCGCGTCGAAGTCGGCGGCGATCCCCGCCAGCAGGTTCGCCTCCGCCGCCACCTCCGCACGGTGAACCGCTCCGGTCCACCACACGGCCGGACCGGCAGCCTCCATGCCCTGATCGCGCTCCCGCCCGTCTTCGGCCGGCAGCAGCCGGCTGATCAACGCGCAGAGCATGAAGTCCGCGGACGCCGCGGCGGCATCGTCGACGAGGTCGGCGGGCACGTCGCCGAGTCCGTGCGTCGTCGCGTCGAGCCAACCGTCGAGCGCCTCGCCCAAGTTCGCGCTCTTGGTCGGCACGGTTTCCTCACTAGGGGTGTCGGTGTCCCGGAAGCACCAGTCGCACGCCGTCGTCGAGAACCTGGACGACCGCGTGCGGACGTCGTTGACGTGGGACTGTGCTGATATGCGCTGCCTGACGGCAGCCGCCCGTCCGAAGCGCGGTACGCACTTCACGCCGGCCCGAACGGGCGGCCTCTGTCGCTGTCGCACGGAGGGGCGAACGAAGCGCCCTTCTCTCTGCGGCGATCACGCCGGGCCGCTCATCGCGGGGAACGAGTCACGCGTGCACCCGGAACCCGCGGGAGAAGCCCAAACGGCCTGGTGTCAGCGAGCGTTGTGACGGGAGGCCAGGGCCGTCGGCCGGACGCGGCCGTTGTCACTGGAAGCCGGGACCATCGCCCGGACGCGGCCGTTGTCACTCGAAGCCGGGACCATCGCCCGCGCACGGCCATTGTCACTCGAAGCCGGGACCATCGCCCGCGCACGGCCATTGTCACTCGAAGCCGGGACCATCGCCCGCGCACGACCGTTGTCACTCGAAGCCGGGACCATCGCCCGCGCACGACCGTTGTCACTCGAAGCCGGGACCATCGCCCGACCGTCAGTCATAGCCATTTTCAGCCCTTCTTGTCTGCCAACACGGACAACGAACGGTCCCCCCGCGCCATGTCTGCCTCGCATGGCACGACGAGATCGCCGTGGCATCACGCTAGGAGGCCTGCTCAACGACGGTCAAGGAGTAGTGGTCCGGGAGCAGGGCCGAACGAACACCGGAGCTGACCGTCTGTCACTACAGCGCGGATTAAGGCCAGTTGACTCTGAGACTCCCAGAAACAGAGATTGGCTGGTGGGGGCTACCAGGACCTCGACCACCCGGTCGGCGGACCGAAGCCCGCACTCCCTCTCGTTACGCAGGGTATCCGCCCAATAAAATGTCACATTACCTCGGTCGGGATCACCAGCGACGGGTCACGGTGTGCCCGGCGACGCAATTTCGCCAGCAGATCCGCTGTCGCCTCGTGCCCTGGAGACTCTGACAGACGGACCGCGAGCCGCTCGCGCGGTGTTCCCCGGCCACGTACCGCCACATCGACCACGCACCCGTCACCCAGCTCGGCGTTGACGGCCCGTACGATCCGGTGCGCGTCGACGTACCCGGACCGGAAGGCGAGCAGCCCGGACACCGCGGGCCGCGCGTTGAGCGCGAGGTCCATGTGCGCGGCCCAGCTGACGGTTCCTTCCTCTTCCCGACCCTTCTCCTCGTCTCCGGCCGCCGCGAGTTCCGCACCCAGGCTTTCCAAGGCACGCAAGAGGGCCGAGGCGGCCGGCAGCGGCAGAAAGGCTTCGTTGGCTTCGAGAGAGAGCACCATGGGTTCCGTTCCTCTGCCGGGCCGCGCCGCGAGATAGGTGAGGGTCGGGTCGGCCGGTTCCGTGGGTTCGTGACGGAATGTGCTGGGGGATCGCGTGCCGTACGGCATGCCCGTACGGATGGCCCCACCGCGTCGGGAGAAGAAGTTGTACTCCAGTCTCAGGCGGGTGTTGAATCCCGTGCTCTCCTGGCGGCCGTCCAGCATCCTGCGAAGAGCGCGAGCGTCGTGGTCGGCGTTCCGATGCAGATTCCTTGTCGCGGCCTCCACGGTCTTCATGAGCTCATCCGGAGCCACTGCTCCCGTGGGAAGGACGACGGGCACACGCAGGGCGCAGCAGTGGACGCCCGTCGGATAGGTGAACCTGTTGGAGGAGATGACGCACAGGGACGTGGAGGGCAAGCCGGTGTAGCGGGCGATGACGAAGGCGTAGAGGCCCAGCAACGCCTGGGCCGGCCACAGCCCGTTCCGCTGGGACAGGACGGAGACCGCGTGCTGGAGCGACTCCGATGCGAACGTGGCCGTGTAGCCCGCCGAGCGGCGTTCGTCCCACCGCGGGTACGAGGTGGGGGCCGTCGCGTCCAGCACCTCCCGCCAGGGCTCGAGACCGTCGCCCTCCTGGCCGGCGCGAGCCGCCTGGATCAGCGCCTCGTCGATCGGCTGCCGTGGCGGCGCGACCGCCAGATCCGTCTTCCCCTGGCTCAGCAGCGTCAACGCGCTGAGGAACTCGCGGTGGAGGATCTGCATGCTCCGGTAGTCGGCGACGATGTGGTGGAACGCGATCAGCACGTCCTTCGCCGTGTCTCCCTCGGCAAGGATGTCGAAGGTGATCGGCGGCTCCATGCCGACGGGAAGCGGCTCTCGCCGGAGCGACGCCAGGTAGGACTCTGTCCATCCGGCCTCGCTCGCAAGAGCTCCCGGGTCGATCGTCCGGATCCGCTCGGCTCCCGGTTTCCACACCTTCTGGACCGGGTCTCCGGAGTCGTCCCGCTCGAAGGTCGTACGGACGATCTCGTGCCGGCGGGCAAGCAGCGCCAAGGCGTCGCGTACCGCGGAGACCTCGGTGTCCGCAGGGAGAGCCCATCGCTGGGTCAGCGTCCGGGTCCACGCGGCTTCCGGGGCGCCGACGAGCACTTCCTCGTACTCCACGAGCTGCGCGAGCTGCCCGAAGGTGAGGGGGCCCGTGCGCTCGAGAGCTCGGGGCGGCTCGGCGGAATGGGAACGGAATTCGGAACGGGAACGGGTCACGGCGTGCTCCCTTGCACGAGGGGGGGACGGTACGAGAGGGGAGACGGGGCCTGATCGGCGCAGAGAGATCGATACGGAGGCGACGGCGGGGCTCCCCGGGGGCGACGCCCTCGGCGCGGTGGCCGTCCGGGCGCGGCGCGCTCGGGCGCGGGCTTGCCCCGGCGTGACGATCAAGGCGGTCGGGCAGAAGGCCGCCTACGACTCTGACGCGAGGCTCGCGGCAGCCGTCGGTTGATCGACAGTCGGACTCGTATCGTCGGCAATCCGGCGAGCGGAAGTCAACAGCGCAGATCGGCCGTCCCACTTCGACGGAGCGCACAGCGACGGCGCAGGGCGAACGCGATCGGCGAACGGGGCGTCGTCGGTCACCGCCGCCAAGTCGGTGCCCGGAAGCCCGGGGAAGCGCGCCGTGGACGTCGCGGAGTTCACCGACGCCGCTGATGGCTCACGAACCTTCCGCGGCGTTGACGAGGGCTGACCCGGCGGACGAGGGCTGACCCGCGGGACGAGGGCTGACCCGCGGCAACGGGCCGGTGACCAGTCAGTACAGAGGCGTGTGCGGCATCTGGCTGTCGGGCCAGAACGGGTCGTGCGGCGGAAGGGGTGCCGGTGGGTTCCTGCGGGCCTCGGCCACCGCGGACAGCAGGCGGATGGGCCATTCCGTCACCCACATCAGGGCGACCGCCCCGACCAACGGCCAGAAGCCCGTGATGTCCACCAGACCGGTGAGCCAGGCGATCAGCCAGAGCACCAGGGCGTTGGCGCAGACGAGGACGAGCGAGGCGATGCCCGGCACGGGCAGGGTCAAGGTCAGTGCCGGGCGCAGCTGGAAGACGGCGACGACGACGGCGAGCGTCAGCCAGTGCGGGGCGTCGGCGGTCACGCCGTCCAGCCAGGCCACGGCGAGGGCCAGGCCGCCCAGGCAGGCGAGGTAGCCGGCCAGGGCGCGCAACGCCGCGGCCGCGCGGCCCTTCACCGGTACGACGAGCACGAGGAGCAGCACCCGCTCCACCGCTGCGACCACGAGCGCCGCGGCCACGACCTCCTTGGCCCCTCCCCCGAGTTCGACGTCGAGACCCAGCCCGGCAGCCAGCTCTGTCCCGGCCCACAGTCCGACCGGCCCCACTACGGCGGTGACGAACACGGACAGCAGCAGGCCGAGCCCGACGTAGCCGAACTGCCTGCCGATCAGTGCCATGAACCGCGCGTCGGAGCCGTGGTCGAACTCCTCGGCCAGCCTTCTCTGGTTGGCCGCCACGACGCGCCCGAGCAGTCGCCTCAGCGGCACGGGGACGAGCACGACGACGGCCGTGAGCACGGCCGCGACCACCGCCACCGCCGACATCCGCTCGACGACCGCCGCAGCCGGAGCCACCCGTAACCGGTCCACCCCCTCGGCCGCCACCCAGATCCCGACTCCCGCGCACACCCACCGACCGATGACCCGCCCCGTCGCCTTCATACACCCAGAATCCCGCCGTCCCCCGCACAGCGGAACCCCTCGGTGCCCGGCTATGGACGGCACGTACGCCCTGCCGCGGGCGCGCTGCTCGGACGGTCCCGGTCCACGGCTCGCACCCCCCTCCGCGCATCAGCGCGGCCGATATCCGTGAAGCATCGTCTTCTTCCCCCGATGTTGGCAGGCCGGGATCAAGCCTTACGTCGATCCTCCGTCGGTCCGATGGTCAGGCGGCAGGCAGGACCGCACCTCGGGGTGGTCCGCGTGGAGATGGTCGAACGGTGTTTGCTGGGTGTCGCGCAGGTGTTGGTCGAAGAAGGCACGCAGGTAGGTGCGGGTGATCGTCATCGTGCGCAGCCCCGAGGTGGCCGCGCCGAGCGGCAGGCCGAGCTGGTCCGCCAACAGGCCGACATCAGTGAAGGACGGGTGCCTGGCTCCCGCCACCACCAGCCAGCGCCTCCAGCCGGTCAATAGGGGCCAGTCTCGGGCCCACGTGTCAGCGGCGGGCCCGTCGCCGGGAGAGTACTGGCCGTCCCGGCCGAGGAACAGGAACGGCCGGTCCAGGCCGGTGTGCGGGATGAGGGGGCCGGTACTGCCGTCCACGTTGCTGCCCGCGCGGATGCGCTCGTCTGCGAGCATCGCCGCGATGGTGGCCGCGCCTCCCGCGGAGTGTCCGGCCATGCCGATCCGGTCCGGGGCCAGCCCGGCCGCGCCTGCCCACGGTGGGTCGCTGCCGAGGAGCTGGTCCAGCACGAACGAGGCGTCGCGGGCGCGCCCGGTCTTCACCTTGTGCCAGAACTCGGCGGTGCGCGGAAACCCGCGGCCGAGGGCGAAGGCGGCCACCCGCCCGTCCGGAAAGGTGGTGGCCGCGGTCTCGTAGGTGTGGTCGATCGCGACCGCGACGTAACCGTGGCTGGCCAGGTCCTCGCCGATCGAGGTGAGCGTGGCACGCGGCCGGGTGAAGCCGGGCGAGAGAACGATCAGCGGCAGTTCCCGCAGTCCGGGGTCGAGCGGAGCGTCCGGGAAGGCGTTGGTGCGCACCGAACTCAGCGCCTCGGGCGCGATGGCCACGGGCCGGCCGGCCAGGACGTGCGCCGACTCGGTCCGCGTCAGGTAACGGGCGCGCGGACCGGACGGGCGTGCGGCCGGGTACCAGATCGAGATCATCAGCTCGCGCGTCGGCACGTCCGCGACCCACGGGTCCGGGCGGGAGACATCCTCAAGGTACGCCGACGTGGTACCGACCGGGTGCGGCCCGGTCGGTGCCGGCAGGGTGGGTGTGGCCATGCGGTGCATGGTCGTCGGCCGAGCCCGAGTGCGCCATCGGGGAGATCCCCGATGTGCGATTCCGGGGTGCTCGCCGAGCCTGCGCGCTTGGCAACTGACGGTGCCCGCTTGGCTCACCGCTCACCGCTCACCGCTCACGGCTCACGGCTCACCGCTTACGGCTTACGGCTTACGGCCTACGGCCTACGGCTTGCGCGCGACGCCGCCGGCGATGCACCGCTGGGCAGCGTTCTGCTCGGTCTGCGGATCGTCCCGTCGCCAGTCGGTGCATCGCACCAGCCCCGGGTCGACCATCTCCAGACCGTTGAACAGGTCCTTCAGCTCGTCCGTGGTCGAGAAGGTGCCACTGCCCATCATGCTGTGGAGGAACATGCTTTCCATCATTCGGGCGGTCTCGCTGTACTCGTCCTCCGGGTCCAGGAAGTGACTGAGTGCCACATAGGAGCCGGGCGGAAGGGCGTCGATGTAGGCACGCATGATGTCTTTGCGTGTGCGGGTTTCCTCGTGCTTGTAGTGGTGGAGTGTGCCCATGTGCAGCAACGCGATCGGCTTGTCCCAGTCCAGGTGGGAGCGCACGAGCTCGTTCGAGAGCAGCCGCTCCGGCTCGAAGATGTCCTCGGAGACGATGACGGCGTTCTCGCTCCCTTCCAGCAGCGCGCGGCTGTGCGCGAGCACCAAGGGGTCGTTGTCCACGTAGACGACCCGTGAGTCCGAGTCGACCTGCTGCACCACCTGGTGGGTGTTCTCCGCGGTGGGCAGGCCCGAGCCGCAGTCCAGGTACTGGGTGACGCCTGCCTCGCCGGCCAGGAAGCGGCACGCGCGGATGAGGAAGGCACGGTTCTCCACCGCCAGGTCCGCGGCCTCCGGAGCTGCCTTCATCACACCCCGGACCACCTCGCGGTCCACCTCGTAGTTGTCGGTGCCACTGAGGAAGGCGTCGTACACCCTGGCGATACTGGGCTTGGTCGGGTCGATGTAGGACGGAATACCGGACATGAAGCCTCACAGGCAGTCTCGACAGGACCGGACGGTCAGCGGCCTCGCCGTCCGCGGAACCCGCCGACGGCATGAGAGATCGGTGCCGAGGGCGGACCTCACCCGTCCGTGCGACGGCGGTGCGGCTTCGAAGCCGCAGCCATCCTTCCGTCCCGTGATACGGCCCCCTACGTGACATGCCGCCCCTAAGGAGTGACGCCGTCTTGCCCGGGCACGCTCCGGCTGCCCGGTGACACCTGCTCCGCCGGCCGCGAAGGGCGGGCGGCGGAGCAGGCTGGGCGGGACCGCGTCAGCTGTCGGAGCGGAAGGCTCCGTGGACGCGCAGGTCTCCCTGGATGGCGACCTTTCCGTCATTGGTGTGCAGGATCCAGGATTCCCCGTTGCGGACGGACAGGTGTCCGTTGGCGTTGACCTTGCCCCTGAACCGGGACTCCCCGAAGACACGGAGGATCCCCTTGGTGGTGAGGTCGCCGGCGACGGTCACCGTACGGGCGGCCAGCACCTCGCCCTCGGCATCGAGGCGGCCGTGGACGATCAGCCGAGGCGGACCGTCCTGCGTCTCCAGGACGTCGTCGACGGTCAGACCGCCTTCCAGGTGGAGGCGTTCCTTGACCCTGGCGCGGTGGGTGACCATGTCGTTGAGGTCCGCGGTGCCCGCCGCGACGGTGCCCCACTGACGATCACCGGCGCCCTGGAACACGTTCAGCCCGCCGGTCGGGAACTCGATCCACCCATCCGCGGTCGTGCGGCCCTGCACCCACGAGGTGTTGATGCCGTTCAGGTCGGCCTTGTCAGCGGCGACGGTGCCCCACTCCTGGCCTCCGTCCTTGCGGACGTTCACGCCCGACCGCGGGAACTCGAGCCACCCCTTACCGCCGTCGACGTCCCCGACCCACGTGGTGTTCACGCCGGTCACCCGAATTCGCTCCGCCGTGACGACACCCAGGTCACCGCCGTCACCGTGGCCGACGGTGATCCCGTCGGCGGGCAGACGGATCCAGCCCGCCCCTCCGTCCCTTCCTCGCACCAGCGCCGTACGCACGCTGTCCACGTCCGCGGTCGCCGCGGTGACCGTGCCCGATGCCTGCCCGCTGTCGAGGATCTCGGCGCCCCGGTCGGTGAAGCGGATACGGCCTTCGTGGTCGGTGCCCTTCACCCACGGAGCGTTCACGCCCGCGGTCGCAAGGACCGTCTCCGCGACCGCCGCCTTGACCTCGACCGTGCCCGCCGCCCGCTGCTTGTCCAGGACCTTCGCGCCGAGGTCGGTGAACTCGATCCGCCCCTCGTGCTCGATGCCCTTCACCCACGGGGTGGCGAGCCCGGCGGTCGCGCTGACGCTCTCGAACTCGGGATTTCGCAGGTGGACGGTGGTGGTGAGGTAGTACCCGGGCTGATGCGGGCTCTTGGGGGTGGCGATCAGGATGTACGTGGCATCACGCTTGGGTTCCTCGCCCTGCTTCGGTGACCAGTGCCAGTCGCCCGAGGTCTGCGGGACGGGCTGCGGGGATCCGACCGGGCCCTGGATCTTGTAGTCGAGGTCTTCCGGACCGTCCCACCGCAGGGTGACCTGCTCCGTCGCGCCGAGCAGCGTACTGTCGGCGCGGAAGTTGCGCGGGATGCGCGGGGCATGCTTCAGCAGGCTCAACGTGACGAGGTGGTCGCTCCTGGGACCACGGCCGTGCGAGTCCTCCGCCACGGACAGCAGGACCAGCCCTTCCTCGGAGGAGACAGGGAAGTCGGCGATCTCGATGACGATGACCTCGCCCTTCCGCAGGCGCACACCGGAGAGCGCCTCCAACCGGTAAGTCCCGGTGGTGCCGTTCCAGTTCTCCGAGAGGCCGACCGAGGAGCTCAGGGTGCTGGCGCCGAGACGAGCTCGGATCCTGTCGACATGCGCGGTCAGGTGGGTCTTCCCGCTGCCGAAGGGGACCGTCACCTCGAGTTCGTAGAGCGTCACGGACCAGGCGCTCGGATTCGAGACGACGATGTGCACCACCCCTGGTGACTCCTCGTCCTTGCCCTTCCCGGACACCTGGAGCTGCCCGGGATCGGTGAGTATCTCGTAGTGCAGGTTGGCCATCGCCACATCTCCCTGTCCACTCCGCGGGCGCTCCCCCATAGGCGCGGTCCCCGCCGACCCAGCCCTATCCCGCCAAACACACCAAGAACCTCTTATCCGTCATGAACGACCGGAACAGAACAGCTCTGACCAAAAGATGATGAGCACACCCATGCCGGCATCGAAAACCAGAACGAAGAGCCGGACCGTCCGATGCGAGCAAGGCCTGGGGGCCGGCCCACCAGCAGGCCGCCGACCAGCCAGGCCGGGGGACGTCAGCGCCGACCCGTGCATGGGCAGTACCACGGGAGCGGCCGGGCGCAGCCGTGTGATGGCCCCGGCGCCGACCGTCGAGTGCCGTACTCCATCACCCGGCCATGGGACGGACGTCCTGCCGGTCGAATGACGGGTTGGTTCATCGGACTTGTGACGAGATGCCATAGGGGACATCCGGGTGGGATCCGTCGCGCACCGCAACTGACCACACTGCCCCCGCAGTCGTCCTGTGCAGTGGCATGACGACCAAGGAGGCACCTATGACTGGTTTTCAGGCTTTCACCCCGAGCTCTGCCGAGCTGATGGATCTCGACCCCTACCGCTTCCCCGCCGCACTCGAGGACCTGCCCCAGCCGACCCCGACCGTCTACGGCGTCATGGAGCGCGACGACAGCCCACTCCTCGCACCCACCCCGGGGACCCGCCTCCACCCGCCGCTCGAGCCGGCCGACCGCCGTCGTCTGGAACTGCACGCAGTCCTCACGACCGCAGGCATCGCGCCCCGGCCCGGCGACCTCGACGCCATCGAGGCCTTGTGCCGGCTGGACGACACCACCCATGCCGCGCTCCAGCGATGGATCAGCCACGCCTGACCCGCTCTGCGCCCACTCCAGACCTCGGACACCGGCCTCACACCCGTCACCCGAGGGCGAGCGGAAGCCGCGCAGCACCGGCTCACCCTCCGCAGGAGGTCTCGGTCCTCCTGCGGAGGCAGCTCCACACGGCAGGGCTCGGCGAAGCCGGACGGGGTAATCCGACCGTCCGAGTCGGTCAGGAGTCCCCGCCTTCACGCCCGGGCTGCGGCAGGATCACCCGTCGGCGGCCCCGACCTCTGCCCGTCCGCTCATGCGGGGAGGACGTGTCCGGTCGTCGCGTCCACGTGGGCGGGGATCTCATCGTGGCGGTCGCCGACGGTCGGCGTCCCCGTCGGCTCGAACATGAGAATTGCGGCTCCGGACGGCGCGTACGGCTTGTGCTCCGTACCTGCGGGGACGGTGAAGACCGCCCCTTGCTGCAGCAGGACCGTGCGCTCGCCCTCGGGCTCGCGCAAGGAGATGTGCAGTTCCCCGTCGAGCACCAGGAAGAACTCGTCGGTGTCGTCGTGGGCGTGCCAGATGTGTTCGCCCTCGACCTTGGCGATCCGGACGTCGTAGTCGTTGACGCGCGTGACGATGCGCGGACTCCACAACGCGTCGAAGGAGTCCAGGGCCTGGCGAAGGGAGATCGGCTGGTTGTTCATGGCCCCATCCTCGGCACCTTCGCATGGACAGCGTGAGTGCTAGGAATTGCACATGGCGAAAGAATCCTCGCACCCAGCCCACGGGGCAGACATCCACCGCGTGGTCGTGATCGTGGACCAGAACTCGAACCCGTTCGAGCTCGGCTGCGCGACCGAGATCTTCGGCCTGCGCAGGCCGGAGATCGGCCGCGACCTCTACGACTTCCGACTCTGCTCCCCCGAGCCCTCCACTCCGATGCGAGACGGATTCTTCACCCTCACAGGAGTCGCCGGCCTGGAGGCAGCCGATACGGCAGACACCTTGATCGTCCCCAACCGCCCCGACGTCGAGGTGCCCCGCCGGCCCGCCGTGCTCGAGACCATCCGACGGGCGCACGCGCGCGGCGCACGCTTGATCGGTTTCTGCAGCGGCGCCTTCACTCTGGCGGAGGCCGGAGTCCTCGACGGGCGCCGGGCCACGGCCCACTGGCAGTGGGCCGATGCCTTCCGCGCCCGCTTCCCTGCCGTCCACCTCGAATCAGACGTGCTGTTCGTGGACGACGGAGACATCCTCACCGCTGCAGGAAGCGCGGCTGCACTCGACCTCGGCCTGTACGTGGTCCGCCGCGACCACGGCGCCGAGGCCGCCAACTCCGTGAGCCGACGACTGGTCTTCGCGGCGCACCGCGACGGCGGGCAGCGGCAGTTCGTCGAGCGTCCCCTGCCCGACCTCCCCGACGAGTCCCTGGCACCCGTCCTGGCCTGGGCGCAGGAACGGCTGGACTCACCACTCGCGATCTCGGACCTCGCGGCGCGGGCGGCGGTCAGCCCGGCGACGCTCCACCGCCGCTTCCGGGCACAGCTGGGAACGACCCCGTTGACGTGGCTCACGGGAGAACGGCTCGCCTTGGCCTGCCGACTGATCGAGCGAGGCGAATCCCGCTTCGAGGTAGTCGCACGGCGGAGCGGTCTCGGCACCGCCACCAACCTGCGCACGCTGATGCGTCGCGAGACGGGCATCACTCCATCGGCGTACAAGCGCCGCTTCGGATCCGAGGTGAACTGACGGCAAGGACGCCCTGCACGCCGAGCCGGCTGAGAGATCACACGACCGAGTCGGCACAGGCGAACGCGCGCCCGTCATGACCGGCACGACAACGGCTTCTCGGGCCTTACTCGTACGCTCTCGGACGCGGTGGGCGATGTCCTCGGCGCGGCCGTGGACCACCAGTGCATCGACCAGCCGGCCGTCGAGCGCGTCCGGGTCCGTGTGCCCGAGTCCACGTATGGGGTCACGGCCGTTCGGCAGGGCGGCCGCGGCTGTGATGCGGGCCAGGTCGGCGGTGTGCCTACGTGGTCCCGACGCGCCGCAGGCCGTGCGTACGGGCGCTCATCCGCGCTGCCCGGCGGTACGTGCGGCGGTGGCGAGGAACGAGGCGATCTGGGACGCGCCGGTGCGCTCCAGCCATGTGCTGAAGTCCATCGTGCCGGGGTGGATCTCCCGGGTGGCGGGGATGTCCGCGCGGTAGCCGAGTTCGTTGAGCCACTCGTTGGCGTAGGCGAAGTCTTCGTTCAGCGCCCGGATCGCGTCGATCGGGATCTGAACGTAGGGCAGCGGTATGCCGAGTGCCTTCCCGATCGCCGCGGCGATCTGAACCGGTGTGAGTCCGTCCCCGGCCAGGGCGACGGCCCGGCCGATCCACTCCTCCGGCCGGGAGAACGCCAGCGCGGTGACGGCGCCGACATCGTCGACGACCATGATCTGCTGCGGGACCTCCGGCGCGAGACCGGTGGAGAGGTTCCCGTTCCGCAGCGCGTATCCGCCGGTGAAGTTCTCCATGAAGGACACCGGCCTCAGGATCGTCGCGGGCAGGCCGAGCGCGGCGACGTGGCGCTCGATCCGCCACTTGCTGACCAGGTGCGGCGGCCCGCGCCAGCGCCGTGGCCTGCGGGCCGTTCGGGTCGCGCGTCAGCGCGCGCACCTTCCAGCCGTCGCGGAGCAGGTGATGGGTCACGGCCCTGCCCTGCAGGCCGGTCGCGTGTTGAAGCTCGTCGGCGCCATCGCGCTGGCCACCGAGCAGGAGCTCGACGGCCCGGCGGAGGCCGACCTCCTGCTGTCGATCGCCATCGACGGCGTACGCGCGCACTGACCCCGGCTCCCACGAACGGCCCGTCGCGCTAGCAGGATCAACAAGCGGTCCGCCGGAATCGCCTCAGTGCGGCCACCGGCTCGACGGAGGGGCGCCCCCGGTCGCCCGCCCCCGCTGGCCCACGGCGTGATCACGGGTGAGCATCGAACGGTCGGAACAGACGGAGCCCACCGGAAGGACGTCCATGAAGAGCAGCTCGCTCGCCGAGATCGATGCCCTGGTCCGCGACGGGAGGATCGTGATGTCCGGGGACGACACCGCGGTCGTGGCGGCCGTGCAGGACGCGCTGAGGGCCGGCAGATCGGTGACGTTCTACCTCTCCCCCGGACAGGCCGAGACGTTCAAGGCGTGGTACTGGAGCCCGAGACGGATCAAGGACCGGGGCATGGAGCCGGTGTCCCGCGAGGAGCGGGAGAGGATCACCTCGGAGCTGGGCGTCAAGGACATCGGGCCCGCCCATTCCAACCGCATCGACTGCGAGTGCGGAGCCCAGTACGGCGCCTTCGAGTTCATCGGACAGGGCATCAAGGAGCACGGCAAGGAGTCCGTGGACGCCGTCCTGGACCTGGAGCACACCTACGTCCTGCGGGTGAACCCGACGACGCCCGCGGTCTGCGCCACCTGCGGCGCACGCATCCTGGTCGGCCACGAGTACGACATGACCAACAGGTACGGATGCTGCCGCTCGGAGAATCCGGTGTGATCAGCCGTGGGGCACGCCAGGGGGCCATCCCCATAGGTGCGGGGAGTGGAACGGCTTGCCCCGTATTCGAGTTGACCGCCCCGGCGGCGAGGCCGGGACCCTCCCCTCCCACACGGGGGGGGGCAGCTGCGCGGTCTCAGCCCCAGTCCTGCAGCTGCTGGAGCAGGTCGGCGTCGCCTTCCATCCGCAGCGAGCCGGCCGGGATGCGCATGTACATGAGCAGGGCCATCTCGCTCACCGTGCCGTAGATGGCGGCGGTGGGCTTGCTCTCGGCGGCCTCCGCCGCGGTGAGGCGGGTGAAGCGGGAACCGGCGGCGTCCACCGTCTGGCGCCAGGAGCCGGCCTCGGCTGCGTGGTAGTCCATGGTGGCGGGCTCGCCCGGCCACGGGACCGTGCCGGTGCAGACGGTGGCGAGGAACTCCTCGACGGCGTCGCCCGCCTCGGTCGTCGGCAGCTCCTTCGGGGTACCGGAGGCCAGCTGGGCGTCGTAGGTGTGGATCAGCGTCTCCGGGACGCGGCGGCGGGCCACGGCGGCCACCGTGTGCGGCGAGGCCAGTGGCTCCCACCAGGCCCAGCAGCCCCGGTCCGGGCCGGCCTCGCGCAGAGCGGTGAGCAGCTGCTCCGTCGAGTCGGCCAGCCAGGTGATGAGGGCCTCGCGCTCCCTGGGCGCCGCCAGCCCGTCCTTGCTCGGCCGCCCGTCGCCCGGCTCGGTGTTCAGCACGATGTAGGCCCAGAAGCGGTCCCCCTCACTGAGGTGGTTCGCCAGGTCGTACAGCGTCCAGCCCGGACAGGACGGGACGTCGGCGTCGAGGCTGGGGGCCGCGGCGACAGCGGCGCGAAACGCGGCGGACCGCTCGTCGATCATCCGCAGCAGGGTGGGGAAGTTGAGATGCTCAGGCACGCAGATCTTGTATCACCCGGACCGGCACTCTCGCACTCGGTTAAGACCGCCCAGCACGCCTCCTCCCGGGCGCTCCAAGAACTCCTGGCGAAATGATCTCCAAGGTGTTCGGATCACTTCGGGATTGATGATCCGGGGTGCGGGACAGTTCGGCCGAAGCCCTTGCAAGGCGACGACGAGTCGTGGGCGGCGCATGCTGCGCCGCGGAAGCCCAAATGCGTCGACAGCACCCCTCGGCACCCGGCACAGTGGCCACCCGTGACGAGCAGTGAACTGTGGACCCGCGCGACCGCCGACCGCTACGACGCCGAGGAGGCCGAGGCGTCTTCGGCTGCCGTTCTCGGACCGACCCTCGCCTTCCTGGCCGAGCTCGCCGGAGACGGCCGGGCGCTGGAGCTCGCCATCGGAACCGGACGGGTGGGAGTCCCGCTCCGGGAACGCGGCGTGCCGGTGGTGGGCATCGAACTGTCCGAGCACATGGCGGCGGTGCTGCGGCGCAAGGTCGACGAGGACACCCTCCCGGTAGTCATCGGGGACATGGCCACCACCGTCGTTCCCGGCGGGTTCGCCCTGGTCTACCTCGTCTACAACACCCTCACGAACCTGCTCACGCAGGACGAGCAGGTCGAGTGCTTCCGCAACGCCGCACGGCATCTGGAGCCCGGCGGTCGGTTCGTCATCGAGCTGGGTGTGCCGCCGCTGCGGCTCCTGCCGCCCGGCCAGGTCGCGGTGCCGTTCGACGTCTCTCGGCAGCATCTCGGCTTCGACACCTTCGACCTGGTCGAGCAGATGCTCGTCTCGCACCACTTCACCCGCGACGGCGACGACGGCCGCTACCGCCGCGAGAACTCCCGGCACCGGTACGCCTGGCCGGCCGAGCTCGACCTGATGGCGCGGATCGCTGGGCTCGAACTGGAACGTCGCGTTGCGGACTGGGACGGGTCCCCATTCACCCAGGACTCCGCGAAGCACGTCTCCGTGTGGCGCAAGCCGGCCTGAGGTCGGCCACCGGGCCATCAACGTCGGCCGTGCCCGTCTTGAACTTCCATCGGGAGTTCAGGCGGCGCCAGCGGATCAGTGCGCATCCGAGGGCGAGGAGGGCTTCGTGGATGTCGTCGTGGATGTCGTCGCGGATCTCCCGGCGGATGTCGTTGCGGATCTCCCGGCGGATCCGCAGGTCGCGGAACCAGTGCAGGTGGGCGAATGCTCGCTCCACGAACCGGCGTTGCGTGCCCGGGCCCGAGCCCTCACCGGCGGCACCGCCTGATGCAGCGGGATCAGCCGGGTGACGTCGTTGCGGTTGCCGCCGGTCAAGGTGGCGGCGAGCGGGATACCGGTGGCATCGGTGGGTGCAACGAGGTCGGCGGCGAGGAGGTATCAGAGTTCTTCGGTCTTCCTCCACGAAGTCGAGTTGGTTTGTACGGACCTTGCGGAGCGGACATTGCAGGTACGTTCCGGATGCAGGGGGCAGGTCCAGGACGGGCCGGACCATCACGGATACATGACCGGGGGTCGAACGAGTGGCGGAGTCGAAGAAGCGAGGGCGTGGGTGGGCGCCGGTACGTCCCGTCAACACCCATGCCGGGCTCCTGGCGGAGTTCTTGCGGCTGCGGGTCGAGGAGTCGGGCAAGACCCTCGCGGTGCTGTCGAAGGACGTCGGCTACTCCACGAGCCAGGTCAGCACGCTCCTGAGCGGGCGGATCCCGCCGCGGGACTTCGTCATCCGGCTCGTCGAGGTCACCGTGCCGCCGATGCTGCGCGAACGCCGGCAGGCCGAGGCCCTGCGCTTGCTACAGGATGCCGAGCACCCGCCGGGCCCCGCCCCCAAGCCCGCTCCGGCGCCGGCGCAGGACTCCGCCGTGGCCCTGGCGCAGACGCAGGCCGAGCAGATCCAGGTGTACGAACGCCTGACACGGGCCCTGGAGCAGGAGGGCGAGCTGCGTCAGGCGGCGGAGAACTCGGCCCGCCTGGTATGGGTGCTGCTGGGCGTGGTGAACACCCTCGAAGAGCGCGTGCACAAGCTGTCCGGCGAGCGTGACGGGCTCGCCGCCCAGGTGGCCGGGGGCGAGCTGGAAGAAGCGCAGAAACGGATCGAGCGGGCAGAGGAACAGCGGGCGACGGCGGAGTCGGAGCTGGCCCGGGCGCAGGACAAACGGCGGCAGGCCGAGGACCTGGCCGACCGGCTCCGACGGGAGATCGAGGCGCTGACCGACGACCTCGACCGCCTGCGCGGTGACGGGCCCTCGCCCCACGATCATCTCCCCACCCTCGCCGGTGCTTCCCAGGATGTGGGGGGCGAGCGTGATGCCGAGGCCGACGACATCGACGCCGCGCTCGCCCGCGCGGCGACGGTCAACGACCAGGACGCGGACACCATCGACCGCATCAGCACCGAGATCACCGGCAGCCCGGCCCCCGCAGGCGAAACGCTGTCTGTTGTTCCGGAGACCTCCCCCACCAGCCCGGGCGCGACGAACAAGCCCTCCGCCCAGCTCGAAGAAGAGGCCGCCGCCGCCGTAGCCCGCGCGGACGCTCCTGAGGCCGCGCGCCTCTACGGCGCGATCGCAGGACTTTCCACGGCCCACTTCGGCCATGATCACACGAACACGCTGACCAGCCGCTATGACCAGGCGTTCTGGACCGGCGAAGCGGGCGACGCCGAAGCCGCACGCGACCTGTACGCCGGACTCGTCACCGACTGCATCCGGGTGCTCGGGCACGATCACGCAAGCACCCTCCTCAGCCGCCGGGACCTTGCGTCCTACACGGGGGCGGCCGGCGACCCGGCCGCCGCACGCGACCTGTACGCCGGCCTCCTTCCCGACTCCATCCGCGTGCTCGGCCCCGGCCACGCAAGCACCCTGCTCAGCCGCCACGACCATGCATGCTGGACTGGCGAGGCAGGCGACCCCGCCGCCGCGCGCGACCTCCTGGCGAGCGTCGCCACCGACCGGACCCGCATCCTCGGCCCCGACCACAAATACACTCTGACCAGTCGCAACGAGCACGCGGACTTCACGGGGAAGGCCGGTGACCCGGCCGCAGCACGCGACCTGTACACCGGCGTAATCTCCGGCCTGGCCCGCGTCCTTGGACCCGACCACCCACTCACTTTGCTCAGCCGCCACAACCATGCGTACTGGACTGGCGAGGCAGGCGACCCCGCCACCGCACGCGACCTCCTGGCGAGCGTCGCCACCGACCGGACCCGCACCCTCGGCCCCGACCACAAAGCCACCCTGACCAGCCGCCACAACCATGCCTTCTGGACCGGCGAGGCAGGCGACCCCGTCACCGCACGCAACCTGTACGCCGACCTCCTTCCCGACTCCATCCGCGTCCTCGGCCCCGACCACGCAACCACCCTGAACAACCGCCGCCAGCATGCGTTCTGGATCGGTGAAGCCGGCGACCCCGCCGCCGCACGGGACCTGTACGCCGACCTCCTTCCCACATACAGCCGTGTCCTCGGCCCCGACCACGCAACCACCCTGAACATCCGCCGCCAGCACAAGCACTGGATCAACAGAGCCGACGAGCTCTGGTGAGCATGCGCCGCTCCAGAGGTCCTGGCTCCGGCGGCGTGCCGGCGGGCGCGGCGGACGGTTGCACGCGATGACCTCTAGGGTTCGGCGTCGATCGAACCACCGCCGACCACGGACCGGATCGGCCGGCATCAGCGGCTCGATCCGGCCCCCGGAGTTCTTGCATGACGCGGACCCCGCGTAGGATCTTCCAGACCCAACTGGTCCTGCGGACCTGTTGGAAAGCCCAGTCCAGGCCCGTTACGGTGGGGCCCGGTATGCCCGTCGGTTCCGCATTGAGGCTGGACGATGAGAGTGCTGAGGTCGAGGCTCATCCGAGGTACCGCGCTGGCGGCGGCCGTCGTTCTGGCTTTGTCGGCGTGCGGCGGAACGGAGATCGGCACGCAGAACAACTGCAGCACGGGCGCCGACTGTGCCGGCCGCGATCACAACCAGGCTGATCAAGGCAAGACCACCGGCGACGACAGCACCTCGCCCCCCGCTGCCCCGTCGGAGCCGGAGCAGTCATCGCTCCCGGACCCGCCGCGTTCCACCTCATCCGCGCCGGCCACCTCGTCGGAACCGGCCCGAGCCACGAAGGTGCGCTGGCAAGGAACCCTGTTGCTCTACAGCAACGGGGGGCCAGTCGGCTGGTGGCTGGACAGCGTGCCACCCTCCAACGCGATGATCGGCGATCTCGGCCTGGAGTGCGACTGCCACCCTGGCGAGGTCGTCGGCAACGCGCTCGCGGCGTGGGACGGCGCGACGCCACCGGGCTACGAGGACTGCTCCGCGACGAGGGGGCGGCTGGCAAGGCGCGCCCTCGCGGTCCAGGAAGGGGCCATGGCCTGCCTGAGGACGCAGAACGGCCGCCTCGGCTCCTTCACGGTGACCCGCGTGTCCGGCCCTGCCGAGTTCGATGTCACGGTGACCGTCTGGGACGCCGGCTGACGATAGGGCACACGCACACCGGCGGAACCCGCCCGTCCTCGACACCACACCGCAGCGGCAATGTGTGGCACGCGCGAGCGCCGAACGATACGACGCGGACGCGTCCGGCCAGGTGCTGCCCCGCGCGACCTGCGCGCCACGACCACGACGACTTCGGACACAGAGGCCGACGTCATGCCTCGCGGGCAGCGGGCAGGGGGCAGGGGGGATGCCGTCAGTCCTGCGCCGCCAGGCGCCGCACCTCCGCCAGCGCCTCGCCCACCGCCGCCGGGATGTCCGTCACCGGGAAGCGCGTGTGCCGCACTGTGCGGTCGCGGTCCACCACCAGAACGGCCCGCTTCAGCCGTAGCAGTTGCCCGGCGCGGAAGGTGGGCAGTCGCAGGGCGGCGGCGAGGCGCAGGTCGACGTCCGAGAGAAGCGTGAAGGGAATGCCTTCCTCGACCGCGAACACCCTTTGCTCGTCCGGGCGTTGGGTGCTGATGCCGCGCACCTCCGCGCCCGCCGCACGGAAGTCCTCGTACGCGTCCCGGAAGAGCCGGTTCTCCAGCGTGCAGCCGACGGTGCCGGGGATGCCCGACCAACCGTCCGGCAGGGGGCCGGGGCTCCCGGTCGCCGGATAGCAGAACAGGACGGTGGCCACGCTGTCGGCCACCGGGTCCACCGGTACGCCGTCCCGGTGGCCCGGCAGCTCCAGGCGGGGCAGCCGCTCCCCCACCAGGCCCGCGACGCGCCGCGCCTCCGTGCTTGCCTCGTCGGCGGTGCCGCTGAGCGAGCCGTCGCCGAAGACCCAGCGGTCCGCCCAGTCCTGCATCGACAACAGCACCGGCAGCAGCCCCCGGCCGCTCTCCGTCAGTCGGTACTCGTGCCGCACCGGCCGGTCCTGGTACGGGACCTTCTCAAGGATCCCCGTCTCCACCAGGTGCACCAGGCGTTCGGTGAGCACCTTCCGGGAGATGCCCAGCTCCTCCTGGAGCGCGTCGAACCGGTGGTGCCCGCGCGCGCTCTCCCGAATGAGGAGCAGGCTCCACCAGTCGCCGACCACCGCTGCCGCCTGCGCGATCGCGCAGGCCGCGTCCCGCTCGGGCACCGACCGCATCACCACGTCTCCACTCCTCCGCGCACGGCGTCGCTCATAGGGACCATCTTGCGCCATGAGGCCAGTCCCGATAGAAACTCCCTTGAACATGTGAGTTCCCAAAAGAGACTAACTAAATCCAGGGGGTGGGCGCCGTATGAGCGGGGCACGAGCGATCCAGGAGCACGACCGACGCGACGACGAGCAGGAGAGCTCGCCACCGGGCGTCTTCTGGCGCTACTGGGGCGCCGCCACCGTCAGCGGCGCGGGCACCGCCGTCACTGCTCTGGCCTTGCCGCTCGTCGCCCTCACCGTCCTCGACGCCACCGCCTTCGAGGTCGCCCTGCTCGCCGCGGCCGGACAAGTCTCGTGGCTGCTGCTGAGCCTCCCGGCAGGCGTCGTCGCGCAGCGCGTACCGCTCCGCCGACTCCAGGTCACGCTCGACCTCGTACGGTTCGCGGCGCTCGGATCGTTGCCGCTCGCCTGGTGGCTCGGCACCCTCACGTACCCGCACCTGCTGTTCGCCGCACTCGTCACCGGCGCGGCAACGGTGCTGTTCGACATCGGCAACTCGACCTTCCTGCCCGCCGTCGTCCCCGCCCGGCAGCTGGCCGCCCGCAACAGCGTCATGTCCGGCACGCACGCCGTCACCGACACCGGCGGTCCCTCCCTCGGCGGCGTCCTGATCGGCGTGACCGGTCCCGTCGGCGCGCTCGTCGTGGACGCCGCCAGCTACCTCGCCTCCGCCGTCCTCTTGCGTACCCTCCCCGAGAGCCTGCCCGCGCCCCGCACAGGCGAGAGCCCGCTCCGGCTGATGCACGAGGGCTGGCGGTACGTCACCAGGCACCCGGTCATGCGCCCCTGCATGATCTGGGCGACCGCCGCCAACTTCCTCAACGCGGCCCTCGTCGCCCTTACCCCCCTCTACCTGGTCCGCGAGGCCGGCCTGGACGCCGTGCAGCTCGGCCTCGTCCTGGCCATGGACGGGGTCGGCGCGCTCGCAGGCGCCGCCGTCGCGGTCCGGGTGACCACGCGCCTCGGCACCGCGTGGGGCATCATCGCGGCCGACCTGGCCGGCGGCGCGCTGCTCCTCCTCGCCCCGCTGACCACGTCGGCGGGGGACGCGTACTGGTTCGCCCTCGGCAACGCCGGCTTCGCCTTCGGGACCGTCATCGGCTCGATCACCACCCGCACCTACCGGCAGACCCAGTCGCCCCCGGAGCTGCTGTCCCGCGTGATGGCCACGGTCCGCTTCGTCTCCTGGGGTGCGATGCCGCTCGGCGCCCTCACCGCCGGTCTCCTCGCCACCCACACCGGCGCCCACACCGCCCTGTGGACCGTCTGCGCCGCCGCCTTCCTACCCCCCCTCTACCTCCTCTCGACCGGAGTGGGCCGCCACCGCGACCTCGTCTCCGGCTCCGGCGCTGGCTCCGGCTCCGGCTCCGGCTCCACGGAATGAGCAGAACCGGAGTCCTGCCCTGCGCCGACGCGCTCCCCGCTCGTGCGGGGATGCCCCCTCGGCTGCGGCGCAGGCGGGCGGCCTGGCTGTCGGTCCTCTCCGGGACCGTGTGCGATCACCTGCCGGTGCTCCCGCCCCTTGCCTGCCACAACGCCTGTTGCTGACCGGCAGGAACGACCGCAGCCGTCCCACTCGGCATCCGTCAGCTCACCCCGCCCCACGTCCACATCAACGAAACGACCGCGAAGTAGCCACATGATCGGCCGGACGAGTCCTAGCCGACGTCCGCGATCCTCTGTCCCGGTGCTCACGGGTAGGGCGGGCGGGGCCCGGGCGAGTCGTACCGGCGGACGAACCGCGGCGCCCCGCGGGCCCGGGGGCGGATCAGGCCCCGGTCAGGGAGAATTCCGGGGTCCTGCGGGGTTGCGCGGCCCACGGTCGCCCACCCCGGGGCGGCGGTCGTGGGCCGGGGTTGACCCCGCGACCGGGTCCCGTCGATCACCTGGCGGCTCGATCTCCTCCAGGAGACCCCAGCCCGACCTCGCCGTCGCCGTCGCCGCCCGTCAGCCCTTCCTCCAGAGGGTCACGTCGAGGACCACACGGTCTGGGGTACTCATCGAGCCTGAGCGCGTCTCTCCCCCGAAGCTCTTCACTTGGAGGAGGGCCACCCCGGCATCGGTAGCAGAGCAGATCAGCGTGCCCGGCTTCACCTGGCCCTGGTTCTTTCTCGGGGCGAGGTTGACGTAGTCCATCCCGGCGCTGTGCGCCGCATCGGCGCAGTCTGCCGCTCCCGTCGGCTTCGAGGAGACGATCCCCCAGGGATTGTTGCTGCCGAAGGCCCCCCAGACGCAGTTTCCGTAGTAGAAGTCGAGCGGCACCTGCTGACCGTTGTTGGCTGCCTGCGTCCTCATGTTCCTGAGGTCTTCGTCTGAGTAGTACTTGGATGTCCGGTCCTCGAAGTCGGCGTACCAACTTCCGCCGCAGTCCGGCAGCGTGAGGCCGACGGTCTTGTGCTCGTAGACGAGGGAGTAGGTCACAGCCTCTGCAGACTCGGCCGATCCGGCAGACGATGGCGAAGGCGAGCTTGCGGACGGCGCGGGGGCGGTGTGGCCGGACCCGTTGTGGTCACGACCGATGCAGTCGGCGCCCGTACTGCAGTTGTTCTGCGTGCCGATCTCCGTTCCGCCGCACGCCGACAAAGCCAGAACGGCGCTCAGTGCCGGGATGGCACCGCGGATGACACCCACCCTCACCTCTCGTGGTAAGTCCCTCATCGTCCGTTCTCGTTGATATCGCGGCCTGCGCACGTGGAAGAGTTACTGCAATCGTTCCTGACGCCACCCTCGTCGGAGTCCGTCAGGACCATCGCCCCGCCGGTGATCACCGCAGCAAGGATCGTGGCTGTGATGGTCCCAACGCCGATCCACTGGTTCCTGGACATACGTCGCCCTCCGTTGTCGGTTCTCCCTGGGTCACAGGCGATATCTGTAACGCCGTCACCCTGCATCTGGTTCCGTTGCAGTTCTGGAACACGCAGTGGCTGAAGCAGCACACGACGCGCCTTGGCAGCCCACCGCTGCGGCAGGCCGGGGGCTTCTGCTGACAGGACCCACCCCTACACCTCCGACGAGTGTTCACGCTACCCATGGGCAGTGCGAGCACTCCGCCGACCAGATGATCGAAGTCGGCATCCACACGTTCGGCGCGCAGCGAGCACACCGCCCCGGCCGTCCACCGACTCGCGAGGACGTCCCAGAGCCAACGGTGGGCCGGGAAAGGCTCGGCCCCGCGCCGAAGGGTGGGGCGCGGGGCCGGATCGTCGCAGTGGGCGCCGGCGGTTCACTCCTTCGGCGGCTCGCTGTCGCCGCGGGCCTCGCGGCGGGCACGGTGGATTTCGAGGCCGGCACTCAGGAGGGCGCCGAGAACGGTCACGATGTCGGCGGCGAGAGAGATGGCGTCGCTCATGGTCAGCCCTTCATGGGATGGGCGGTCACCGGGTGGTGGCCGTGGGACAGACCATGAAGGCGAGTGGGTTCGTACAGGCTCTGCGGACCGGACATCGCAGGTAGGTTCCGGATATACGGAGCGCTGTCCAGGACAGGCCGGACAATCGCGGGTGGGAGACCGGGGGTTGGACGCGTGGCGGAGCCGAGGAAGCGCGGGCGCGGGTGGGCGCCGGTCCGCCCCGTGAACACGCACGCCGGGTTGCCGGCGGAGTTTCCTGCGGCTGCGGGTCGACGAGTCCGGCAAGACCCTCGCGGCGCTGCCTCAGCAGGTCGGCTGCTCCACCAGCCAGATCAGCTCGCGGACACCAACGACCGCGTCAGCATCGAGATCATCGGCAGCACCGCACCCGTGCCAGAGGCGCTGCTTTGTTCCGGACAATCCGCTGACCAGCCCAGATACGGCGAACAAACCCGCCCTCCAGCTCAAGGCAGAGGCCGAAGCCTCCGCCGACCGCGGCGACGCCCCCGAGGCCGCTCGGTCGTACGCAGCCCTCACATCCCTCTCGACGGCCTACTTCGGCCCGGCCCACGAGGACTCCCTCGACAGCCGCAAGCAGCATGGCCACTGGGCGGAGGACGCGCGCTGACCGTTCTGCTCCCACGCGACCTCCGCCTGGCACCTCGCTGGGTGATCCCAGCGCCGTCTGGTCCACCATCCAGCTGATCGACGACATCCTCCGAGGCGGCAAGGAAACCGCCTCCGCCACCAGCCGTCTCCGCCACGCAGGGGAGACGCCGTCCTATGGCGTCCGGCTCCCGTTGACCTTCCCCCGCCGGGAAGGCCCAGCATCGGCAGTGCCGGGCAGGGAGCCCGGCAACGGGGAGGAGCCACATCCGTCATGCGCGACGCTATGGCCATGCTGACCATCGGGGACTTCGCCCGCGCCACCCGGCTCTCCGCCAAGGCTCTGCGCCGCTACGACGAGCTCGGCCTGCTGCCGCCCGCCCGCGTCGACCCCTTCACCGGCTACCGGTACTACGCCGAGGAGCAGATCGAGGCGGCCCGGCTGGTGGCCTGGCTGCGGCGGATCGGCATGCCCCTCGCCGAGGTGGGACAGGTCTGCGAGCGGTACGCGACGGACCCCGGGGCCGCGGCCCGCGCGATCCGCGCGTACTGGGCGGGCGTGGAGTCCGAGACGGCCGCCAAGCGGGACCTGGCGTCCTCCCTGGTCGACCAGCTGAAGGGAACCGCTGCCATGACCACACCCGGACACGTGCTGCATACCGCCGTCCGTCTCGACCGCGGCCGGGTCCGCGCCTCCCAGCAGGACGCGGCCCACGCGGGCCCCCACCTGCTGGCCGTCGCCGATGGCTACGGCCCCGAGGGCGACCGGGCCGCGCGGGCGGCCATCGAGGCGCTCACCGTCCCGACGTCGAGCCGGACCGGTGACGTCGTCGACGCCCTCGAGGACGGCGTACGCAGGGCCGCCGCCGCGCTCGCGGACCTCGGCGGCTCCGGCACCACCCTGACCGCCGCCGCCTGGACCGGCACCCGCCTCGCCGTCGCCCACATCGGCGACTCCCGGGCGTACCTGCTGCGCGCCGGCGCGCTGGTCCGGCTCACCCGGGACGACACCCTCGTGCAGGCCCTGGTCGACGCGGGCGAGCTGGACCCGGCCGAGGCGCCGGACCGCCCCGACCGGGCGCTGCTCCTCAAGGCCCTGGACGGAGGGGACGTGCCGCCCGATCCGGAGCTCGGGGTGCACGGGACCCGGCCGGGCGACCGCCTCCTGCTGTGCACGGACGGGCTGTCGGCGGTCGTCACGCCGGACGCTGTCCGGCGCGCCCTCGCCGGGGCGGACGACCCGGAGACCGCAGCGGACGCCCTGGTCACCCTGGCCATGGAGCGGGGCGGCCCGGACAACGTGGCGTGCGTGGTCGCGGACGTGGTGCCCGCGTAGGAGGAGCGGTGGTGGGGAGCCCCCGCTCGAGGGCCGGCCACGCTCCCATCGAGCGGCGCTGGAAGGACAGCCTGCGGATCTCGGCTCCCTTCACATCACACTGACACCGTCCGCGTGACGACGTTCTCCGGATGCCTCCCCTCGATGGGCGGGCCTCGCACACCCTGCGCCCGGCTGACGAGTCCAGGGGAGGTGTGCCGGGCCCGCCCCAGTCGGCCGGGCTCCAGTCGGACGAGGTGCTTTCGGCGGTACGAGGGGCCTCGATCAGCGCCTCGCATTGCTGGGCACGGTGCTCGGCGGCTGTGGAGGCGTTGATCTTCGGCATGCGGGGCGGACTCCTGACCGAAGCGACGTGGCGGGCCGCCGACCGGTGATCCATCGAAACCTCCGGTCCTCTGAGATCCCCCAGTAGGACCGTCGCAGCCGGCACCTGACACCGCCCGGGCGTACCCACGCCCGAGATCCGCCGCCGGCCTGCCGCGTCTCTCTATCTTCCGAGGACAAGACGGCGACAACCCGTCGCCCTCGACCATAAGGGCCGCCACCCGTGACCGGACGCATCACCGAGCCCGTGGGCGAGGCACGCTGGCCGATGGCCACGGCCATCGTCGTCGCCATGGCGCTGACCGTCCTGCTCCCCGACGACCTCCGCCTGGCACCTCGCTGGGTGATCCCAGCCGTCGAGGGACTGCTCCTCCTCGCCCTCATCGCCGGCGACCCGGCCGCATCGACCGGCGCTCGACGGCGCTGCGCACCATGTCGATCACCCTCGGGGGCGTCCTCGCACTCAGCGCCGTCTGGTCCACCATCCAGCTGATCGACGACATCCTCCAAGGCGGCAAGGAGACCGCCTCCGCCACCAGCCTGCTGCAGTCAGGAAGCACCGTGTGGGCAGGCACCGTCCTGGCCTTCTCGCTGCTGTACTTCGAGCTCGACCGCGGCGGGCCGGTTACCCGCGCCCACCACATGCCCCACACGCCCGCGCTCGCCTTCCCCCAGCACCTCAACCCCGAATTGGCGAGCCCCGACTGGCGGCCCCGGTTCGTCGACTAGGACTTGTCCGGTCGATCATGCGACTACTCCGTGCCCGAGTCGTTGCTGTGGGCATGGGCGGGGTGATCTGACGGATGCCGAGTTGGAACGGCTTCGACCGTTCCTGCCCGTCAGCAACGGGCATTGTGGCAGGTGGCGGGGGGCCGTTTCCGGGATGCCGGAGGCGTCCAGGAGGAGGGGCACACCGGCGGCGACGGCGACGGCGGTCTGGAAGACCGTCCGGATCGTCCGCCGTGTGGAGTCCTTCATGGGTGATCCCTTCCAGGGCGTTGCCTTTGGGTCATCTGACCGTTGGTTGGTGTGTCGTCAGGGAGGGCGGGGTGCGGACACCCCGAGCTCAAGTGCCGCACTGACATACGGTGGTTGGACCTGCGCGAGTACCCTGAAATGCTGCAAGGCGCCCTCTCGCGAGGGACTGGAAGCGAATTGGGGGAAGTGTGTCGAACCGGGACAACCAGCAGTTGGTCTGGTTCATCTTCGGGCTGGCCACAGGATTTGTTCTGCTCGCCAAGATGCACGCCGCCAGGGCCATGCCCCACGAGGAACCGCTAAAGAGCGTGGTGATCGCCGGTGCGATGCTCGGCGGCGGGCTCCTCTTCGGGGCGATCGGCGGCCACCTGCACGACGAGGTAGCCCAGGAAAAGATCTCCCGGGCCACGTACTGGACGACGGTATTCGGGATCGCCGTAGCATCATTCACGCTTCTGGGCATCACCGGCGTGGACGATCTTTTTGCTCTTTTTGACAAGGCTGGCTAGAGGTTTCCCCTAGGACCTGTCCGGCCGATCAAGGTCCCGGTTACTGAGTCATGGCGGGGTCTGCAGCTCGGCAGCTCGTCGAGGGCATGGTCGACCCACGAGGTCGTGTGCCAGGGTGGCGGCATGGATTGGCCGTCTGAAAGCCCGGAACTCTGGGCGTTCCTGGAGTCCCTGCACTGCGGCGATATCCTGTCCGGCACCGTCGTGGCGATCGAACGGTTCGGGGTCTTCGTGGCCCTAGACAACGGACCTGCCCATCCCACCCTGCCCGGTGTCGGGTTCATCGTCATCCCCGAACTGTCCTGGCGGCACATCGACGCTCCGACCGATGTCGTTCAGGTGGGCCAGCGGGTCTCGTGCGAATTCCTCCAGTTCGACACCTACAACGCGGAGGCCAGGCTGTCCTTGAAGGCGCTGGAGCCCGACCCCCTGCAGACCTTCGCCGACCGTACGCCGGTGGGCCAGGAGATCCGCGGGACGGTGGAGAAGACGGTTCCCATCGGCGTCTTTGTCGACCTCGGGGGCGGGATCGTCGGGCTGATTCCCTCCAAAGAAGTCTACGGTCGGCCCGCGGTGAGTCCGGTGGAAGAGTTCGAGGCCGGACAGGAGATTGCCGTCATCTTCACGGAAATCGAGGTGCCGGCCCGCCGGGTCTTTCTTTCCAGGCCGAAGGGGCCCGGCGCGACGGTGTCGTGACGCCCGGCGTGCCCCAGCCGTTGATGTGAGCATGGGGCGGGGTGATCTGAGTGATGCCGAGTGGGAACTGCTGCGGCCGTTCCTACTGTCAGCAACCGGCGTTGAGGCCGGTGGCGTGATCACCGGCAGGTGATCGACGGGATTCTGCACCGGGTGCGAACCGGCGTTCAGTGGCGTGACCTGCCCGAACGGTTCGGCCCGTGGAAGACCGTCTATGAACGCCACCGGCTGTGGTCCGCCGACGGCACCTGGGAACGACTGCTCCAGCAGGTCCAGGCCGCAGCCGATGCAGCGGGTGAGATCGACTGGGACATCTCGGTCGACTCCACCATCGTCCATCGTCCGCGCCCATCAGCATGCGGCCCCGGGACCAAAGGGGGCCGCGGAAGTGGAACACCAGGACGAGACGCCGTGGCACAGTCTCGTCGCCCGCCTGGTGGAGGTGGTGCTGGAGGTGAGGGCCTGGGCCGCTCGCGGGGCGGGTTCACCAGCAAGCTCCACCTGAGCGCGGACGGCCGCTGCCGCCCGCTGTCCCTGATCGTCACCGCAGGCCAGCGGGCTGACTGCACCCAGTTCAAGCCCGTCCTGGAGAAGATCCGCGTGCCACGGCCCGGGTCAGGAAGGCCCCGTAAGAAGTCGGACAGCCTCGCCGTCGACAAGGCCTACAGCAACGGGCCATGCCGCGAGTATCTACGGCGCCGCGGTATCCGGCACACGATCCCGGAGAAGGCCGACAGTCAGGCCGCCCGCCTGCGCACAGGCTCACGCGGCGGACGGACACCCGGCTTCGACGAGGACCGCTACAAGAAGCGCAACACCGTCGAACGAACGATCAACCGCCTGAAGCAGCACCGGGCCGTCGCCACTCGTTACGACAAGCGCGGCTACGTCTACCTCGGCACCGCTACAGCAGTAGCCCTGACCATCTGGCTACGAACTTGATCGACCGGACAAGTCCTACCTCTACCTCTGGCCCTGACCAACGCCACCGCCTTCAGTCCGACCGACGTGATGCCCCTGGCGCCTTGGGCCAAGATCGCCATGGGCATCCAGTCCCTCGTCTCCCTCGTCATCCTCGGGCTGGTGGTCGCCCGCGCCATCAACGTCCTCGCCTGACTCACAGTCACGTTCACGCACGCCCCGGGTCCGGCCGTTTCGTACCCCGAGTTCTGGCTGAGGCGCGCAGCACGGTCCCCGAGGAAGACCTCCCCGCCGTTCCGGAGGCCGCCTTCGGACGCAATCCCGACGGCACGACCATGAACCACCCGCAAGGCTCCAGCCGCGCAACCTCCGCCAGGACCAGTACGAACACCCCTCCACATCCCTCCACGGCCAGTGCTCTGGCGCAGAGCGGGTAGGCGCGTAACGTAGGAAGTACCCGAAGACCGGCGGACGCGCATCGGTGCGCTTCAGTCCAACCCCGGAGGGTTGGTTCTTCCGCCGGTCGAACGGCCGGGAAGCCCCCTCTTTCCTGGCCCAGGTCGTTGACGTCGTTGTGACGGCCCCCGTCACATCTGAATCCGACGACCCGGTCTCCCGGGCCCGCACCCTCTGTCGCCGTCCGATGACCATGCGGCTGTGTGCGGGCCTGGTGGAAGGCAGCGCGCCATGCCCGTGGAACACACCGCCGACGGCGGCATCCTGGCCCTGAGCGTCCCGTCCGACCTCGACGTCACCAACCGCGCCGCCGCGGCCCTGCAACTGGAGACCCTCGTCCTGGCCTACCGGCCACTCGGCGTGCACCTGCACCTGCCCCACGGGCCCGCCACCCGCCCGACACTCAGCGTCCTCGCGCGGGTACGCCGGCTGTGCGAAGCCCTCGGCATCCCTCTGGTCCTGACCGACCGGCCCTGGCCCCCGCCCGCGTCCGTACGGGCGGCCGGCCCCCTGGCTCTCGGCCTACCCGATGGAGGCACCTCGTCATGACGAGCAACGACCGCACTCGGCCTGAGGTCCTGTCCACGCCGGGCGCGGACGACCACAACCTCTACCTCTACAGCGCGCCCGGCCGGGCCGGCGTCCACCGGCGCGCCACCCGGCCCGACGGCACCGCGGTGCTGACGGCGAGCGGAGAGCTCGACCTGGACAGCGTCGGATGCCTGCGCCAGGCACTGACCGACGCCCGCAACGACGGCGCCACCCGCATCCTGCTCGACCTGACCGCGGTCACGTTCGGCGACTCCACCTTCCTCAACACCCTTCTCACCGCCCGCAACAAGCCCGGACAGCTCATCCTGACCGGCCCCCTGCCCGACCACCTCCGCCACCTCTTCGACCTCACCGGCGCCACCCGCCTCTTCCACATCGCGGACAACGACACCGCGGCATGAGCCCAGCCGCGGTGTTGCCGCAACCGGGCTGCGACGCGGTCGTCCGCCTCCTGACCGTCGCGAGCCGGTTGGCGACCGCCGACCGGCACCTTGAGGCGAGGGGGTTCGGCGCCAGTCCCCTTGGCGCCGAGGCACAGCGGGGTGAGTCGGGGGTGGCGGAACCCGGCTCCGCCGACCTCCAGCCCCCCTTGGGGCGGCCCCACCCTCGATCGGCGGGCGTCTCCAGGGCGAGCGGATACGGCATGCTCATCGGGGTAGCCGGACCATATGGACGCCACCACCGAAACCACGCCGCTGCGCGCCGTCGCTCTGGTCTGCACTCTTTCGCCGCCGCCGGAGCGGTCCAGCTCCCAGCTGCTGGCGGAACAGACCATGGAAGCACTCGCCGATCACGGTGTCACCGGCAAGGTGATCCGGATCGCCGACCACGACGTCAGGCCCGGCGTCCAGGTGGACATGGGTGCCGGTGACGCCTGGCCGGAGATCCGGGACACGGTCCTGGGCTGCGACATCCTGGTCCTGTCCACACCCATCTGGCTCGGCCACCCCTCCAGCGTCGCCCAGCGCGTCCTGGAACGTCGCGATGCCGAGCTCGGCGAGACCGATGACGCGGGCCGCATGCTCACCTACGGCAAGGCCGCCGCGGTGTGCGTGGTCGGCAACGAGGACGGCGCCCACCACGTCAGCGCCGAAATCTTCCAGGGCCTGAACGACGTCGGTTTCTCCCTCGCACCGAACGCCGTCACCTACTGGGTCGGCGAGGCCATGCAGGGCACCGACTACCAGGACCTCGACAAGACACCCGAGAAGACCGCCGCCACCACGGCCACGGTCGCCGCGAACACCGCGCACCTCGCGCGCCGCCTCAAGAGCGCCCCCTATCCGCCCTCCACGTGACTCCCGTGACCGTTGCCGGAAGGAGACCACGATGCCCTCCCACGACCAGCCCGGCCTCACCGACCCCGTGACGCTGCACCCGCAGCCCCCGTTCCCCGAGCAGGACCAGGACCATCCCGGCTCGACCGAGGCGATGGATCCCCGCCCCGACCACGGTGAAGACACCTACCAGGGGCACGACCTGCTGTACGGCCGCAAGGCGCTGGTCACCGGAGGCGACTCCGGGATCGGCCGGGCCGTCTGCCTCGCCTTCGCACGGGAAGGCGCCGACGTCGTCTTCACCCATCTGCCCGAGGAGGCCGCGGAGGCCGAGGAGACGGTCCGTCTGATCCGCCAGGCCGACCGCACCGCGGTGGCCGTCGTGTGCGACATCCGGCACGAGGGCGAGTGCACCGCCCTCGTCGACAAGACGGTGGGCGAGCTGAGCGGCATCGACCTGCTCGTCAACAACGCCGCGTACCAGATGGCGCAGCCGGACGGGATCGAGGCGATCAGCACCGAGCAGTTCGACCGGGTGATGAAGACCAATCTGTACGGGATGTTCTGGCTCACCCGGGCGGCCCTGCCCCACATGCCGCGCGGCGCCTCGGTGATCAACACCGCCTCCGTGCAGGGCTACCAGCCCAGCCCGCACCTCCTCGACTACGCCATGACCAAGTCCGCGATCGTCTCCTTCACCCACGGCCTCGCCCAGATGCTCGCCGAGCGGGGCATCCGGGTCAACGCCGTCGCGCCAGGACCGGTCTGGACCCCGCTGATCCCCGCGACGATGCCCGACCCGACGAAGTTCGGCGAGCAGTCACCCCTGGGGCGGCCCGCGCAGCCCGCGGAGATGGCACCCGCGTACGTGTTCCTCGCCTCCCCCCAGGCCTCCTACATCACCGGTGAGATCGTCAACGCCACGGGCGGAAAGCCCCTGCCGTGACACCGGACGCAGCCGTGCAGCGACGGACGCGAAACCTCGGCGGCGTAGGCTCGGAAGGGCCCTGAAAGGGATGGTGCGTATGTGTCGCTGGCTGACGTACTCGGGGTCGCCCCTCCTTCTCGACACGGTGCTCTACCGACCCGAGCACTCGCTGATCAACCAGAGCCTCCACGCGAGAATGGGCGTCGAGTCGACGAACGGCGACGGTTTCGGGGTCGGCTGGTACAGCGCGGACGGTGACCGGACACCGGCGGTCTTCCGAGATGTCGGACCGGCCTGGAACAACCGCAACCTGCGTGAGCTCGCTGCGCACGTCCGTTCCGGGCTGTTCTTCGCTCACGTCCGTGCCTCTACCGGCTCCGCGGTCCAGCAGACCAACTGCCATCCGTTCCGCCACGGTCGCTGGCTGTGGATGCACAACGGGGCCATCGCGGACTTCCCCCGGCTGCAGCGTGACCTCTGCATGGCCGTCGACCCGGCGCTGTTTCCCTCGATAGAGGGATCGACGGATTCCGAGGTGATGTTCTACCTGGCCATCACCTTCGGCCTCGACCAGGACGTTCCGGGCGCGGTGGCCCGTACTGCGGGCCTCGTCGAGCGGCTGGGCAAGGAACACGGCGTACCGGACCCCCTGCAGATGACGGTGGCCGTGAGTGACGGAGAGCGCGTGTGGGCGTTCCGCTATTCCAGCCAGGGAAGCTCCCGCTCGCTCTTCTACAGCAGCAGGGCCGAGACCGTCCGGCGCCTCCACCCCGAGCTGGACTATCTCCGGGAGATCTCCGATGACACCCGCCTCGTGGTCTCCGAGCCACTGGGCGACCTGCCCGGTGTGTGGAACGAACTGCCCGAGTCGAGCTATGCGGTGATCCCTTCCGACCCGAAAACGGACTACCTTCCGTTTCTTCCGGCCCTCCCGTGACGGACCGGTTCCCCGGCGACTCCTGCCGCCTCTTGCTCTACCTGTGCGAACGTCGGGGCGCACGGGCAGGTGGATGCCGTTTGCGGAGGGCGCTGTGGCGCCGTTGCCGGCACACGCGGCTCACGGGATGCCGCCTCGCACGCGTTTCTGGACGGCCCCCGGGGGCGCCAGGCCGGCCCGGACAGGCCCTAGCCTAGAAAATCGGAGTCCGACGCGGAGCGGAGGAGTCGGCTGGTGCGACCGGTGCTGTTGGTGGATGTGGATGGACCGCTCAATCCGTATGCCGCGAAACCGCATCGACGGCCCGAGGGCTATCAGACGCATCGGCTCGTGACGCCCCGCTGGGAGGCCGCCGAGCGGCTTCGGCTGACGGAGTGGGGACTGCCGAACAGGCCGGTGAGGCCCCTGCGCGTGTGGCTCAACCCCGCTCACGGACCGGCGTTGGACTCACTCCCCTTCGACCTGGTGTGGGCGACGACCTGGGAGGAGGAGGCCAACGCCTTCGTCGGGCCGGTCCTGGGATTGCCCGAGCTGCCCTTCATCCCCTGGCCTTCGCCGCGGATCGAGCCCGAGGACGGAGTGTTCTGGAAGACACCGGAGATCGTCGCGTGGGCACAGGGCCGGGCGTTCGCATGGATAGACGACGAGATCACCGAGTTCGACCGCGCCTGGGTGAAGGAGCATCACGACGGTCCCGCCCTCCTGCACCGAGTGGACCCCCGACACGGCCTGACCAGCGAAGACTTCACCGCGCTCACTGCATGGGCGGTCAGCCTGCCCTGACCCGCGGCGCGTCGGCACTCGGTGCACGCCCCGATGGTGGCCTCACCAGCCGCCACCGCACCCACCGGCCGCACTGTCTGCGGGGTCGTCCGGCCGCACCGTTGTCTTGGGGTGACGGCGACGGATGGCATTCAGCGCCGAGGCGGCTGTGCCGTGTCCGACGCACTGGTCGGACGGGCGTTGGTCGAGCATGCCCTCCGCCCGGGGGTTCTCCGGGCGGGCGAGGGCCCGGTATGCGGTCACGCGGTCCGCGAGTCCCGTGGGGCCGGGTCGTCGCAGCAGGTCGTCGAGGGCGGGGAAGACGGAAGGGTCCCGGAGTGCGGAGGAGCAGAGGAGGGTGAGGCGGAGGCGTTCGCGTCTTCGGGTCCGCAGCGGACGGTGCGGACCGTCCGGAGCCAGCCGCGGCAGCCGGGGGCGGGCGCCTGGGCGAAGAAGCGCAGGCACTGGTCGATGAGCCAGCCCTGGCCGGGGCGCAGCGCGTGCTCGTCGAGGAGGGCGCCTTCGAAGTCTCGTGACGGTCCGTGGCCGTTCCCGTGCTCCAGGGTCGTGTTCAGGGCCCGTACCAGTCCAGGCACAGGACGGTGGCGTCATCCTTCGGCGGGTGGCCGCCGTAGGCGTCGGTGACCGCGCCGACCATGGTGCGCACGACCTCACGCGGGTGCTCGGATTCGGTCTTGCGCAGGAGGGCGGCCAGGTCCACCGCTTCGGCATCGCGTTCCCGCATGCCGTCCGTGTGGAGGAGGAGGCGGTCGCCGGGGCGCAGGTCGAGGTCCTGGACCTGGTAGGGACCTTGCTCCGCGACCCCGAAGGGCAGGTTCACGGCCAGTCGCAGTTCGGTGGCCGTGCCGTCGCGCAGGAGGTACGGCCAGGGGTGGCCGGCGTTGACGAGGCGGCAGCCGCTCCCGTCGAGGGCGATGCGCAGGAGTTGGCCCGTGGCGATGCTGTGGAGTCCGTGGTCGAGGAGGGCCTGGTGGGTCTGGCGTGCCTGCTCGGCGAGGGCGGCGCCGGCACGGCGGGCGCCGCGGGAGGCGTTCACCAGCAGGGTTGCCATGAGGGAAGCCCTGACGTCGTGGCCCATGGCGTCGGTGATCGACAGGTGCAGGGTGTGGGCGTCCAGGCTGTAGTCGTAGGTGTCCCCCGCGATGTCGGACGCCGGGACCAGGGCGCCGGCCAGGGCGAACTCGGACGCCTCACAGCAGGAGGCGGAGGGCAGCAGCTGGCGCTGGATCTCCGCGGAGAGGCTGACCGGGGTCGTGCGGTTGCCCCAGTGGTAGAGGTCGGTGAAGCGCCGGTCCGTCACGATGATGTACGCCAGCGCGTGTGCGGCCTCTTGGATCTGGGCTCGTACCTCCGGCGTCACGTGAGTGAGGAACAGCTCCAGGACGCCGATGGTGTCGCCGCGGTTGGTGACCGGGGCCAGCACCCGATACCCGCCGTCCCCCTCTGCCACCACCACGTCCTGGCTGTGCAGCACGTAGTCGTAGACGCTGCTGCCCGCGAGAGGGACCGGTTCAGCGGGTTCCCCGTGGGGAACGGCGGCTGTGTCGTGGACCCTCAGCATGCGTCGGCCGACGACGTCGACGAACAGGAACGACACGTACCCGGCCGCGAACCGGTCCCGCAGATAGGGCGCCACGACATCGAGAGAGTGCACGGGCGCGGCGCTCTCGGCCGCTGCCAGTACGTCGCCGAGCCCGAACCGGTCATTCACCGCGACGGCCTCGCGGTCGGAAAGAGCCGTCATGGCCTGCTCCCTTCGGAACCTGGGAACCTCGGAAACTCGGAACCTCGAGACATCGGGAAGGGGATCCGCCGGCCGGTGGCGGCGAGCCCGGATCCCGCGCCGGCGCGCGGGTTCAGAGGTGGGGGTCGCGCTCACGGTATTCACCGTTCAGGGAAGAGGGGCCGGACGATCCGGCCCGGGGACCGAGGTCGACCAGCAACTGCAGGAGGTCCGCGATCTCGTGGTGGCCCTCGACCGGATGGCGAAAGAGGGTTCCGGGCGTGACCTCGTAGTGGTTGCGCCTGCCGTGGCGTACCCGGGTGAGGTATCCCGCGCTCTCCAGGTCCCGGACAATGGCCCCGGCCGCCCGCTCCGTGAGCCCGCAATCCGCGGCCAGATCACGCAGCCGGACCTCCGGGTCGCGCAAGATCATGGCGAGGATCCGGGCGTGGTTCGTGACGAACGTCCAGTTGGTCCGAGGCCCATCTGACTCCATGCCGTAATTATACGATTTGCGATTCCGGTTTCGCCAGTCCTGAACCACGGATCCCATGACTCGCTCGCCGCCTTCCTGATCTGCGGAGAGTCGAGGGAATGCACCCTTCACGTCAGACGGGCGGCATCAGGTCACTCTCACTGAGGGTGTACGTCAGCAGGGGGTAGGTGAAGTCCGCTTCGGCGTTCTCACGGCGCCGGAGTCGGTAGAACTCCTGCGCCTGGTCCTCGTCGGCCGCCATGAGGCGCGGGCCCTGCGGGAGGTACGCATGTCCGTCGCGAAACCGTACGACGGTCTTCGACGTCCGGAACGTCACACCCAACCATTCGTTGTCCGCCCTCGGGGCCGACGTGTCCCCCACGATTCTGTGCTTGAGTCGTCTGTTCGAGTCGACGGAGAACGCGACGAAACTCTGGTGAGCCAGGGGGATCTCGAACCTCTCGCCACCTTCCTCCTTCGATTCGAAGATCAGCTTCCTCGGTGGACTCGCCTCGGGATGCCGATAGCAGGAGAAGACGGCGATGAACGAATCGCCGGCCAGGTCGAGGGCCTGGTCGGAATGACCGCCCATCGTCCTGTACGTGTTCGCGTACTTCTCGATGAGCGCGTTGTTGAAGGCGACCGGGATTCCCGCACGTTCCTGAACCCGTCGCGCCAGTCGTTCGTGCACGGCCCGGAAACGCTGTGCCGGGCTGCCGTATCGGGTGGTGGTGCGTACGAGGGGCACACCGCCCGCGCCGTCGATCCTGGCGAGCACGGCGCCTTGCCGGCCCTTTCCCACGTCTTCCATCCGGGTCGAGGCGGACAGCTCCGCGAAGAAGTCCTCCTCGGCGGGCACGGCACACGAGAGGATCCCGTCCGCGATCCTAGGCTCGGGGGGCAAGGTAATCTCCCGTGTTCATGCTGAAGGGGAATTCATCGCCGTAGTCGATGAAGGACGACGTCTTGTTCTCCTCGGCGTACAGTCTGCGCAGATCGTCCATGCCCGCCGCCGTGGGCGGCCCCAGCTTCACCGGATCGCCGGCCCCTTTGAGGTACGTGTGGCCGTTCCTGTGAAAGGCTTCGGCGCTCGAACAACGCACCACGTATCCCAGGCGGGTCGGGAGCAGTTCGGCATCCAGCATCGAGGGCCGGATCTCGTGCGTGTACAGCCGGTTGGTGGACAGCGGCATGAAGAACACGGAGCCGGGATAGAGGGTCAGGGTGAACTGCGGAGGGAGATCGACTCCGTCACGCGCCTCGACCGGCTCCTTGAGGCGAAAGTGGAGTCTGGTGAGGCCACTGGCACCCTTCACTCCGTAGTCGAAGGTGTCTTCGGCCAGGCGCTCCAGCTTGTCGAGCCCCTCGTAGAAGGTGCAGAAGGCCATGACTCCGTTGACGGGCATGTCCTTGGTCTTGTCTGCATGGGACGAGATCCTGGCCTTGGACTGCTTGCGGTCGGGCGTGGCAAGGGTGTTGTGGTAGATCTGGGCGAGCACGTGGTTCAAAGGCGCCTGGTTCCGGAAGACGACGGCTGCCTCGCGGTTCAGCGTCTCGACGATGTGCGTGTCGGTCGGACCGAAGCCCTCGGTCGGCCCCGAGAGATTCGTGGAGCAGCGGAGCAGGCGGAAATGCAGGTCGTCGCCCTCGCGCGTGACGGGCGTCAGGTAGATTCCGCGGCGATGGGCCGTTCCGGGCTTGGTGGACTCCGTCAGGGACTGGAACACGTGCTCCGCACGGATCCGTCCGAAGTGTTCGGCGCCGTCGGCTCCGAAGAAGTCGCGGTAGTACACGCCGACGCCGTGGACACGGACGGGTACGCGTCCGAGGTCGACAAGAGTCCAGGGTTGGGCAGCGTCCTCGTGGTAACCGCGGGACAGCTCCCGGACCACGAAGACCCGGGCGGCCGCGTCCAGTTGGCGCCTGCTGATCCCGGACACGTCGCCACACAGGTAGACGGTCTTCCGGGCGAGGTCGGGCACACCGGAGTCGAGCTCCTCCGGTGTGATCACGGACCCGAAGAAGGTCCTGATCAGTTCATTGTCCCGCAACGGCGGAGGCGCGACCAAGATGTTGTTCGCATCCTCGAGGCAGGCTTCCGCCAACTCTGTCATGTGCACCAGACGGTACCCGCCGTTCGCAGATCGTGTGTGACTGCTCGAATCCGTGGACATGGGAACGGCCCGCCTTCTTTCGTCCGCGTCGCGAGGCGCAGACGAAAAGGAGTCGGACCGTTGATCATCGATGCTCCCACGGAGGCGCGACAGCGGACAACGGGCTCTGCGCCGCGGCCAGTGGACACGAACGGGACCGGTGGGCCCAGGGCCTGGGACGACCACCCGGCTGCTTCATGCCGGCGAGCCCGTCCGGGGCCAGGCCTCGCGGTCCACCAGGTCGAGGACCAGGGCGGCGATGTTCCACGCGTCGTCCTCGCCCCGGTGATGGCGCCCCTCCAGGGGCAGCCCGGCGATCTTCAGCGCGCCCGCCATGCCGGGCCGCTTGCGCAGCCCGTACGCCTCCGTGAACACGGCCTTGGCATTGGTGTGTCCGTGCTCCGCCGGCCGCCCGAAGGGGTGCGGCGTTCCCGTGGCCCGGCACTGGCGGTCGAACTGACGGCGGTCGTAGTCGCCCCAGCTCGCCCAGCGGCGCTGCCGGGCGCCGTAGGCCTCGGCGAGCGTCCGGCAGGCCTCGGCGAAGCTGACACCCGAGGCCACCTCGGCCGGGGTCAGTCCGGTGAGGTCAGTACAGAAGGCGCTCACCTCCGAGCGGGCGGGCTTCACCAGGACGCGGTGCCGGGAGACCCGACGGCGGGCCGCCAGGTCGACGACCGTGAGGCCGATCTCGATGATCTCGCTCACCTGCCCGGGCGGCGGCTGCCCTTCCCAGCAGGTGGCCTCCACGTCGACGACGTTCAGTAGTACGGGTCCGCTGTCCATGGCGGCAGCGTAAGGAGGCGCACAGGGCCGGGGCATTCGATTTTCGGGCTCCCGGCCGGGGGGTTCGCGTCCGCCCCCATCCGACGTTGACTTTCTGGACAGGTGTCCATACATTCAAGACAGCTGTCCATTAAGTAGGGGCGGGTGCCCCTACCCGGGACCAGGCTCCGGGGATCACGCGCAAGGAGAAGGAGTGAGGACGTCGATGGAGACGACCGGGACCGTGCTGGTGAGCCTGGTGGCCGTACTGCACGCGTACATCATGGTGCTGGAGATGTTCCTGTGGGAGCGCGCACCCGGGCGCAAGCTCTCCGGGTTCGACGCGGACCTGGCCCGCGCCACCGCTCCGCTCGCGGCGAACCAGGGGCTCTACAACGGTTTCCTGGCGGCCGGCCTGGTCTGGGGCCTGTTCGCCGGCGACCCGACCTCCTTCCAGGTCAGGGTGTTCTTCCTCGTGTGCGTCGTGGTCGCCGGTGTCTACGGCGGTTTCACCGCGAACCGCCGCATCCTCCTCGCGCAGGCCCTGCCCGGCGCCTTGGCGCTCGCCGCCGTCCTGCTGGCCGGGTGACCTCCGTGCCCGAGGACCCTCGAAGCGAGCGGACCCGCGCCCGGCTGCGCGAGGCCCTGCTGGAGGAGTGCGCGAACGGCCCGCTGGACAAGGTCGGCGTCGCGGCGCTGGTGCGCCGGGCGGGAGTCGGCCGGGCCACGTTCTACGTGCACTACGCCGACCTGGAGGCGCTCGCCGTCGACGCGTGCGCCGAGATCGTCCGCGAGGCGGTGGACGCCCTGCACGCCTGGCGGGGGCTGCCCGACCCCGCGAGTCCGCCGCCCGCGCTGGTCGACTTCTTCGAGCGGCTCCCCCGGCACCGCGCGCTCTACAGCACGCTGCTCCGCCCCGGCGGTGGCGGTCCGCTCGGCCAGGTCCTCCACCGGGACCTGCGCGCCCGCAGCCAGGCCGAGCGCGCGCTGGCCGGAGCGCCGGAGCCGGAACTGGTCGCCTCGGCCGTGGCCTCGGCCTTCGCCGGTGTGCTTGCCGACTGGCTGCACGGCATGATCGAGGCCACCCCCGCCGAGATCACCGGAAGGGTCTGGCGCCTGCTCATCAGCCTGCACCGCACACCGCTGCCCTGATCGCCCCGCACCGCGCGGACGCGCCGGCAATCCGGTCCTTGCCCTGCGCAGCCGTGTGAGCACGGCCCGAAAGCCCGAGGGCCGGGTGCGCACCTCTCGGTGCGCACCCGGCCCTCGGGCTTTCCCGCGGTCCGTTCGTCCGTCAGGGGCTGTAGTACCCGGCGACGTCGGCCAGCAGGTCGATGCTGCCGCTGCGGTTGTAGAAGGTGACCTTGCCGTCCTTGACCGGCACCACGACCAGGTTGGGGACGGTCTGCCCCGCGACGACGTTCAGGTTCGACGCGCTGGTGCGGGTCGTCCCGTACGGGTAGACCGACACGAACGTCGACGCCGTCGGGTTCGTCGCCGTCACGTTCAGGACCACGGCCGTCACGTCGGAGGCGGGCACGCCGCCCTGACCCGCGACCGTCAGCGTGACCGTCTGGTCCGCGCCGACCTTCGCCTTCGGCACGCCGATGCCCGAGCGGGTGTCCATCAGCCGGGCCGGCGTCACCGGCTCGTACAGCGAGCCCGAGGTGGCGCTCGTGAAGTACCCGGCGACATCGGCCAGCAGGTCGATGCTGCCACTGCGGTTGTAGAAGGTGACCCTGCCGGCCTTCACCGGCACCACGACCAGGTTCGGGACCGTCTGCCCCGCGACCACGTTCAGGTTCGACGCGCTGGTCCGGGTCGTCCCGTACGGGTAGACCGACACGAACGTCGACGCCGTCGGGTTCGTCGCCGTCACGTTCAGGACCACGGCCGTCACGTCGGAGGCGGGCACGCCGCCCTGACCCGCGACCGTCAGCGTGACCGTCTGGTCCGCGCCGACCTTCGCCTTCGGCACACCGATGCCCGAGCGGGTGTCCATCAGCCGGGCCGGCGTCACCGGCTCGTACAGCGAGCCCAGTTGTCCCGGCCAGTAGTAGCCGGCCACGTCGGCGATGAGGTCGACGCTGCCGCTGCGGTTGTAGAAGGTGACCTTGCCGTCCTTGACCGGCACCACGACCAGGTTGGGGACGGTCTGCCCCGCGACGACGTTCAGGTTCGAGGCGCTGGTCCGGGTCGTCCCGTACGGGTACGCCGACACGAACGTCGACGCCGTCGGGTTCGTCGCGGTCACGTTCAGGACCACCGCCGAGACGGCGGTCGACTCCGGAACTCCGCCGCGTCCGGTCACCTGGAGGGAGACCGTTCCGCCCGGGCCGATCTTCTCCTTGGCGACGCCGGTGCCGTTGCGGGTGTCCATCACCCGGGCCGGCGTCACCGGCTGGTAGCGGCCGGAGGCCAGCGAGCTCAGACGGGTCAGGGCCACTTCCCCGTACAGGCGCGTGGCCGGGCCGATGAGCTCGTCCTCGGGCTCGGCGGTCAGCGTCCAGTTGTACAGGCCGTCGGGCATCGGCTGCCCGGCCGGGTCCGTGCCGTCCCAGTTCACCTCCAGCGCGCCGCGGATCTGCTCCCAGCCCTGCAGCGTGCGCTGGTGGGCGCCCGACTCGCTCACGAAGGTGACGCTCCAGCGGCGTACCGGCTTGGAGAACCACCACTTCGCCGACCACTTCTGCGGCGTGGTCGCCTTGCGGTCCAGGATCCCGCTGGGCTGTACGGAGTCGACGACGAAGACGTCCGGCGTCCGGACGCCGCTCGGCGCCACGTGCGTGCGCTGCAGGTCGTCCACCCAGGCCAGATGGCCGCCGAAGCGGTCCACGGCCCAGCCGAAGCCGGGCCGGGCGTCGGCCGGCCGGCCGATGGTCCGGGTCGCCCTGTCGTCGCCCCTGAGCGGGGTCAGCGACAGGGTGCCCGCCTCGGCGTGGGCCACGTAGCCCTCCCCGAGGACCGCGGTGTCGTGGCCGGGCAGGGCGGTGGTGGTCTTCGTGTCGAGATCGGTGACACCGGAGGTCGCGTCGCACTTCCAGTACACGGCGCTGCGGCGTACCTGAAGGTCCTTCAGGGAGCAGTCGGCGACCTTCACCGAGCGCAGGGTCGCGCCGGTGCGGACGTCGAGGGCGTCGACGGTGCCGGCGGTCGCGCCCTCCACCCAGAGGCTTCCGCCCTCGAGCGAGGTCGCCTGCCCGGCGAACCCGCCGCGGGCGAAGACGATCTTGCCGGTGTCGAGGTCCAGGACCTTCTGCATGCTGTTCGGGGAGAGGAAGGAGACGTACCGGCCCGATGCCTCGACGTCGCCGACGACGCCCCCCTCGACGACCGTGGTGCCGGGCAGCTGCTTGCCGGAGTCCATGAGGACCAGGTCCTGCCGGGAGTTCCGGTAGACGACCCGCCCGTCGCCCGTCGGTACGAGCGTGGGGCAGTCGGACTCCTGCCCGCAGTGGGCGTCGAAGTCGGGGCCGGTGCCCCGGTCCTGCACGGGCTCGGCCGTGACCGGTTCGGTGGCGGAGAGCCGGGTGCCTCTCAGGTGGGGCTGCTCCCACGGGATCTGGTCCACGGAGCTCAGCTCGCCCTGCGCGACCGCGATGCGGTGACGGGAGGTCGGGACGAGCGGAATCTGGTGGACCGTGTCGACGCGGAGCGCTCCCCCGTTGATCTCGACCCGCAGCGCCTGGACGGTACGGATGCCCTCGCTGCCGAACCGGACGGCCAGCAGGCGCCCGTCCGGGGTGATCCGGATGTCCCCTCGCACCTGGGTGAGGACGACACGTCCCAGCCCGCCGTCGCCGGAGTACGCGGTCAGCGTGGCCTCGTCGGGGTCATAGGCCGAGCGGGTGATCACCTGGTTGCCGACCATGCCGACCGGGGTCACGTCGTCCGGCCAGTCGAGCTCGCGCAGGGGGCCCTGGCCCCCGAAGACGTCGGCGCCCCAGACCTGGAGCCGCTTCTCCGGCGTGACGATGAAGACGTAGCCGCCCGCCGCGCTCACGCTCCGTGCGTTCTCCAGCGTCCACTGGCCGAGCGTCTCGGCCCTGATCCAAGCCGTCTTCTTCAGCCCGTCCAGCTGGTAGGAGAGGAAGAAGCCCTTCGGGTTGTCCCCGCTCCACACCGAGATGTCGGTGGTGCCGGGCCGGAAGCCCCAGACCGTACGGTCCTTGGCGACTCCGTCGACGACGGACAGCGCGTGGACCGCGACGACCGCGCCGTCCTTGTACTCCTGGGTGACGACCTCGGTCCCCATCACCGCGGCGAACCGATGGCCCGAGGGGATGGCGACGGTCATCGTGGTCTCGCCAAGGACGTCGGTGAAGTCGACCTTGTCCTGGGCGCCGCTCAGCCGGGCGATCAGGTCGCGTCCGGTGCCGAAGAGCCGGTCCCCGTGGGGGTTCGCGTACGGGATGACCGTTCCGCCGTCGTACGGGACCCACTTGAGCCCCGACGCCTCGTCACCCCTCAGGAAGCCGGTCGAACCGGCGACCTGCAGGCGTCCGGCGTCCGGCGCCGCGTGGCGCTCGGCCGGAATCACCAGCTCCGCCGGCGCCGAGGGTGCCGCGATCGCGGTGCCCGCGCCGAGCGGTGACACCGTGGCAAGCGCCGCGCTCAGGGCGACGGCGATCGCCGCGATACGCGCACGACGGCGCGTTCGTATCTGTCGCAAAAGAAGGGTCCCTCCCCGAATGAGTCCATGCGGAGGTGGCGGCCGCGCTCCGCGCGGGGACCCCCCGGTCCGTACCCCCACCTGCCTCAACTCCCTTGACAGTAACAGTGGTGCGGTCGTCTGACGCAGGGTGTTTCCTCATGATCGGGATGCGTCACCGTCCGCGGCACCGGCGATGCGGGCCCGACCGCGCCGGAGTTGCGCGGCGCCGGTTCCCGGGTCGAGGTTTGGCGTACTCCCGGGCGGTGAGGCGTAGCTGACGGGCCTGTTCGACTCATCACCTGGGGAGCACATGGAGAGCGTTTTCCGGCTGGCGATCGCCGTCGGCGTCTCGGCGCTCGCGGCCTTCGTCGTGTGCCGTGCGGCGGACCTGCTGGCACGGTTCGCCGACGCGCGGCATCCGGAAACCCCGCTGTGGGGGCTGCTGCGCCGCTGCCGCACGCCGCTGTACGTCGTCGTGCTGGCCGTCCTGCTCAGATGGACCTACCCGCTGGCGGCGCCCGGACGGGGGGTGCTGCACGCGCACACGGAGGCGGTGAGCCGCGTCCTGCTGCTGTGCCTGATCGGCGGCGGAGCCTGGCTGGCGATCCGGTCGGTCGCGGCGGTCGTCGAGTCCTCGTACGCGCGGTACGCCGGACGCTCCCGCGATGCCGCACGGCTTCGCCGGGTCCGTACCCAGGTCACGCTGATCATGCGGGCCGTGTCCGTCGCCGTCGGGGTGCTCGCCGCCGCCGCCGCTCTCGTCACCTTCCCCTCCTTCCGTACCCTCGGCACCTCCCTGCTCGCCTCGGCCGGCATCATCGGCATCGTGGCCGGCGTGGCGGCCCAGTCGACGCTGAGCAACCTCTTCGCCGGCTTCCAGATCGCGTTCGGCGACATGGTCCGCATCGGTGACACCGTCGTCGTGGACGGCGAATGGGGTGTCGTGGAGGAGGTGACCCTCACCTTCCTCACGGTGCGGACCTGGGACGAGCGCCGTGTCACGCTCCCGGTCTCGTACTTCACCTCGCGGCCGTTCGAGAACTGGTCGCGCGGCGGCGCGGAGATGACGGGGTCGGTGTTCGTCCACTGCGACCACACGACACCGGTCGCGCTCGTGCGCGCGCACCTCGAGGAGTTCCTCACCACGTGCGGCACCTGGGACGGGCGGGGCTGGGACCTCGCCGTCACCGACACCTCGCCGACCGGCATCACGGTGCGGGCGATCGTGACCTCCAAGGACGCCGACGACCTGTGGGCGACCCGTTGCGCCGTCCGGGAGGAGCTCGTCGGCTGGCTCGCGCGGGAGCACCCGGGCGCCCTCCCCAAGGTCGTGACCGCTCCCGCACCCGACGCCTTCGACCGGCCCTAGGAACCGCCCGGCCGACGCGGCCGCGACGCCGTCGTCGTCCTGCCCGGGACCCGGCCCGCATCCGGCCCGCACGGGCTCGGCGCCCGCACCGGGACGAGCCGGTCGCGGGCGCCCATCGACTCACGCGGCGGCGCCGGCGTCCGGCACCGCAGTCGACCGTCGACCGTCGACCGGAACGTGGCGGCGGGACCGCCGCGGGGGCCGGGCATCGCACCGGCCCCCGCAGCGCCCCGCGGGGCCTTCGGCTCCCCTACCCCGCCGCCAGCGCCAGCGTCGGCGACAGTCGGGACGCCCGTAACGCCGGGTAGAGGCCCGCCACCGTGCCGATCGCCAGGGTCGCCGCGAAGCCGCCCGCGGCCGCCCAGGGCGGGACGACCCACGGCAGCCCGCCGGCGGTGGCGTACGCGGCCACGGCGGCCGCTCCGAGGGCCACGCCGGCCAGGCCGCCGAGGCCCGAGAGCATCAGGGACTCGGTCACGAACTGGATCCGGATCTGTCCCCGGGTCGCGCCCAGCGAACGGCGCAGGCCGATCTCGTGGCGCCGCTCGAGAACCGAGATGATCATGGTGTTCGCGACCCCGACGCCGCCGACGAGCAGGGCGATGCCGCCCAGGCCGAGCAGCAGCGTGGAGAAGGCGCCCTCCGTGGCGGCCTTCGCCTTGAGCGCCGAGGACGGGTCGCCGACCGCCACGTTCTGCGGGTTCCGCGGGTCGATCGTCGGGGCGAGCAGCCGCTGGACCTCGCGTACCGACGCGTCCGTGGAACGCTCGTACACCGCGGTCGGATGTCCGTCGAAGCCGAGCAGCCGCTGGGCCGCGTCCCAGCCGACCAGCGCCGAGCGCTCGATCTCCGGGGCGAGCGGCAGCGGGTCGAGGATGCCGACGACGGTGAAGTAGCGGTCGTCGATCCAGACCTGCCGCCCGGGCCGGTCGATGCCCAGGCGCTCCGCGGCGACATGTCCCAGCACCACCGCCGGATAGCGGCCGTTCGCCGCGTTCAGCCAGGTGCCGGATGCCGCCCGGCCGCGCAGCACGTCGAGCATGCCCTCGGTGGCGGCCTTGACCGCGATGCCGCCGGTCTCGGCCGCCGGGATCTTCTCGGAGCGGCGCACCGAGCGCGCGAGGTCGCCGGTCGCGCCGGCCTTCTCGACGCCCTCGATGCGGGAGACCGTGCCCACCGCGTCCTTGGGCAGCTTGACGTCCTGCCCGCTGAACATCCCCTCGCCCGCCTTGGCGACCAGCATGTTCGTGCCCAGTGCGTCGAGCTGCCGCAGCAACTGGGCCTGGCTGGAGGCCGAGATGCCCACCACCGCGATCATCGTCGCGATGCCGATGGCGATCCCGAGCGCGGACAGCACCACGCGGACGGGGCGGCTGCGCAGCCCGGCCGAGCCGACGTGCAGGACGTCGCGCGGACCGAGCCGGGCGGCCCTCAGGCCGTTCCGACGGGCGGACCCGGCGACGGGGGCGGTGCTGGGGCCGGACCTACGGCCGGCCCTCGGGTCGGTCCTGCGCCTCATCGGACGACGACCTTTCCCCGGGCCGTGTCCGCGACGACCCGGCCGTCACGGATCCGGACCTGCCGCGGCAACCGCCCCGCGATCTCGGTGTCGTGCGTGATGACCGCGATCGTGGCGCCCTCGTCGTTCAGCGTGTGCAGCAGTTCCATCACCGCCTCGCCGGACGCCGAGTCCAGCGCGCCGGTCGGCTCGTCGGCGAGCAGCAGCGCGGGCTCCCCGACGACCGCCCGGGCGATGGCCACGCGCTGCTTCTGCCCGCCGGAGAGCTCGTGCGGGCGGTGCCGCATGCGGTCGGCGAGCCCCACCCGGGCCAGGGCGTCCGCGGCCATCCGGCGGCGGCGGGCGCGGGGCAAGCCGGAGTACAGCAGGCCTTCCGCGACGTTGTCGACGGCGGCGACGCCCGGCACCAGGTGGAAGGCCTGGAAGACGAAGCCGATGTGCCGGGCCCGCAGCGCGGAGACCTTCCGGTCGGTGAGCGCGGCGATGTCGTGGCCGGCGATCGCCACGGTCCCGGCGGTGGGCCGGTCGAGGGTCCCGACGATGTGCAGCAGGGTCGACTTGCCGGAGCCCGAGGGTCCCACGATGCCGACCAACTCGCCCTGGCCGACGTCGAGGTCGATCCCGTCGAGGGCGCGTACCCCGCCCGCGTACTCCTTGACGACGCCCTTGAGGTCCACGACGCGCGGCACCGGGCGGTGCGGCGCGTCGGCGGCCTCGGTGGGATGCGCGTGGAGCTCCGCGGTGCCGTGCACGTCCGCGGGCTCGTCCCCGCGCGTGTCACCGCACCGGGCGTCATGGGCACCGCCCGCCGTGTCACCGAAGGGCCCGGTGTCGTACGCCTCGGCGTTCCTCTCGCCCCTCATGCGTTCGGCACCCCGACCTTCATGCCTTCGCGCAGTCCTCCGCCGGTGACCTCGACCCGGCCCTGGCCGAACATGCCGAGTTCGACCCGGACGTCACGCGTTCCGCCCTGTTCCACGACCTGCACGCCGAAGCCTCCGCCGGGGAGCGCGAGCAGCGCGTTGACGGGGACGGACAGGACGTCCTGGCGGGTGCGGCCGGTGAGTTCGATCGTGACCGGGGACTGGTCGACGCCCTTCACCTTGGCCGGCTGGTCGAAGGAGACGGTGATCTCGATCTTCGGGGTCTTGTCCTGCGGGTCCCCGCCCGCCGACGCGGTCCTGCCGACCGCGGACACCTTCCCCGGCTGTTCGGTGCCGTCCGGCAGCCGGACCTTCACACGGGTGCCGGTCTTCGCCGACTCGGCCTCGGCGACGGGCAGTTCGAGGCGGACCACCCGCTCGGATCCCGTCACCGTGAGCACCGGGCTGCCGGAAGTGATCCGGTCGCCGGGCGCGAGCCGGCCCTCGCCGGAGCCGCCTCCGCTCCCCGCACCGCCGCCCGAGCCGGCGCCGGCGTCCTTGACGCGTATCGCGCTGCCCGCGAAGGCGATCCGGTCGGGGCCGACCGTGCCGGTCTGCTTCATGTCGTGGGACTTCTGCCAGCGTTTGACGGCGGCGGCGGTCTTCGCCGTGAACTCCTCGTCGACGTCGAAGCCGGTGAAACCGAGCGCGGCCAGGTTCTCCTCCAGCTGCCGTACGTCCTTGCCCTTGTCGCCGGTCTTGAGCGTCCGGTACATGGGCTCGTCGCCGTACATCAGCCGGACCGGCTCGCCGTCCACCTCGTAGAGGCGTCCGTCCCGCTCGACGACCGAGCCGGTCGGGGCGATCCAGGTGAGGGTGCCGCCGGCGCCGCCGGCGTTGATCTTCCGCTCGCCGAGGTGACCGAGGGTGCCGTCCTTCTGGGAGCTGTCGCTCAGGTCGCCGCGGGTGACCGCGGCGGTGGCGGGCGGCAGCCCGCGGGAGCCGGCGGCGGCGGTCTGCGGATCCTGGTCCCGGTCCGCGCTCAGGGCGGTGGCGGCGGCTCCGGCGCCCGCGACGGCGACGATCGCCCCGAGGGCGACGAGCAGCCGGCGCCGGCCGAGCGGGCGCTCACCCTCGCTGCGGTCGCTGCGCTCGCTCATCGGGCCACGCCCTCGCACGCCTTGGCGGCCTTCTCGAACTTCTGCATCTCCGCCCCCTGCGGTATCGGCAGGGCCTGCTGGGCGCCGCCTTCGAACTTCGGGTCCGGCATGTTGAAGCCGTTCTCCCGCATGCAGCGCGCGTAGGCGAGCGCCTTGTCCTTGTCGGCCTGTGTCGGCTCCTTGCCGAGGCCGGCGCCGCCGGCCTTGCCCTGGCAGGCCTTGAACGCCTGCTCGATCTTCTCCTTGGACATGCCGTCGCCGCCGACGGTGAGTCCGACGCCCTTCTCCCCCGGCTTGGGCTCGGGTACGTCGAGGCCGTGCTCGCGCAGGCACTTGCGGTGCTCGAAGGCCTGGTCGGCCTTCTTGCCCTCTTCGCTCACGCCGCCGTCGTCCCCTCCTCCCGGGGTGGAACCCGAGCAGGCGGCGGCGGACAGGGCGAGGACCGCGGCCAGGGAACCGGCGGCGGCCACGCGGGTCATACGTCGAATCGTCATGGCGGTGACGGTGCCGCGAAGGGATGTTTCGCTTCTCTCAGCGGTTTCGTTTACACCGGCGAAAGGTCCCTTTCGGATACACAGGGGGCATGCGCGTACTACTGGTGGAGGACGAGGCGTTCCTCGCCGAGATGATCGCCGAAGGGCTGCGCCGCGACGCGCTCGCCGTGGACGTGGCGGCCGACGGCCTCGAAGCGCTGCGGAAGCTCCAGCTCGGGGAGTACGACGTCCTCGTCCTCGATCGCGACCTGCCCGGGATACACGGCGACGACGTGTGCCGCCGCGTGGTCGAACAGCGGCTGATGACCCGGGTGCTGATGCTGACGGCGGCCGGCACGGTACGGGACCGGGTCGAGGGCCTCGGTCTGGGCGCCGACGACTACCTCACCAAGCCCTTCGCCTACGACGAGCTCCTCGCCCGGGTGCTCGCGCTGGGCCGGCGCGCCAGGCCGGCCCTGCCGCCCGTCCTCGAACGCCGCGGGATCGTGCTGGACACCGCCCGCCGCCAGGCCAGCCGGGACGGCCGGCACCTGCACCTGTCGCGCAAGGAGTTCGGCGTCCTGGAGGCGCTGCTGCGGGCGGAGGGTGCGGTGGTCAGCGGCGAGGACCTGATCGAGCAGGTCTGGGAGGAGCACACCAGCTACCGGACCAACGCGGTACGGGTCACCCTGAGCAAGCTGCGGGCCAAGCTGGGCGAGCCGCCCGTGGTGGAGACGGTGCCCGGCGCCGGCTACCGGATCGCGTCATGAGCCGCCGCCTCTTCGCGCGCGTCCCGCTCGGCGGGGAGCGCACCCGGCTCACCGCCCTGTACGCCGGGCTCCTCGTGCTGGCCGGCGCGCTGCTCACCGGGTTCGTGTACTGGCTCGTGTACGAGAGCCTGTACTCCTCCATCAGCCTGGCCGTCGGCGTCGCGGTGCCGGCCCAGCGGTTCGAACATCCGCCGGACGCCTCGCAGAGCTTCCTGCCCACCACCCCGCTGCCCAGCGCGGTCCCGGCGAGCCCCGCCCCGAGCCCGGGCGCGAGTCTGATTCCGTCCCAGACCCTCGCGATCACCCGGTCGGTCAGCGACGCCGCCGAGTCCGCCGCCCTGGACCGCCTCCTCACGGTCTCGGTGATCGTGCTCGCCTGCTACGCCGTCCTCTCGGTCGCGCTCGCCTGGTGGGCGGCCGGGCGGGTGCTGCGGCCGATCGCCGTGATCACCGACACCGCCCGCCGGCTGTCCGCCGCCAACCTCCACGAGCGGATCGCCCTCGACGCGCCGCCCGGCGAGCTCAAGCGGCTCGCCGACACCTTCGACGGCATGCTCGGGCGGATGGAGCAGCTCGTCTCCGCCCAGCAGCGGTTCGCCGCGAACGCCGCCCACGAGCTGCGCACCCCGGTCGCCGTGCAGCGCGCGGCGGCGGAGATCGGACTCGCCGGGGACCCCTCGCCGGAGCGGGTGGCCCGGATCCGCTCCAAGCTCATCGAGGTCGCCGACAGCAGCGAGCGGATCATCGAGGGGCTGCTCCTGCTCGCCGCCTCCGACCAGGGGCTCCAGGAGCGGCGCCGGGTCGCCCTGGACGAGGTCGCCCGGGAGACGGCCGCCGCGCTCACGGGCGAGGCGGCCGAACGCAGGGTGACCGTCGTCGTACGACCCGGGCCGTTGACCGTCGAGGGGGACCCGGTGCTGCTGGAACGCCTGTTGCACAACCTGATCGCGAACGGGGTGCGCCACAACGTCCCCGAGGGCGGCCGGGTGGAGGTCCGGACCGGCCCGGACGGCATCGCGGTGACGAACACCGGGCCCGCCGTGCCGCCCGAGACCGTACCGCTCCTCTTCGAGCCGTTCCGCCGCTCGGCCGCCCGCACCCACGGGCCCGGCGAGGGCGAGGGCGTCGGCCTCGGCCTGTCGATCGTCGACTCGATCGCGCGGGCCCACGGGGCACGGGCGACGGCGACGGCGAACCGCCAGGGCGGTGGGCTGACCGTCCGGGTCCGCTTCCGAGAGGGCGGTCGTGGTCCTGAGCTCGGGCGACCTCGGTCAGACGGACGGTGACACGTGCCCGGAGGCCTCCCCGAACGGGGCCCGGGGCGCGCGGTACGCCAGTGCCCGCGCAACGGCACGGTCGAGCGACGGGGGGCGCTGGGGTCCTGAACCGAAGCGCCCCGCTCGACCGCTTCCGGGCGAGCGGAGCGCCGCCCCTGGCTCGCTGGACCAATCGGGCCGCCCGTGCGCATCGCTCCAGCAAGTGCCCGCACCGGCTGGATGTACCACGCAACGAGTCGCGAAATTGGTCTAGTCCAAGTTTGGTCCAGGCCATTGACGTGCCCATGGCCGCGGGGTTACTCCGTATCCCGACAGTCGTGCGTGACAAGGACGTCGACGCACTCCCCGCTCCCCCACATCCATTGGATCGCCATGAGACGACGTTCGCTCCGCTCGGCTCTCGCCGCCGCCGTGACCGCCGTGGCCGCCTTCGGGCTCGCCACCCTCTCCTCCGCTCCCGCCCAGGCGGCAACCCCCCTCCCCGCCCGGGTCTTCGCCCCCTACTTCGAGTCCTGGACCGGGGAGAGCCCCGCCGCGCTCAGCGCGCAGTCGGGTGCCAAGCACCTGACGATGGCGTTCCTCCAGACCGCGGCCAAGGGATCCTGTACCGCGTACTGGAACGGCGACACCGGACTGCCGATCGCCCAGGCCTCGTTCGGCGCCGACATCAAGACCATGCAGTCCCGCGGCGGCGACGTCATCCCGTCGTTCGGCGGCTACACGGCCGACACCACCGGCACCGAGATCGCGGACAGCTGCACCGACGTCAACCAGATCGCCGCCGTGTACGAGAAGGTCATCACGACCTACGACATCACCCGGCTCGACATGGACATCGAGGTCGACGCCCTCGACAACACCGCCGGTATCGACCGCCGCAACAAGGCCATCAAGCTGGTCCAGGACCGGGCCGCCGCCAACGGGCGCCAGATCCAGATCTCGTACACCCTGCCGACGACCACCCACGGCCTCGCCGCCAGCGGGCTCGCGGTCCTCAAGAACGCCGTGACCAACGGCGCTCGCGTCGACGTCGTCAACCTCATGACCTTCGACTACTACGACAACGCGGCCCACGACATGGCCGCGGACACCAAGACGGCCGCCCAGGGCCTCTACGACCAACTCGCCAAGCTCTACCCCACGAAGACGGCCACCCAGCTCTGGGGCATGGTCGGCATCATCGAGATGATCGGCGTCGACGACTTCGGCCCGGCCGAGACCTTCACCCTCGCCAACGCCCGCACGATCTACGACTGGGCGATCTCCAAGGGCATCAACACCCTCTCGTTCTGGGCGCTCCAGCGGGACAACGGAAGCTGCCCCGGCGGCGCGGCCGCCGACGGCTGCTCCGGCATCCAGCAGAACACCTGGGACTTCTCCCACATCTTCGCCCCCTTCACCAGCGGGACGACCACTCCGTCCGACGACTTCTCGGTGACCGCCACCCCGGCGTCCGCCACCGTCACCGCCGGAGCGTCCACCTCCACCACGGTGAAGACGGCCGTCACCGCCGGTGCGGCGCAGACGGTGAACCTCACGGTCAGCGGCCTGCCGGCCGGCGTCTCCGCCACGCTCAGCCCCACCTCGGTGACGGCCGGGGGCTCCTCGACCCTCACCGTGAACACCACGGCGGCCGCGGTCTCCGGTACCTACCAGATCGTGGTCAACGGAGCGAGCCCCTCGGCCGGCCACGCGGCGGTCTTCTCCCTGACCGTCACGGGCGGCGCCACGCAGTGCACGGCGGCCCCGTGGGTCTCCTCCAGCGTGTACACCGGTGGCCAGCAGGTCTCGCACAAGGGCCACACCTGGAAGGCCAAGTGGTGGACGACCGGCGAGGAGCCCGGCACCACGGGCGAGTGGGGCGTCTGGCAGGACCTCGGCGCCTGCTGATCCCCCGTCGGTGAACGGACCGGGGCCCGTCGTGAGGCGGGCCCCGGAGCCGTACCGACGGCGAGCTCACGGCAGATGCCCAGGCGAGGGCGTCGAGGGACTCAGGAGGACCGGATCGCGTGGTCGATCTCCGCGCCGGTACGGGCCACGACGACGGGCCACTCGTCCCTCAGGGAGGCGGGCAGATGCTCGCTCTCCTCGTCCCGCTGGATCACGGTCGGCCCGCCCGGGACGACGAGCACGGCACCCAGCCGTCGCAGCAGGACGGCCAGGAGGTCCATGATCCCGTCCCCGCCGAAGCGGTTGAAGGTGACGCCGGCCGGGCTGTTGAGGTACACGTCCGCCTCCTCCCCGTCCCCCGTACTCACCGACAGGAAATCCGTCCCGCGGTCCCGCGCCACCACGTAGGGGCCGAGGACCTCGTGCGCGGCACTCATGTCCAGCGGTGCCGGCTCGCCGTTCTCGAAGCGGCACACGAAGACGTCGACACTCATGGAGCCCTCTCTCACCTCAGGTCGAGGCGTGGTCACCTCACGTGGAGAGGTTCACTGTCCATCGGGGGACGCCTGCCGGGCAAGGAACTCCTCGAACGCCGCCCTCTGCTTCCATGAAGCCTGGGCGGGCGTCGCGGGCCTGCTCCTGGAGCCAGTGCGCCTCGTCGGGGTCCAGCTGTATACCCACGGCGCCCGAGGCTACCGGCCGCTCCGCAGCCCCCTCAGAGGTGGCTGTCCAGGAGCTCCCGTACCTCGGCGGCGGTCACGGGGCCGGTGCCGTGTGCCACCGCTTCCCCGCCCTTCAACAGGACGTACGAGGCTGCCGCGGTGATCCCGTATCGCTGGGTCGCGGCCGGGCAGCGGGTGATGTCGGTGCGGACGGCCGTCAGGCGGCCCGCGTACTCCACGGCGACGCCGCCCACGACCTCGTCCATCGCCCGGCAGGGCTCGATCGCCTTGGGCCACGTACCCGTGAAGTACGCGAGGACCGGAACCCCACTCATCCTGAGGATGAAATCGAACTCCGCGTCCTCACGGGGTTGGTGAACCGGCTTCGCCATGGAGACTCCTGACCTCGTGTTCCGTCGTTCCTCCCCATCATCCCCCGCGCGGTGCGACCGGCCTTCCCGGGTGGACTTCGGGGGGAGAGCCGGAAACCAGGACGTACGGCTGGTCAGGCCCCGATGCCGACGGACGAGACGTAGCTGTACGCGTTGTAGTCGGAGTCGAGGTCGCTGATGACGTCGTCCCAGATCTCGTCGACGGTGGCCTGGTCCTGGGCGGCCCAGGCATCGACGAGGTCGCCCCAGACGTAGCGGACCGTGATGGAGCGCTGGGACAGACCGGGGCGCAGGCGTTCGGCGGGTACGTGGCTCTGGTCGACGGGGTAGATCTCCATCCGGCGACCGCGGCCGTCGTTGTCGAGGTGGCGCTTGAGCCAGCCGGAGCGGATCAGGTTCTCCCGTCGGCGAAACCAGTAGGCGGCATCGATCCGCTCGCGGTTCGCCGCCGTGGGGGTCACCTTCCCCTTGGATTTCATCCACGACCGGATCGTGCGGGCCGACACGCCCTGCTCCGTGAGGGCGGCGCGGCCCGCCGTGCTGTCGAGGTAGCGCAGGCGGGCGGCGAGTCCGCGCTTCGAGGTGATCGGCGAGGAGATGCCGGACGAGTAGACGATCCGGTTGAGTTCCAGGATCAGGGCTTCGCCGCCCTTCATTCCCTGCGCATTGAATTTGCGGAATTCTCCCCAGCGGGACCACAGGTCCGGAGATCCGGTCATCAGCGCTTACCCCCGAGCACGTACGTCTGCTTTTCCTTCACCTGGTTCAGTTCCCGGCCCTCCGGGAAGACCGTGCGCCAGTCGCCTGCGATGTGGAGTTCGTCCGTGCCGGAGATCTCCACGACCTGGAGTCCGGCCTTGTAGGCCTTGTGCGCCTTCATCCAGAGATTCGCGAACGCCTTCGAGCGGATGATGTGCATCCAGTCCGGGCGGCGGATTTCACGGTTCGCACTGGACTCGCCGATCGTCGACACGAACTTAGAGTACATGGCCTTCACATAGGCCACGGTCAATTCATCGCCATTCGCCAGAGCCGATTTCCGGGTTTCCGCGAGAGCGCGTCGAAGCTTTTCCAGGAGTGCTTCCGAGGCGCCCGAGACGAGGGAGCGGTGGATGACGGGTGCGTCGGCGAGGCCTTGGCGCGTGCAGTCGAGCAGGAGGCGCAGGGTGGACTCACTGACCCACAGTTCGCCCGGTTCCATCCGGGCCCCGAGCGGGCTGGGCAGGTCGTCGTGATGCCAGTCGGGCGGGGTGACGAGGTGGACGCCGGCCTTCTTCGGGTCGTGCACGCCGCTGGTGTCCTCGCGGAGCTGGCCGATCGGCAGCCAGCACTTGAGCGCCGAGAGGTAGGCCGCATTCATGTCCAGCGCGGTCACCTCGATCCGCTCGCCCTTCTTCGCCGCCGCGAAGAGCTCCGGGTTGCGCCACTTCGGGCGTCCTTCCCAGATGTCGTCCGCGCCCTTCTGCGACTTCTTCCGCAGGATCTCCGCTGTGGGCGGGAACTCCGAGTGCTCGTACCGGCCGCCTACCCGCGAGGCCTTCAGCAGGGTCATGACGTCCGGGATCGCCGCCTTGACCAGCTCCGCCTGCGCCATGTCGACCTCACCGGAGCAGGAGGCGAGGACCTCGTGCACGCGGTCCGTGATCTGCTCCACGAGCGTGCCGGAGGCGTACCCCGGAGCACTGCGCACAGGGCGCGCCGGAACCGGTGCCGTCGGCCCGACCGGCGGGACCGGCTCGGGGGCCGCGGGCTCAGCAGCCGGGGTGGCGGTGGCCGGCACGGTCGGGAATGGTTCCGGGGCCGCGCCGACCGGCTGTTCGCGATCGGCCGCGGGCGCCGCGGGGGCGGGGCGGGGGTCGGGAGGGGACACGGCTCCGGCGGCTGCGGCGACGGCCGCCGCGCATTCCTCCGCGGTCAGGTGCTGGGGGAAGCCGTCGAGTTCGAGGGTGGCCGGTTGCCCACACAGCACGCACGGCTGCTGGGGCGCCTCCTCCGGCTCCGTGCCGGCCGGCGCGGGCGCCTGGTCCGGCGCCGCGGAGGGGTCATCGGGTGCGGGCGGCTCGACGGTGGGGGCCGACTCGGGCTGCGCTCGGGGCGGCAGCGGCACGGCGAGCGCTTGCGCGCCCGCCTGGAGGCTGGGCACGGCTCCGTGCAGGACCCCGACCGCGTGCGTGGGACCGGCCAGCACGTCGAGGGGATGCAGCCCGTAGTGGGCCGCGAGCAGATCCACGTCCTCCAGGGACCAGTGGGACTTGCCGGCCTGCTTGCGCGAGACCTGTGCCTGCGACTGCCCGAGGCCGGCGGCGAGATCGCCCTGCCGTTCGCCGGTGCGCGTCATCAGCGCGGACACCGTGAGCCTGAGGACGTCTTCCGTACCCATCATGGCGTGACACTAGCAAAAGGCGTATGCGTCTTCCGCATTCAGCATCCGAAACGCGCATCCAGGACGGGAGCTCGTGCTCGCGCACGCCGTTCCGGACCACGCGCGGGGCATCTGTCACGCCACGCGACCCGCCCACGGAGGAGTGACGCTCCGACCCTACGTGCGGGCAGTACGCCACGATGCGGCTGCCCGGCGACCACCAGTGCCCGCCGGGGCCACCACAACCTCCCTGCGTCAGGAGACGAGCCGGGTCTCCACCTCGGTCAGTTTGACCGTGCACAGTCCGCCGCGTTCGGTCGTCACGTCCGTGACCTCCAGCTGGGTGCCCGGGGCGAGGATGTACTCCTCCTCCCCGGTGAACGCGGAGAAACTGCGGATACCCACCGCGCGGGCGGGGGTCACCTCGAACAGCGTGCGCTTGCCCCGGCTGCCGAGGAACGAGCGGGCGACGCTCAGCTCCGACGTGCAGGACGAGACGCCCCACCAGGTCACGGTCTCGCCGACCGGGTACTGCCGCCGCAGGTCCAGGCCCACACCCCGCCACAGCGGTCGGTCGTGGGCGGGGAGCTCCGAGACCGCGGAGAACAGCAGGCGCAGGTACGGCAGGTAGGGCACGACGCGGCTGCGGTCCGCGGACCGCAGGACGGCGTTGATGTTCCGGTAGAAGCCCGACTCGCAGGTGTAGAGGAAGAGCGCGGCGATGGCGTCGGCCGACAGCCCGGCCCCCCTCTGCTCGTCCGCCCGCCGCTTGCCGAAGTCACGCGAGCGCTCGATGTGGCGGGCGAGCCCGGACAGCACGCCGGTGACCGGGGCGACGGCGTCCTCGAAGGGCATCAGCGGGGTGTCGAACACCCCGGTGACCGGCGGCAGGACGTGGCCCTCGTCCTGGACGCTGGTGAGCCGTTCCAGGTAGAGCTGGTGGAGCTCCATCGTCGAGGCGATGAAGGCCCCCATCCGTGCGGCGACTCCGGTGTCCGTGCCTGCACCGCCGGCGGCACCGGGACCGCCTTCGCCGGTGGGCTGCTTGTCCCAGCCCTTGCTCGGCAGCCAGTCGATCGCCTCGGCTCCGAGCGACAGCAGGGCGTCGTTCACCGTGGTGAAGTGGTCTCCCTCGCAGAAGAGGTCACCCTGTGCCGCCGGATTGGCGTGGTCGATGTGCCGGACCTCGACGCCCGGATACTTCTTCTGCAGGCGCAGGACGGTCCGCTTCAGACTGCGGGCGTGAGCGCCCCACCAGGCGAACACGACGCCGCGGTCCTCCTCGTCGACGGCCTCCTGCTTGGCCCGGAGGATCTCCTCGACGATCCGCTCGGCCACCGGGCGCCAGAACCCGGTGTGCTGGTCGGTGCCCATCGCACCGTCGGCGCTGGCGGTCAACGAGGCGTTCAGCAGCAGCACGCCCTGCGTGAGCATCGCCTGGAACCACTCGGGGGGCTGGACCGTGTCCCGTTCCTTCAGCAGGGCGCGGACGTCGCCGACGGGCGTCTTCTTGGGGATGCCGTACTTCCACATGGCCGCCGCCTTGATGAGGCAGCGGATGCTGACGACCCGTCCGAACTGGCTGTCCTTCCAGTCGTTGAAGGTGTTGTCGAACATCGCGATGCCGGTGGCGCTCTCCGGCCGCGGGTAGGGGTTCTGGCCGAAGGCGACGACCTTCCACTTGTGCGGCGGGTTGGGCTTGAGCGCCTGGAAGGTGAGCTCGCGCACGGGGACGACCTGGGGGCTGCGGCCCGGGCCGATGAACGTGGCGGCGTCCGGCCGCGCCTCGATGACCGGCTTGAGGACCGGAAGCCAGGGCTCTCCGCCGCCCGTGAACAGACCGGTCAGGCCGAGCGGGTCGTTCGCGTCGGGCTCCGGCGAGGCCGGGGAGGCGGGAGGCGTGGGCGGGGTGCTGTCGCTCATGGAGGAGGAACTCCCGGTCGTCGTGGCGGAGAGGGGGTCAGGGCCGGCGGTCGGCGCGGCGGGCCCGGCGTCAGCGGCGAAAGGAATGCCCTTTCGGCGGCGTGATCCGCACCCTCGTCGTGGCCGGAGCCTGCTCGATGCCGGCGAGCTGGGTGGTGATCGTGGCGCGCAGCTCGTCGTCGTCCTCGAACCAGTGGTCGTGGAAGAGCGTGTAGCCGGTCCACATCAGATTCGCGCAGACCCGGGCCGGCACGCCGCCGGTCCGCGCGCCCATCCCGACCAGCGCGACCGAGCGGATGCTTCCCGGCGCCCGCCGGTTCTGCCGGTGCACGGCCTGGAAGGCGGCCGCACAGGCCATCGCCACGTTCAGGGTCTCGCTCACGTTCTGCGAGGAGGCCACCATCGTCGGCGTGGAGATCACGAAGCGAGGGACGGTCGCCCCCGACGGGACGCACACGGCGCTGCCCACCGGCATGCCCCCGGCGAACCTGTCCTTGATCGCCCGCTGCACCCGCAGTTGGATACCCGCACCGAGATGCCGCTTGATCACGGCGTCGACCCCGCCGTCCATCCTGCCCGCCGCGTTCGTCGGCGTGACCCACGCGTCCACGTTCTCGTCGAGGATCGAACCACGGCGGATCTCGATGCCCGGCGTGTCGGCGAACGCCGCTCGCCACGCCTTCACCACGCCGTCGTTGACGTCCGTCAGAACCACCCTGAGCGTCGTCTCCGCGCAGCCCTCAGCCATCACATATCCCCCTGTCAGGAACAGCCTCTTCCAACACCTCCGACGTTAGTGGGGGCCACTGACAACGCCGCCGGGCCGATGGGGTGCTGACAGCCCCTCACCTCTTCCGCGCGGTCGGCGACCCGGATTCCCCGCACGCCGAAGGGCGCCCGACACCGGCTTTCGCCGGGCCGGACGCCCTCGGGCCCGCTCGGGCCCACGCGGTCACCACGACCGTCACCGCGCCGCCGCCGCGCTTTCGACGCGGCGCAACCGGCTCAGCAGGTGACGGTGCCCCTGCGGATCGCATGGCCGCTGGTGTTGCCGTCGTCGGCCCAGTAGACCGGCTTGGTGCCGCCGACGCACTCGTCGGCCGCGGCGAGCGCGAAGCCCTCGTTGTTCAGGTTGGACATGCCGGCCGGGCGGTTGTGGACTGCGTCCAGGGCGAAGCCGCCGGAGGCGCCGATCTTCATCGTGCGGTGCTGGCCGGAGCAGGTGTCGTCGCAGACCAGCCACAGGCGCGCGGCCTGCGGCTCCCACTGGAGCTCCATCACACCGGCCATGCCGCTGCCGATCGTGGCGACGCGGGTGGCGGCGCCGCCGTCCTCCAGCACGTACCCGTGGACCGATCCGGTGCCTTCGACACCGACGAAGAACACGCCGCCGGTGTGCGCGCCGAAGCGGCTGGGGTCGTAGGCCGCGCCCGTCGACTCGTCCTTGAAGCCCGCGGCCGTCAGGGTGGCGTCGGGGATCCACGTGAGGGCCTCGAAGCCGGCGTTCGAGCCCACGGCCGGCAGGCCGGCGGTCAGGTTCCACTCCTTCGTGGCGGTGAGGGTGCTGCCGGTGCCGGTGGTGACGTCGTAGCGCAGGACGGAGAGGCGGCTGGTGCCGGACGCGTCGCCGTTCCGCTCGCTGGCGACGTACGCGCCGCCCGCGGCGCCCGCTCCGGTCAGGGCGACGGCCTCGCTGTCGGGCGAGCCGGTGCCGCCGGGAAAGCGCAGGGTCTTGCCGGAGGTCCAGCCGTTCGCGGTGTCCGGGCGCCATCCGCCGGAGCCGTCACGCACCAGGCGCCACAGCTTGCCCGAGTTCTGGGCGCCCCACAGCACGGAGCCCTCCTCGTACAGACCGCTGAGGTCCGCACCGAACACGTTGGAGCCGTCGGCCGTCGCCACCGTGCTGCCGCCGGGCCAGGCCTGCGGGCCCGTACCGCCGCCGGAGCCGCAGTTGTTCGGCGCGCCGAGCGTCAGCGACGCCTGGCCGAAGGCGCCGGTGCCGTCCGGGCAGCGCGACCAGGACGGCGCGGAGTGGCTGCTCCAGGTGAAGCTGTCGACGAGGGTGCTGCCGCCGGGCAGGTACAGGCGGGCCTTGTCACCCGAGCCGAGACCGAACGACGCGGAGACGTCGAAGGCGCGGACCGCACCCGCGGCGAGCGTCGTACCGGACGGGACGGTGAACTTCGAGCTGTTGTTGTCGTCCTTGAGGATCCAGCCGGAGACGTCCACGGCGGCCGTGCCCTTGTTGAACAGCTCGATCGAGTCGTTGACGCTGCCGGTCGTCACCACCTCGTTGATGCGGATGTCGTCCGCCGGAGCCGCCTGGGCGACGGGCGCCGTCATCGCCAAGGCGGCGGCCATGACGGAGCCCGCGACGGCCAGACGCTGCCGGACGGGCCGGGATGGGGCGAGGCGACGACGCCCGCCGAGAGCACGCACTTCGAGCACGATGTCCGTCCTGGAGGAAGGGGAGCAGGGGGAGGCTGAGCGAGTCGAGGCTCCCGGCCGATGCCGAACGGCGGCCGGCATCGGCCCTCTTCCCGCGTGAACGCATGCCGAACGACAGGACGATAGGACGGCGGCGCAACAGACACCAGCCGCATGACGGGACGCCCCGACTCCGTGATCGCACCGCTCCTCCGACACCGGCACTCCGCCCGCCGACCTCTGTTCGCGTCGCTCCCTCCGTTCCCGTCGCTCCCTCCGCCGCCCTCCGTCCCCGTCGCTCCCTCCGTTCCCTCCGCTCCTCCGTTCAGAAGTCGACGGCGTCGCGGATCAACGGGCAGGTCATGCAGTGGCCACCGCCGCGACCGCGGCCGAGTTCGGCGCCGACGATGGTGACGACCTCGACTCCCGCCTTGCGCAGCAGCGTGTTCGTCTGGGTGTTGCGGTCGTACGTGAAGACGACGCCCGGCTCCAGCGCGACGGCGTTGTTCCCGCTGTCCCACTGCTGCCGCTCGGAGGCGTAGACGTCGCCCCCCGTCTCGATCACGCGCAGCTGCGGCAGGCCGAGGGCCTTGGCCACGACGTCGACGAAGCGGGCGTCGCCCTCGTCGGTGATCTCGACTCCGGGGGCCTTGTCGCCGGGGCGCAGCGAGAAGGTGTGGACGGCGTCCATGATCGCCGGGTACAGGGTGACGATGTCGCGGTCGGCGAAGGTGAAGACGGTGTCCAGGTGCATGGCCGAGCGGAGCTTCGGCATGCCGGCGACGACGACCCTTTCGGCGGCCCCCTTCTCGAAGAGCGAGCGGGCGACCTGGGTGATGGCCTGGCGGGAGGTGCGCTCGCTCATCCCCATGAGGACGACGCCGTTTCCGACGGGCATGATGTCGCCGCCCTCGAACGTCGCCTGGCCCCAGTCCCGCTCCGGGTCGCCCCACCAGACGGTCGAGCCCTTGTAGTCCGGGTGGAAGGTGTACACGGCCTTCATCAGGAGGGTCTCGCCGTGCCGGGCCGGCCAGTACAGCGGGTTCAGCGTGAGCCCCCCGTACAGCCAGCAGGTGGTGTCGCGGGTGTACAGGGTGTTGGGCAGCGGCGGCATCAGGTACTCGCGGGCGCCGATGCCCTCCCGGGCCAGGGCCACGTACCCCGAGCGGAAGTCCTCCGGCAGGTCCGCGGTGGACAGCCCGCCGATGAGGAACTCGGCGAGTGCGCGCGGCGCGAGGGAGTCGAGGTAGGCGCGGGTGTCGTCGACGAGCCCGAGGCCCACCTCGTTGGGCACGATCTTCCGGTCCAGGAGCCACGACCGGGCCTCGGCGATGGCCATCGTCTCGGCGAGGAGGTTGTGCAGCTCGACGACCTCGACGCCCCGTTGGGTGAGCTTGTTGACGAAGTCGGCGTGGTCGCGCTGGGCGTTCTCCACCCACATCACGTCGTCGAAGAGGAGGTCGTCGGAGTTGGTCGGGGTCAGCCGGCGGTGAGCGAGTCCCGGGGAGCAGACGAGCACCTTGCGGAGTCGTCCGACCTCGGAGTGGACGCCGAGCGGGGCCTTGGCGGTGCCGGTCTCGGGGGTGGTCATGGGCAGCCTTTCCGGTGGCGTGGCGGATGCGGGGCGGGACGGGTCACAGCTCGATCCAGTCGGCGGCGAGGGCGACGACCCCGAGGACGGCCCCGGCGACCGAGACCGCGCAGATGACGCCCTCCTTGGGCGAGAAGAGCCGCCGGTTCTGCTCGCGGCGGGCCTTGACGAACAGGAACGTGGCGGGGGCGTAGACGATGAAGGAGACGAGGACGAACTTGAGCCCCGCCGCGTAGAGCAGGAAGGCCGTGTAGACGGTGGCGACGACGGCGACGACCAGTTCCCGGCGGGTGGTCCGGCCCGTCACCCTCTCCCGTTCCGGTCTCAGCGCGATCTTCACGGCGAACGCGGCGGCCAGCAGGAAGGGGATCAGGCTCAGTGCGCTGGTCAGGTCGAGGGCGAAGTTGAACGCGTCGTCGGAGAAGGCCGTGACGACCAGGACGATCTGGCTGAGGGCCGTGGTGAACAACAGAGCGGGGACGGGTACGTCGTCGCCGCTGGACCGGCCGAGGAAGCGCGGCATGTCGTCGTCCTTGGCGGCGACGAACAGCACCTCCGCGGCCATCAGCGTCCAGGCCAGATAGGCGCCGAGGACGGAGATGATCAGGCCGACGCTGACGAACGCCTTCCCCCAGGTGCCGACCGCCGCCTCCAGGACACCGGCCATGGAGGGCTGGCGGAGCTGGGCGATCTCGCTCATCGGCAGGATGCCGTACGACACGATGGTGACGGAGGCGAAGATCGCGAAGACGCTCAGGAACCCCAGGACGGTCGCCCGCCCCACGTCCTCGCGGCGCTTGGCGTGGCGGGAGTAGACGCTGGCGCCCTCCACACCGAGGAAGACGAAGACGGTCGCGAGCATCGTCCCGCGCACCTGGTTGAACAGCGACCCCGCGTAGTCCGCGCCACCGAAGTTGTCCGCGAACACGGACGGTTCGAAGAAGACGAGCGCGAGGATGATGAAGACGATGATCGGGACCAGCTTGGCGACGGTCACGATCCTGTTGATCGCCGTCGCCTCCTTCACCCCGCGGCGGATGAGGAGGAAGAAGCCCCACAGTCCGACGGAGGACAGGATGATCGCCAGGGCCGTGTCGCCGTCACCGAGGGCGGGTGCGATCGCACCGATCGTGGACATGATCAGCACCCAGTAGGTCACGTTGCCCACGCAGGCGCTCGCCCAGTACCCGAAGGCGGAGAAGAAGCCCAGGTACTCGCCGAAGCCCGCCTTGGCGTACGCGTAGACGCCGGCGTCCAGGTCGGGTCGCCGCACCGCGAGGGTCTGGAAGACGAAGGCGAGCATCAGCATGCCGACACCCGCCACCGCCCAGGCGATCAGCGCACCGGCGACGCCCGTCTCCTGGGCGAACCGCCGGGGAAGGGAGAAGACGCCGGCGCCCACCATGGATCCGACGACCATCGCCGTGAGCGTCAGCAGCGTCAGCTTGGCGGTCGGCGGGGACTCGCCCGGGGCGGTGTCGGCATGCTGGTCGGCATGGGTCATGGCGCACCTCGTGGCGCCGCGGGGGCCGCAGCCGGTCCGCCGTCGGCCTTGCGCCCACGGCGGACCGGCCGCCCTCATCGCGCCCATGGTCGAAGCTGACGGCAGGCGTCGGACCGGCCTGCCCGATGGATCAGAAATCTATGCCGGTGTGAACCCTTTGTCCCGTCGGGTGATCCGTCGGGATGGCCTGTCCCGGGTCGGCCGACCCGGCTTGGCGGTGCGGTGGTGCGGTGGTGCTGAGGAATTGCAGCGATCCGGTGGCGGGGCCAGGCTGAGAACCCGGAGCCGGAGCAGTGCAGCGATGGAGTAGCGGAGCAGCCAGCTATGGGCAATCTGGTCGTGGTCGGCGTGGACGGTTCGACGATGAGCCTCGCCGCGGTGGAAGCCGCCGCCGCGTCGGCGGTACGGCGCGGCGCGGAGCTGCGCGTGGTGCATGCCGAGGTGCCGATCAAACCCAGGCTCGCGGTGCCGGACCCGGCCTCCCGGACGCTGGTCCAGGAAGCCGTCTCCCACGCCCGCGCCGTGGAACCCGGGCTCGTGGTGAACGGAGCGGTGGTGACCGGCGACGTGGGGCACGTGCTGGAAGCCGAGTCGCGGTCCGCGGAGCTGATCGTCGTCGCCTCCCGGGGCACGGGAGGCCTCGCGAACCTGATGCTGGGGTCCACCCCGGTGTCCTTGGCCGCGCGCGGTCACTGCCCGGTGATGACGGTCCGGGAGCCGCACCGGGCGTCGGCCGGGGACGGGCCGGTCGTCCTGGGGATCGACGGCTCGCCGGACAGCGACGAGGCCGCCGACGTCGCCTTCGCCGAAGCCGCGCAGCGCCGGACGGAGCTCGTGGCCGTTCACGCGTGGCAGCCGGACGAGGCCGCACCGGGCACGGCCCGGGAGTCGGCGGAACGGCTGCTGGGCCAGGCGACCGCCGGCCGCGCCGACGCCTACCCGGACGTCACCGTCAGACGTGAGCCGGTGGACGCAGCAGCGCGTGACGCGCTGCTGCGGGCGAGCGAACGGGCCCAGCTGCTGGTGGTCGGGAGCCGAGGGCGCGGCGGCTTGGCCGGACTCCTCCTCGGATCGGTGAGCCAGGCGGTGATGACGCACGCGCACTGCCCCGTCGTCACCGTCCGCAGGACGGCCTGAGACCGTGGGCGCGGTACGGGCCCAGACGCGGCGGCCCGGCATCCACCACACGATGCGGGAGGGCCCGGACTCGTCGAGTCCGGGCCCTCCCGCACACCGGTCTCAGAGCATCGGGCCGCCGAACGGGCCGCCCAGTCCGTAGTACGTCCCCAGCTCACGGCGGTAGTCGGGATCGCCGAGGTGCTTCTCACGGTGGAACTCGGGAGCGTCCTTGACCTGCTCCCGCGTCTGTTCGACGAAGATCCTGCGGTCGTCCACGTCGATCCGGACCACGGCGGCGGCAGGCAGGAGGACCTCCTTGCCGAAGATCCAGACGCCGGTGTCCACGACCAGATAGGCGTCGTCGACCTCGTCGGAATGCTTGTCCACCTTGCCGATGCTGCCGTCGGTCGCCTCGACCTTGTAGCCGGTCAGATCGGTCCCGGCCAGATGGCCCGAGGTCGACTTGTAGTTCCAGACGTGCTCAGTCACGCGAAAACAACTCCTCCGGTAGACGAGGACGGCCCGCGGATCACGGCCGCCCTTCTCTTCCGTGTGCCTTTCACCACGGGATCGCCCCGCTTGAGCTCCGCCTGCCCCGGTCCCGGCGGACCATGCACGTCACCGGTCGCGGCGGTTGCCGTTCGCGTCGAGGGGCGACCACCACTGGTCGTAGTTGGTGGCCCCGTCGCCGAAGAAGCCGGCGCGGCCCTCGACGACGCGGCCGTCCTCCCAGCGGAACACCTGGACTCCGAGGGCGTCCAGGACGTCGAAGGGCGAGGTGCTGTCGGCGGGGGCGCCCGGGCGCCGGGCGTGGACCTTGACGACGTCCATCGACTCGTTGCCGCTGATCATGGACGTGACCAGTTCGACCTGGAAGTCGCCGCCGGCCGCGTCCGTCAACGCCCGCCGGAAGGCCAGCAGTTCGTCGATCCCCTCGTGCCAGCCGGCCTGGGCGTGGCGGCCGGGTACGGAGAAGCGGACGTGCTCCGACCAGTACTGGGAGGCCTCGTCCCGGTCGCAGGAGAGGAGGGCGATGTAGGCCTTCTCGACGAGGGCGGGGGTGATGTCGGTCATGGTGTGGGCTCCTGTACGTGGTGGGTGGTGCCGGGCCGGCCATCGAGCCAGTCGTGGACGGCTTGCGCGGTGGTCGCGGCGTGTTCCTCGAGCATCGAGAAGTGGTCGCCGGGGGTGTCCTGCGTCGTGGCGTCCGCGGCCCAGGAGGGCCGCGGTTCGGCCTCGGCGCCGGCCGGGGGCCTGGCCGCGCGCAGGAAGAGGGTGGGGGTGCCGGGCGAAGTGGAGGTGCCGGTGCCGGGCGACGTGGGGGACCAGTCCTCGAACACCCGCAGGTAGGCGCCCATCGCGGTGAGCGACGGGCCCTCGACCGTCGCCGGCTCCCCGTGCCTCGCGAACAGGCCGTCCGTGAGGGCGGCGGCGAGGGTGGGGGAGGTCTCGTGCTGCAGATAGGTGTCCAGCAGGACCAGGGAGTGCGGCGGCTGCCCCGTCCGGGCCAGACGGGCGGCCACGGCATGAGCGATCCAACCGCCCGACGAGTAGCCCAGCAACGCCACCCGCCCCTCGGCCGCGTACCGGCGCACCGCCGCCGTCTGCACCTCCACGACCGCCTCCCAGTCGGCCGGGAGCGGCTCGCCCGGCCGGAAGCCCGGCTGCGCCAGGGCCACCACCTCACGCCGCCCGCGCAACGCACCGGCGAAGCGAGCGAACTGGTGCGGTCCGGACAGCGCCACGACCGGGGGGAAGCAGAGCAGCGGCAGCCGGATTCCGTCGCCTGCGGCCAGGCGTACGGGCTCGGGCAGGTACGGCAGGTCGGCGGCGTGGGCGAACGACGGCAGGAAGCGGGAAGCGGTGCGGAGCAGTTCGATGCCCTCCAGGGTGCGTCCCGTGTCCCTCGCCCGGCGGAACAGCGCGCCGACGCCGTCCTCTGGGGAAGGGGAAGGGGTCCGAACGGGCTCGGGGGCCGGCGCCGGCGCGGGCCCCGCAAGGAGCGCGGGCTCCGCCTGCGGCGCGGACGACGCTGCGCCGCGCGCCAGTTCGTCCCGCAGGTGGGCGACGAGCGCCGGGAGCGTCGGGTGGTCGAAGGCCACCGTCGCCGCGAGGCGCAGGCCGGTCGCCCGGTCCAGCCGGTTGCGCAGTTCCACGGCCGTGAGGGAGTCCAGGCCCAGCTCGGGCAGCGACCTGTGCGCGTCCACCTCGTCCGGGGAGGGGAAGCCCAGGACGTTCGCCGTCTCGGTCCGTACGAGCTCCCGCAGCGCGCTCTCCCGGTCAGGCCCCGTCAGCGCGGTGGGTTCCTCGGACGGCGGAGTGCGGTCCTGTCGCCGTGGCCGGGCCAGGGCGCGCAGGGGGTGCGGCAGTGCCGGGTCGTCGGCGTGGGCCGCGAGTCGTCCCCGGGTGAGCGCGAGCGGAGCCAGTACCGGGTCCGGCGACTCCGAGGCGACGGCGGCGTCGAAGAGCGCGAGACCCTGCTCGGGGGTGAGCGCCTCCACTCCCGCGCGGGCGGTCCTGCGCCGTTCGGCGTCGCCCGCCATCCCGCCCGCCAGGGCCCACGGCCCCCAGGCCAGCGATACGCCCGGCAGGCCGTGCGCCCTGCGGTGGGCGGCCAGGGCGTCCAGGAAGGTGTTGGCCGCCGCGTAGTTGGCCTGCCCGGGCGCGCCGAGCAGGCCCGCGGCGGACGAGAACAGCACGAAGGCGGAGACCTTCCGCTCGCGCGTCAGCTCGTGCAGGTGCCAGGCCGACGCGGCCTTCGCACGCAGCACCCGTTCCAACCGCTCGGGCGTCAGGGAGGCGACGACCCCGTCGTCCAGGACACCCGCGCAGTGCACCACGCCGGTGACGGGGTACTCGGCGGGGACCGCGTCCAAGAGCGCGGACAGGGCTGCCCGGTCCCCCACGTCGCAGCCGGCGACGGTCGCCGTGGCGCCCTGCCGCGCCACCTCCGCGGCCAGCGCGGCGAAGCGCGGGTCGTCGGCCCGGCGCCCCACGAGCAGGACGCGGCGGACGCCGTGGACCGAGACCAGGTGGCGTGCGATCAGGCCGCCCAGCGCGCCTGCCGCTCCGGTGATCAGCACGGTGCCGTCGGGGCCGAACGGCGAAGCGGCGTCGCCGGGGTCGCTCGCGGAGGGCGCCAGGTGCGGTACCCGCGGCTGTCCGTCGCGGATCGCCACCCCGTCCACCCCCGCGGCCACGGCCGTCGGAAGAGCGCGCCAGGACGCGGCCGTGCCGTCGACGTCGACCACCGCGAACCGCCCCGGATGCTCCGCCGCGGCCGACCCCAGCAGACCCCACACGGGCGCCTGCGCCAGGTCGGGCCCGTCCTCCTCGTCGCCTCCGGTCGCCACCGCGCGCCGGGTCACCACCACGAGCCGCGAGGCCTTCCGCCGCTCGTCCGCCAGCCAGCCCCGCACGAGCTCCAGCGCCCGCAGGACCGGCCCGGGGGCCGGCGAGTCGCCGGACTCGGGGAACGTTACGAGGACGACGTCGGCGTCCACCGGTACGCGGGACAGGTCGGGCACCCGGGTGAGCGTCCCCAGGGTTTCGGCGAAGCCGTCCTCGTCGGCCGTCGGCGGGGCGGGGAGGTCGGGTCCGAGGACCACCCAGGTGGTGGGGTCGGCGATCCGCCCGTCGTCCGCCTCGGTCAGAGGCTGACGCAGGGGCAGCGGCAGCGGCTGATCCAGAGGCAGCGGCAGCGCCGGCCAGTCGAGGCGGAACAGCGACCCGGTGGCCCCCGGAGCCGGGCGCAGGGTCAGGGACGTCGCGGTGAGGACCGGGTATCCGGCGCGGTCGGTCAGGTGCAGGCCGAGCGCGCGGGACGGGCCCGACGGGCCTGACGCGGTCAACGGCGTGAGGCGGGCCCGGAGTTCCCGGGCGCCGGTGGTGTGGAGGCGTACGCCCTGCCAGGAGAAGGGGAGCGCCGCCGGGGCGGACGCCTCGTCCGTGGCCAGGCCCAGCACGTGCAGGGCGGCGTCCAGAAGGGCCGGATGGATACCGAACCGTCCGGGGGCTGTGTCCTCGGGCAGGACGATCTCGGCGAGCAGGTCCTCGCCGTCGCGCCACGCCGCCCGCAGGCCCCGGAAGGCGGGGCCGTACGCAAGGCCGGCCTCGGTCAAGCGCTCGTACGCACCGTCGAGTCCGAGGGGTGTGGCCGCCGCGGGCGGCCAGGGCGCGGTGACCGGGGCGGGCGTCCCGTCGGCGTCCGGGGCGAGGGTGCCGGTGGCATGGCGGCTCCAGTCCGCTCCCCCGGTCGCGGCGTACAGGGTGAAGGAGCGTGCTCCGCCCCCGTCCGGTTCCCCGACGGAAAGCCGCAACGGCACCGGGCCCGAGCCGTCCACCGGGAGCGGGCTCTCCAGGACGAGGTCGGCGACGACAGGGCAGCCGAGTTCGGCGCCCGCCCGCAGGGCGAGTTCCACGACGGCCGCGCCGGGCAGCAGCGCGGCGCCGGCGACCCTGTGCTGGTCCAGCCAGGGCAACGGACGCGGGTCCAGTTCGCCGGCGAACACGGTGCCCGCCAGGTCCGGCGCGGACACCCCGGGTGCCAGGACGGGATGGACCCGGGCGGGGGCCGTGGACTGCGGGGACTCGGTGGACGCTGTGGGCTCGGCGGGCAGCCAGTACCGGCGCCGCTGGAAGGCGTACGTCGGGAGGTCCACCGGACGGGCGCCGGAGTCGGCGAAGTACGCCGTCCAGTCCACCGGCGCTCCGCCGACGTGCGCCTCGGCCACGGCCGCCGCGAGCGCCCGGGGTTCCGGCGTCCCGGGCCGCAGCAAGGGGACCACGGCACGGTCGCGGTCGGTGAGGCTGTCACGGGCCGCCGCGGTCAGGACGGCGCCGGGTCCGATCTCGACGAACACGGTCGCACCGTCGGCCTCCAGGCGCGCGACGGCGTCCCTGAACCGCACCGGCTGCCTCGCCTGCCGTACCCAGTACGCGGGCGAGCACAGCTCCTCGGCGGTCGCGGGCCGCCCTGTCAGCGTGGAGACGACCGGCAGCGTGGGCGGGCGGAAGGCGGTCTCCTCCACTACGTGCCGGAAGGCGTCGAGCATGGCGTCCATGTGCGCCGAGTGGAAGGCCCGGTCGACCCGAAGTCGACGGATCCGCCGGCCCGACTCGGCGAGCCGGGCGGTCGCCGCCTCCACGGCGACGGCGTCGCCCGAGAGCACCACCGAGGCCGGGCCGTTGACCGCGGCGAGCGCCACCCCGTCCGTCAGCAGCGGGGCGACCTCCTCCTCGGTGGCCTGCACGGCCGTCATCGCCCCGTCGCCGGGCAGTTCCTGCATCAGGCGGCCCCGTGCCGCCACCAGTCTGGCGGCGTCCGCGAGGTCCAGCACGCCGGCCGCGTGCGCGGCGACGTACTCGCCGACCGAGTGCCCGGCCACGACGTCGGGCGTGAGCCCCCACGTGGCGAGGCGGCGCAGCAGCGCCCGCTCGATGGCGAAGAGCGCCGGCTGGGTGTACTCGGTCCGGTCCAGAAGCGAGGCGGTGGGGGTGCCCGGTTCGGCGAACAGGACGTCGCGCAGCGGGACTTCGAGGAAGGGCGCGAAGGCGGCGCAGGTCTCCTCCAGGGCTTCGGCGAAGACCGGCTCGGTGGCGGCCAGTTCGCGTCCCATGCCGGGGCGCTGGCTGCCCTGGCCGCTGAAGAGGAACGCGAGGGTGCCCTCACCGGCCCGCCCGGCGACCAGCTGCCCCGGGACGGTCGCGCCGGTGTCGGCGAACCGTTCCAGCGCGGCGGCCCGTTCCAGGAGGCCGCCGCCGGTCAGCACGGCCGCCCGGTGGCGCAGCGCGCCTCGGGTGGTGGCCAGGCTGAACGCGAGGTCGCGGTCCGTGACCTCGGACGGGGAGGAGGGGGACGGGGACGGGGCCACGGACGGAGGCGTCGAGGTCGACCTCCTGGCGTGCGCGGCCAGCCGGCGGGCCTGCGCGCGAAGCGCCTGCGGCGTCTCGGCCGACAGGAGCCACGGCTCGGCCTCGTCCTGGGTGTCCCCCGGACGTACGGGAGCGGCGAGGGCCGCGTCCGCGCCCGGCGACGTCACCGGCGCTGCGGCCTGGTCCGGGGCCTCGGCCGGGGCCGGGGCCTGTCCGGGGACGGGAAGGTCGGCGGGCACGTCCTCGGGTGCCTGCTCGATGATGACGTGGGCGTTGGTGCCGCTGATCCCGAAGGACGAGACCCCGGCCCGGCGCGGCGCCCCCGTGTCCGGCCAGATGGTCGGCTCCGTCAGCAGGCGTACGCCGTCGCCCGACCAGTCCACGTGCGGTGTGGGCTGGTCCACGTGGAGCGTGCGGGGCAGCGTTCCGTGGCGCATCGCCTGCACCATCTTGATCAGGCCGCCGACTCCCGCCGCGGCCTGGGCGTGCCCGATGTTCGACTTGAGCGAGCCGAGCCAGAGGGGCTGTCGGGCGGTGTGTTCGCTGGCGTACGTGGCCAGGAGGGCCTGCGCCTCGATCGGGTCGCCGAGGACGGTGCCGGTGCCGTGCGCCTCCACCGCGTCGACCTGTCCGGGGGTGAGGCCGGCGGCGGCGAGTGCCTGGCGGATCACCCGCTGCTGCGCGGGTCCGCTCGGCGCGGTGAGGCCGTTGCTGGCTCCGTCCTGGTTGACGGCGGATCCGCGGACGACGGCGAGGACGGGGTGTCCGAGGCGGCGGGCGTCGGAGAGGCGCTCGACGAGCAGGACGCCGACGCCCTCGGCCCAGCCGGTGCCGTCGGCCGAGGCGGCGAAGGACTTGCAGCGGCCGTCCGGGGCGAGGCCGCGCTGGCGGCTGAACTCGATGAAGGGGCCCGGCGTCGCCATGACGGTGACCCCTCCGGCCAGGGCCAGGGAGCACTCCCCCGCGCGCAGTGCCTGCGCGGCGAGGTGGAGGGCGACCAGGGAGGACGAACAGGCGGTGTCCACCGTGACCGCGGGGCCTTCCAGGCCGAGCGCGTAGGCGACCCGCCCCGAGGCGACGCTGCCCGCGGTGCCGGCGCCGAGATAGCCCTCGACCTCCTCCGGGGGCTGCTTCACCCAGGATCCGTAGTCGTGGTACATCACGCCGGTGAAGACGCCGGTGCCGGTGCCCCGGACCGTACGCGGGTCGATCCTGGCCCGCTCGATCGCCTCCCAGGACACCTCCAGGAGCAGGCGCTGCTGCGGGTCCATGGCCAGGGCCTCGCGCGGGCTGATGCCGAAGAAGCCCGCGTCGAACTCGGCCGCTGCGTCCAGGAATCCGCCCTGGCGCGTGCTGAACGTGCCCCGCCGGCGGCCCGCCGGGTCGGGGGCGGGATCGTACAGTCCGTCGATGTCCCAGCCCCGGTCGCGCGGCATCTCGGCGACGGCGTCGCGGCCGGACACCACCAGCTCCCACAGGTCCTCGGGCGAGGTCACCCCGCCCGGGTAGCGGCAGGCCATGCCGATGACGGCGATGGGCTCGTCCCGGTCCGACGCGGCGCGGTGGTGGGCGGGGGCAGGGGCGGGCGTGCCCGGCCGGCCGGCGGTCGTGGGCGGGCCGAACAGGCGCGGGCGCAGATGGGCGGCGAGTGCGCCGGGGGTCGGGTGGTCGAAGACCATGGTCGTGGGCAGGCGCAGGCCGGTGGCGGCCGTCAGCCGGTTGCGGAGCTCGATCGCGCCGAGCGAGTCGAAGCCGAGTTCGGCGAAGCTGCGGCCGTCCGCCATCTCCGCCGCGGCGGCGTGGCCCAGGACTGCCGCGGCCTCGCCCCGTACCAGCGCCGTCAGTTCGCGCAGCTGGTCGGCCTCGGGGAGGGCGGCGAGGCCCTGCACAGGTGCCGGCCCCTCGTGCCCGCGACCGTCCGCCGTCGCGGACCGGGAGCGGCGCCGGGCGGGCCGTACGAGATCGTGCAGCAGTGCCGGTACGGAGGCGGCGTCGGCAGCGGCCCTGCGCGGGTCCAGGTGGAGCGGGGCCGCCACCGGTACGCCGCTGGTGAGAGCGGCGTCGAAGAGCGCCAGGCCCTCCGCTGCCGGGATCGGGCGCATTCCGAGGCGGGCCATCCGCCGCCGGGTGGCGTCGTCGGCGTCGGCGACCATCCCGGACGCGCCCTCCCACAGGCCCCAGGCCAGGGAGAGCGCGGGCAGGCCGAGGCGGCGGCGGTGGACGGCGAGGGCGTCCAGGAAGCCGTTGGCCGCCGCGTAGTTGGCCTGGCCGGGTGCGCCCAGCAGACCGGCCGCGGAGGAGAACAGCACGAACGCGGCGAGGTCCAGGTCCCGGGTCAGCTCGTGGAGGTGCCAGGCGGCGTCGGCCTTGGGGGCCATCACCGCGCGTATCCGCTCCCGGTCGAGGAACTCCACGGTGCCGTCGTCGAGGACGCCCGCCGCATGGACCACGGCGGTCAGGGGGTGTTCTTGCGGGATGCCGGCGAGCAGGTCCGCGAGCGCCTGGCGGTCGGAGGCGTCGCAGGCGGCGACCGTCACCCTGGCGCCCAGTTCCTCCAGCCGGGAGGCGAGTTCGGCGGCGCCGGGGGCGGCCGGACCGCTGCGGCTGGTCAGCAGCAGTCCGCGCACGCCGTGCTCGACGACGAGGTGGTGTGCGAGGAGCGCGCCCAGGGCTCCGGTACCGCCGGTGATCAGCACGGTGCCGTCCGGGCCGAGACCGTGTCCCGCGCTGGAAGCCGGGTCCAGGTCGGACGCCAGGACCACGTCGGGGACCGGTACCGGCGCCAGGCGGGGGACGAGGAGGCGGCCCATGCGGAGCGCGAGGGCCGGTTCGTCCGTGGCGAGGAGCGCCGGCAGCTCGCGGGGCAGTGCTTCGGGGTCGTCCGTGTCCACGAGCACGATCCGTCCCGGGTGCTCCGACTGCGCCGAGCGCAGGATGCCCAGCGCGGCGGCGTGCGCCAGGTCCGTGACGTCCTCGTCGGGCGCCGCCGCCACGGCACCGCTGGTGACGGCGACCAGACGGGTGTCGGCGAGGTGGGGTGCGCCGAGCCAGGCCTGCACGCGCTCCAGGACGTACGCGGCGGCCTCGCTCGCGGCGTGCGCGGGGGTGGCAGCGGTGGGCGGGCCGAGCAGCGGGAGGAGCACGGTGTCGGGCGGGGTCGCGGTCGTCGCGCCCAGCGCCTCGTCGAGCGGTGCGGTCACGCCGTACGCCGCCGCGTCGGTCGGCACCGTGAACGGGGACCACAGCACGCGCAGGAGCGGTTCGCGGGTGGTCGTGGGTGCGCTCGTGGCGAGCTGCCCGGCCGGGCGCAGGGCCAGCGACGCGACGCTGAGCAGCGGCCGGCCCGCCGGGTCGGCGACCTCGACGGAGACCGCGCCGGCACCGGCCGGGGTGAAGCGCACGCGGGCCCGGCCGGCGCCGGTGGCGTGCAGGCGGACCCCGCGCCAGGCGAACGGCAGGAGGGGTCCGTCCGCCGTTTCCGGGAGCGCGCCCAGGGCCAGGGCGTGGAGGGCGGAGTCGAGCAGGGCGGGGTGCAGACCGAAGGCCTCGGCGGTCCGGTGCTGTTCGGCGTCCAGGGACACCTCGGCCGTCGTCTCGTCCTCGCGGCGCCAGGCGGCCCGCAGGCCCTGGAACGCGGGGCCGTAGCGCAGCCCTTCCGCGGCCAGTCGGTCGTACAGCCCGTTGAGGTCGAGCGCGGTCGCGGCGGCGGGCGGCCAGTCGCCGGACCAGGGCCGGCCGGACCGGGGCTCACCGGACCGGCCGGACCCGAGGCCTCCGCCCGTACGGTCACCGGAAGGGGACTCGCCGGCCGGACCGTCACCGACGCCGTCGGCCGGTTGCCCGGCGCCGGACAGCACGCCGGAGGCATGGCGTGCCCAGGCCCGGTCGGGCAGGTCGCTTTCCTCGCGCGCGTACACCTCGATCGCCCGGCGCCCGTCCCCGTCGGGGGTACCGACCCGGATCTGGAGGAGTACCGCACCGTCGGAGGGGATCACCAGCGGTGCGGTGAGGGTGAGTTCGTCCACGGTGTCGCAGTCGGCCTGCCGGGCGGCGCGCAGGGCGAGTTCGAGGAACGCGGTGCCGGGCAGGAGGACCCGGTCGCCGACGGCGTGGTCGGACAGCCACGGCTGGGTGCCCGGGGCGAGGCGCCCGGTGAGGAGCAGCTCCTCGGAGTCCGCCACGGTGACGCTCGCGCCCAGCAGCGGGTGATCGGGGAAGCCGAGCCCGGCCGCGGACACGTCCAGGCGGCGCCGGGCGGGCGCCTCCAGCCAGTGGCGGGTGCGCTGGAAGGCGTACGTGGGGAGCTCGACGCTCCGCGCACCGGTGCCCCGGAAGAGGGCGTGCCGGTCGACGGTGACGCCGCGGGCGTGGAGCCGGCCCGCGGCCGTCGTCGCGGCGAGCACCTCGTCGTGGTCGGCGTGCTGCGCGGACAGGGCCGCCGCGCCGGTGCCGTCGAGGCACGCCTCCGCCATGGGGGTGAGGGCGGCGGACGGGCCGAGCTCCAGGAAGGTGCGGACGCCCGCGCCCTCCAGGTGGCGTACGGCGTCCGCGAACAGGACGGGCCGGCGGGCGTTGCGTACCCAGTAGTCCGGGGTGCACAGCTCCTTCTCGTCCACCGGGCGGCCGGTGACGGTGGAGACGAAGCCGATGCGGGGCGGCCGGTAGTCCAGGCCTGTGGCCGCGTCCCGCAGCGCGTCGAGCATGGGCTCGACGCGGGCGGAGTGCGAGGCGTAACTGACGTCGATGCGGCGGGTCCTGCGGCCCTGACCGGCGAAGGCGGCGGCGAGCGTCGTGACCGGCTCCTCGTCGCCCGCCAGGACCACCGCGCCCGGGCTGTTCACGGCGGCGATCTCGACGCCGTCGGTCAGCAGGGGGCGGACTTCGTCCGCCGAGGCGGCGACCGCCACCATCGCCCCGCCGGGGGCGAGTTCCTGGGTGAGGCGTCCTCGCGCCGCGACCAGGGCCGCGGCGTCGGGCAGGGTGAGCACCCCGGCGACGTGGGCGGCGGCCAGTTCGCCGCCCGAGTGGCCGAGGACGTGGTCGGGTTCGACGCCCCAGGAGGCGAACAGCCGGTAGAGCGCCACCTCGATCGCGAACAGCGCGGGCTGGGCGTACGCCTGCCCCGCGAGCAGGCGGTCCGCATGCTCCGCACCGGGGCCGCCGCCCCTGCCCTCGCCCAGGACGAGGGGGCGCAGCGGATGCGGCAGGTGCCGGTCCAGCTCGGCGCAGACGGCGTCGAACGCCTCCGCGAAGGCGGGGAACGCGGCGTACAGGTCGCGGCCCATGCCGGGACGGCCGCTGCCGCCGCCGGTGAACATCATCGCCAGGGGGCCCGGAGAGGTGCGCTCGTGCCGCAGCGCGGTGGTGGGGCGGCCGGACGCGAAGGCCTCCAGGTCCCGCAGGAGTTCCTCCCGGTCGCGGCCGGCCAGGACCGCGCGGTGCTCCAGGGCGGTCCTGGTGGTGAGCAGGGAGTACCCGACGTCGACGGGACGGTGGCCCGGGTGGCGGCGCAGGTGCTCGGAGAGCTTCCCGGCCTGGGCGCGCAGGGCCTGCTCCGTGACGGCCGACAGCGCCCAGAGCGTGGCCGGGCCGGGGGACGCGGCGGGCGCACCGGCGGCGTCGGCGGCGGCAGCTTCGGCGGAGGCGGGGACGTCAGCCGCTTCCGCAGCCGCCGCCTCCCGATCCGCCGTTCGGGAAGCCTCCGCGGGCGGCGTCGTGCGGGCGGACGCCGCACCCTCCGGTACGCCGTCGGCGGCCGGGGGCTCCTCGACCACGACGTGGGCGTTGGTGCCGCTGAACCCGAACGAGGACACCCCCGCCCTGCGCGGGGCCTCCCCCCGGGGCCAAGGGCGGGCCTGCGTGAGGAGTTCGACCGCCCCGGACGCCCAGTCCACGTGCGGATTGGGCGCGTCCACGTGGAGCGTCCTCGGCAGCTCCTCCTCCCTGAGGGCGAGGATCATCTTCATCACGCCGCCCACGCCCGCGGCGGCCTGCGTGTGGCCGATGTTCGACTTCAGGGAACCCAGCCACAGGGGCCGGTCCTCGGGGCGTCCCGCGCCGTAGGTGGCGAGGAGCGCCTGCGCCTCGATCGGGTCGCCCAGCTTCGTGCCCGTGCCGTGCGCCTCCACCGCCGTCACATCGCCCGCGGCGAGACCCGCGTCGGCGAGCGCCTGCCGGATCACCCGCTGCTGCGCGGGTCCGTTGGGCGCGGTGAGGCCGTTGCTCGCCCCGTCCGAGTTCACGGCCGTGCCGCGGATCACGGCGAGCACCCGGTGCCCGAGACGGCGGGCGTCCGACAGTCGCTCCACCAGGAGCATGCCGGCGCCCTCCGCCCAGCCCGTCCCGTCGGCGGTGGCCGAGAAGGACTTGCAGCGGCCGTCCGAGGCCAGGCCCTCCTGGCGGCTGAAGTCGACGAACGGCAGCGGCGAGGCCATGACCGTCGCGCCGCCCGCCAGGGCGAGGGAGCACTCGCCGCGGCGCAGCGCGGTGACGGCGAGGTGGAGGGCGACGAGGGAGGAGGAGCAGGCCGTGTCCACGGTGACGGCCGGTCCCTCCAGGCCGAAGGTGTAGGCGACGCGTCCGGAGGCGATGCTGCCGGAGGTCCCGGTGCCGAGGTAGCCCATGACCTCCTCGGGGAGCTCGGGCAGCCGGGCGGCGTAGTCGTGGTACATGATCCCCGCGTACACGCCGGTCTTGCTGCCGCGCAGGGTCGCCGGGTCGATGCCCGCGTGCTCGAACGCCTCCCACGCGGTCTCCAGAAGCAGCCGCTGCTGGGGGTCCATGGCGGTCGCCTCGCGCGGACCGATGCCGAAGGGAGCGGGGTCGAAGTCGGCGACGTCGTAGAGGAATCCGCCGGCGTGGGCGTCGCTCGTGCCCGCGGCGTCGGCATCGGGGCCGTGCAGGGCCTCCAGGTCCCAGCCGCGGTCGGTGGGGAACGCGGACACCGCGTCGCGACCCTGCGACACGAGCCGCCACAGGTCCTCGGGGGTGCGGACACCGCCGGGGTAGCGGCAGGCCATGCCGACGACGGCGATGGGCTCGCGGGCCGCGTCCTGGGTGTCGCGCAGGCGTTTGCGGGTCTGGCGGAGTTCGGCCGTCAGCCGCTTGAGCGAGTCCAGGACCTTGTCGGAGCCAGGAGCCGTGCCGGGCGTAGCGGTCGTACCGGTGGTAGCGGTGGTAGCGGTCGTGCCCGGATGGCCCGGATTGCTCGCAGCGCTCGCAGTGTTGCTACTCCCGGCTGTGCCCGTGGTGCCCGTGATGCCTGTGGTGCCCGTGGTGCCCGTGGTGCCCGTCATCAGGCGTCCCCCAGTTCCTCGTCGATGATGGCGAGCAGTTGGTCGATGTCGGCGGAGTCGAGCGCGTCGTCGTCCAGGGCGTCGTGGTCGTCGACGCCGTTCCGTACGGTCGGGTCGGCCGGGTCCGTCGAGGCGTCCGCCCGGGCGGTGGCCTGGTCCCAGGCCGCGAGCAGGGCCTTGAGCCGCAGCCGGACCGGTTCGGCGGCTCCGGGGTCCGCGGCGAGCTCGGGCAGCGCGTCCCGGAGACGGTCGAGGTCGGCGAGTGCGGTGTCGGCGGCCCCGGGGCCGGCCGGGACGAGTTCGTCCGTGAGCCACGCGGCGAGGGCCACGGGGGTGGGGTGGTCGAAGACCGCCGTGACCGGCAGCCGGACCCCGGTCGCCGTCTCCAGCCGGCCCCGGATCTCGACGGCGCCGAGGGAGTCGAGTCCCGACTCGGTGAAGGGCCGGTCCGCCGCGACGGCCCTCGGTGTGCTGTGGCCGAGGACCAGGGCGGCCTGGGTGAGCACCAGGTCGAGCAGCAGGGCCGCGCGCCCGGCGTCGTCCAGCGCTCGCAGCCGCTCCGCGAGCGCGGGCCCCTCGGCGTCCGCCCGGCCGGTCGGCGCTGCCGCCGCGCCGGGCGCGGTGCCGGTGGCCGGCCCGCGCAGGGGGCGCACCAGGGCGCCGAGGACGGCGGGGAAGGCGGCTTCGGCCCGGCGTGCCCTGAGCGCGGGCACGTCGAAGCGGGCCGCGACGAGCTCGGGTTCGGGCCGGCTCAGGGCCCGGTCGAGGAGGGCGAGTCCGGCGTCCGGCGAGATCGCCCCGAAGCCCGCCCGGACGATCCGGTTCCGCTCGGCCTCGGTGAGTCCGCCCGCCATTCCGCGTCCCGCCTGCTCCCACAGGCCCCAGGCGATCGAGGTCGCGGGCAGGCCCTCGGCCGCCCGCCACCGGGCGAGTCCGTCGAGGAAGCCGTTGGCGGCGGCGTAGGCGGCCTGCCCGGCGGAGCCGAGGACGGCAGACGCGGAGGAGAACAGGACGAAGGCGGCGAGGCCGCGGTCCTTCGTCAGCTCGTGCAGGTGCAGGGCGGCGGCGGCCTTGGGGGCCATGACGCGCGCCAGGCGTTCCGGGGTGAGGGCGGCGATCACGCCGTCGTCGAGGACGCCGGCGGCGTGCACCACCGCCGTCAGCGGCCGCTCTGCCGGTACGGCCGCGAGCAACGCGGTCAGCGCCTCGCGGTCCGCCACGTCGCAGGCCGCCAGCGTCACCTCCGCGCCCGCCGCGCGCAGTTCGGCGACGAGCTCGGCGGCCCCTTCGGCGTCGGGCCCTCGACGGCTCGCGAGCAGGAGCGCCCGGACGCCGTGCGCCGTGACGAGGTGGCGGGCGACGAGCGCGCCGAGGTCCCCCGTACCGCCGGTGACGAGCACCGTGCCCTCGGGGTCCAGGGCGGGCCGGAGCTCGCTCGCCGGGCCGTCACCGGAGCGGACGGCGTCCACTCCGGCGACAGGCGCGTCAGCGGGTCCGCGCACCGGCTCGTCGGCCAGGGCCAGGCGCGGTACGGACAGGCGGTCCGCACGCAGGGCGAACTGCACGTGGCCCGAGGCGAGAGCGGCCGGCAGGGCCGCCCAGGTCGCGTCGGCGCCGTCCACGTCCGCCACGACGACCCGCCCGGGGTACTCGGCCTGGGCGGCGCGGGCCAGGCCCCAGACCGCCGAGCCGGCCGGGCTGTCCACGCGCTCGTCGGGGGCGCAGGCGATCGCCCCGGTGGTGAGCAGCACCAACTGTCCGTGGGCGGAGCGTTCCTCGTCGGCGAGCCAGGACCGTACCGCTTCGAGCGCCCTCGCCGCGGCGGCCGTGAACCGTGCCGGGTCGGCGTCGTCCGGGGCCGTGACCGGTACGAGGGTGAAGGCGGCCGCTCGGTCGGCCGGAGCGGCGGGCAGGGGGCCGAGCGGTTCGGGCGGCGGGCCCTCGCCGAGCCAGGTCAGCGTGGGTGGTTCGGCCGGCCCGGGCAGGTCCTGCGGCAGCCAGTCGACGCGGTAGAGGGCGCCGGTCCGCCGGGGGCCCGCCCCGCCGATCTGCTGGGCGGACGCCCGGCGTGCGGTGAGGCGTTCGACCGCGAGCACCGGGTCGCCGTGGGCGTCGGCGATCTCCATCGTCACGGTGGACTCGCCGGCCGGTGCGATCCGGACCCGGAGCCGCGTGGACTCGGCGGCGTGCAGGTGGACGCCCGCCCAGGAGAACGGCACGGCCGCCCCCGACCCGGAACCCAGGCCGTCCATGGCGGCCAGGTGCTGCGCCGCGTCCCACAGCGCCGGGTGCAAGGCGAAGGTCCCGGGGTCGGCGTCGTCCGGAAGGGCCACCTCCGCGTACAGCACGTCGCCGTCCCGCCACGCCGCCCGTACGCCCCGGAACAGCGGGCCGTAGCGTACGCCTTGGGCGGCGAAGTCCTCGTACAGGCCATCCACCGGCACGGGTTCGGCGCCGGTCGGCGGCCAGTCGCGCAGGGCGTGCGCCGCGGGCGCCGGCACGGACGGGGAGTCGGCGGCGAGCGTGCCGCTCGCATGCAGGGTCCACTCCCCCGCGTCGGCCGCGGCGTCATCGGCCGGGCGGCGGGCGTAGATGTGGAGCGGCCGCGCGCCTGAGCCGTCCGGGTCCGGCTCGCCGAGCAGCACTTGCAGGGCGACGACACCGACGGAGGTGTCGGTGGTGTCGGTGGTGTCGGTGGTGTCGGTGGCGTCGTGGGGATCGGTGCCGTCGGTGATGTCGGCGGAGGCCAGCAGCAGTGGTGCGTGGAGGGTGAGTTCGCGTACCGCCGGGAGGGCGACGGCCGCCCCGGCCCGTACGGCGAGTTCCACCCACAGCGTGCCGGGCACCACCGTGGCGCCGAAGATCTCGTGCTCGGCCAGCCAGGGCAGCGCGGACGTCGCCACCCGGCCCGTGGCCAGCCACCGGTCCCCGTCGGCGAGCCGTACGAACGGGTCCAGGACCGGGTGTCCGGTGTCCTGCGCACCGGTCGGGAAGGCACCCGGTGCGCCGCGTCCGGCGAGGTCCCGGCGCGGCCAGTAGCGGCTGCGCTGGAAGGCGTACGTGGGGAGGTCGACGACCCGGGCACCGCGCCCGCCGAGGACGGCGCGCCAGTCCACCGGGACGCCGTGCGCGTGCAGCAGGCCGGCGGCGTGGAGCAGCGAGGCCTCCTGGGGGCGGTCCTTGCGCTGGGCCGCGACGACGACCGCGCCCTGGCCGCCGTCCAGGCAGTCGGCGGTGGCGGACGCGAGCCCGCCGAGCGGCCCCACCTCGACGTACGCGGTCGCGCCGGCCTCGTCGAGGGCGCGGACCGCGTCGTGGAACCGTACGGTGCCCCGGACATGGCGGACCCAGTGTTCGGGCGAGCACAGCTCCTCGTCGCTCGCCGGGCGACCGGTGAGCGTGGAGACGACCGGGATGCGCGGCGGGTGGTAGGTCAGCCGTTCGGCGACGCGCGCGAACGCGTCCAGCATCGGGTCCATCAGCGGGGAGTGGAAGGCGTGGCTCACCCGGAGCCAGGACACGCGGTGGCCCCGGTCCGCGAGCTGGGCGACCAGGGGCGCCACCGCGTCGCGTGCGCCGGACAGGACGGTGGAGCGGGGGCCGTTGACGGCCGCGATCCCGACCAGGTCGGTGCCGCCCTCGCCGCCCGCCCCGGCCTTGGCCTGTGCTTCGCCGAGCAGGGCGGTGACCTCGGCCGGGTCGGCACCGACGGCGGCCATGGCGCCGCCCTCGGGCAGTGCCTGCATCAGTCGGCCCCGGGCGGCGACGAGTTCGGCGGCGTCGGAGAGGGAGAGCACCCCCGCCACGTGGGCGGCCGCGATCTCGCCGACCGAGTGGCCGGCGAGGAGTTGGGGTACGAGCCCCCAGGACTCCAGGAGCCGGAACAGCGCCACCTCGAAGGCGAACAGGGCGGGCTGGGCGTACTCGGTGCGGTCGATCCGGGCCTGCCGGTCCTCCGGACCCCCGGCGGCATCCGCCTCGTTCGTCTCATCGGCGAAGACGACGTCCCGCAGCGGACGCGCGAGGTGCGGGTCGAGCGCGGTGCACGCCGCGTCGAAGGCGGCGGCGAAGGCGGGGTGGGCGGCGTACAGGTCCCGGCCCATGTCGACGGTCTGGCTGCCCTGCCCGGCGAAGACGAAGGCCAGGCGTTGCCCTTCGCGCGCCTCGGCACGCACGACCCCGGGCGTCTCGCGGCCCTCGGCCAGCGCGGTGAGCGCGGCCAGGTCGGCTGCCGGGTCCTCGGCCGTGACGACCGCGCGGTGGCGGAGGGCGGCGCGGGTGGTGGCGAGGGACCAGCCGACGTCCAGGGGGCGGGGCTCGGGTCGGGCGTCGCTCAGTCGGGCGACGAGTGAACGGGCCTGGGCCCGCAGGGCTTCCGGGGTCCGGCCGGACAGCACCCACGGGACGGGGCGGGCGTCGGAGCGGGCGGTCCCGGACGCCGACTCCGGCACGGCGGTTCCGGACGCCGACTCCGGCACGGCGGTCTCGGGCGGCGACTCCCGCACGGCGGTCTCGGGCGGCGACTCCCGCACGGCGGTCTGCGGCGCTGACACCCCCACGGCGGTCCCGGGCACCGACTCCGGCACGGCGGTCCTGGGCACCGACTCCCGCACGGCGGTCCCGGGCCCCGACGTCCCCGCACCGCGCTCCGTCGGCGGTTCCTCGATCACGACGTGGGCGTTGGTGCCGCTGATGCCGAACGAGGACACGCCGGCCCGGCGCGGGGCTTCGCCCCGGGGCCAGGGGCGGGCCTCCGTGAGCAGCTCGACCGCTCCGGACGCCCAGTCCACGTGCGGGTTCGGCTCGGTCAGGTGCAGGGTCTTCGGGAGCCGCTCGTGCCGCATCGCCTCGACCAGTTTGATGATGCCTGCGACGCCGGAGGCGGCCTGGGTGTGACCGATGTTCGACTTCACGGAGCCCAGCCACAGGGGCTGGTCCCCGGGGCGCTCGGCCCCGTAGGTCGCGAGCAGGGCCTGGGCCTCGATCGGGTCGCCGAGTTTCGTGCCGGTGCCGTGCGCCTCCACGGCGTCGACCTGTCCGGGTGTCAGCCCGGCGTCGGCCAGGGCGCGCCGGATCACCCGCTCCTGGGCGGGGCCGTTGGGTGCGGTGAGGCCGTTGCTGGCACCGTCGGAGTTGACGGCGGAGCCCCGGACCACGGCGAGCACCCGGTGCCCGAGACGGCGGGCGTCCGACAGGCGCTCGACGAGGAGCACCCCGACGCCCTCGCTCCAGCTCGTACCGTCCGCGTCGGCCGAGAAGGACCGGGCCCGGCCGCCGGGCGACAGCACCTTCTGCCGGTTGAACTCGGTGAACAGCAGCGGGCTGGCCATGAGGGTGGCGCCGCCGACCAGGGCGAGCGAGCACTCGCCCCGGCGCAGCGCCTGCGCCGCCCAGTGCAGGGCGACGAGCGAGGAGGAGCAGGCGGTGTCCAGGGTGACGGCCGGACCGTCGAAGCCGAAGGCGTACGCGAGGCGCCCGGCGAGGACGCTCGCCGCGTTGCCGGTCCCGACGTACCCCTCCAGGTCGTCCTTCCCGGTGGCCAGCACCCTCGGGTAGTCCTGGCCGTTGGTGCCGACGAAGACGCCCACGGACGCACCGGCGGCCGACTCCGGGTCGATGCCGCCGCGTTCGAACGCCTCCCAGGTCGTCTCCAGGAGCAGGCGCTGCTGCGGGTCCATGGCGAGGGCCTCGCGCGGCGAGATCCCGAAGAAGCCCGCGTCGAAGTCGGCGACGCCGTCGACGAACCCGCCGTACCGCGCGTACGTGGTGCCGGGGCGGTCGGGGTCGGGGTGGAACAGCTCGGCGAGGTTCCAGCCTCGGTCGCGGGGGAACTCCTCGATGACGTCGGCACCGGTGTCGAGTACGCGCCAGAGCTCCTCGGGAGAGCTGACTCCTCCGGGGAAGCGGCAGCTCATCCCGACGATCACGATGGGGTCGGCGGCGACGGACGCGTCAGGTGTCTCGGACGAGTCGCCGGTGGCCGGGGAGGTGAGTGCCGGGAGCGAGGCGGGCGGCTGCTCCCCGGCCCCGAGCGTCAGGAGGTGGTCGGCGACGGCTCCCGGCGTCGGGTGGTCGAAGACGAGCGTGGCCGGGAGGCGCAGTCCGGTCGCCATGCCGAGCCGGTTCCTCAGCTGGACGGCGGTGAGCGAGTCGAGCCCGAGGTCCTGGAAGCGCGCGTCGGAGCCGATCGCGTCGGCGTCCGCGTGGCCGAGCACCGCCGCGGCCTCCGCGCGGACGAGGCGGACCAGATGGGGGCGGCGGTCGGCGGCCGCGAGCTCGCGCAGCGCCGTGCCCGCCGGGGCGGGCTGCGGCGTGGCGGCCCGCGCGGGCGCGGCGGCGGGCGGGGCGAGCAGGACCGCCTGTCCGGTGTGGCGGGCCGCGGCCAGGTGGTCCAGGGCCTCGGCCGCCCGCTCCGTCGGCCAGCCCGGGACGTCCGGCGGGGGCAGCGTGCCGTCGGCGAACAGCGGCGCGAGCTCGGCGAGGGCCGACCGGACGCGGTCGGGTCCGGCCTCGGCCAGGTCGGCCACGAGGTACCGCACGCCGGGGTGGTCCGCGGCGATCCGGGCGGCCTCGCGGCGCTCGGTGCGGCCGGTCTCCACGAAGCGCCCGCCCCGCGGCAGCATCCGCAGGCCCGCGTCGAGGTGCTCGCCCGTCAGGCAGTTGACCACGACGTCCGCGCCTCGCCCGTCGGTCGCGTCGAGGAGCGTTCCGACGAAGGCGGGCGTGGTGGAGGACGCGATGCCGTCCTCGGGCAGTCCGAGCGCCAGCAGGGCCGCCCTCGCGCCGGGGGTGTCGGTGGCGAGGACCCGGGCCCCGTGGTGGAGGGCGAGCCGCGCCGCGGCGAGGCCGGTGCCGCCGCTTGCCGCGTGGACCAGGACCGTGTCGCCCGGGGCGAGCGCACCGAGCCCGAACAGGGCGTGGTGGGCGGTCAGATGGGCGAGCGGGGCGGCCGCGGCCTGGGCGAAGGTCCAGCCCGTGGGCATCGGGGCGGCGAAGCGGTGGTCGGTGACCGCGACGGGCCCGGCGGCGCCTTCGGGGAAGAGGCCCATGACCCGGTCGCCGGGGGCGAGTTCGGTGACTTCGGACCCGGTCTCCAGCACCACTCCGGCCGCCTCGGCCCCGAGTCCTCCGCCCGCCGCGCCCGCCGCTCCGTTCGCACCGTCCGCGCCGGCCGGACGGCCCGGACCGTCCGCGCCGAAGGCCGCGAGGCCGAGCCCCGTCAGCACGTCGCCGAAGTGCAGACCCGTGGCCTTCACCCCGACCCGTATCTCGTACGGGGCGAGAGCGCGCCGGACGTCCGGCGCGGACACGGGGGCGAGGCTGGCCAGGTTGCCGGGTTCCGTGACGGCGAGGCGCCACGCCTCCGTGTCCGCGCCCGGGACACCGGCGGCGACGGGGGCGGGGGCGGGGGAGGGCGCGTCGTCGCCGGGCAGCCAGACGCGGGTGCGCTGGAAGGCGTACGTGGGGAGCTCGACCGGGCGGGCCGGGCCGAAGTACCGGTCGGCGTCCAGTCGTGCGCCGGCGGCCACCGCCTCGGCGACCGCACCGGCGAACCGGCGCGCGGTGGCGTCGTCGCGGTGGAGCGAGCCCACGACCGCGATGTCGGCACCGGCGTCCTCGGCGGTCTCGTACAGGGCCTGGGTGAGGACGGGGTGGGGGCTGCACTCGACGAAGAGGTCGAAGCCGTCCTCCAGCATGCTGCGGGTGGCTTCCTCGAACCGCACGGGCTCGCGCAGGCTCCGGTACCAGAACGCGGCGTCCTGGGTGGCGGGTTCGACGGGTGCGCCGGTGGCCGCGGAGTACACGGGCAGTCGGGCCGCGCGCGGCACCACGGGCGCGAGGGCGGCGGAGAGCTCCTCCCGTACCGCCTCGACCTCCGGCGAGTGGGCGGCGTAGTCGATGGAGAGGCGCCGGGCCCGGACCCCCGCCGCCTCGCACCGGGCGTGCAGCGCGTCCAGGTCGGCCGGGGTTCCGGAGACGACGACGGAACGCGGGCCGTTGACCACTGCGACCGCCAAGGTGGCGTGCGTCGCGGGGAGTTCGGCGAGCAGGGCGCGCACGCCGGTGGCGGAGGCGGCGACCGAGAGCAGTCCGCCGCTGCCGGTGACGGCGGCGAGGGCCTGGGCGCGCCGGGCCACCACGCGCGCCGCGTCCGACAGCGTCAGCGCCCCGCTGACGGCGGCTGCGGCGATCTCGCCCTGGGAGTGTCCGACGACCCCGGAGATCTCGATGCCGCAGGACTCCCACAGGGCCGCCAGGGAGACCATCACGGCCCACAGCACGGGCTGGGCGACGTCGACGCGGTCCGCCGCCGGGGCGTCGGGCGCACCCCGCAGGACGTCGGTCAGCGACCAGTCCGTGAAGGGGCGCAGGGCCTGCGCGCACTCGTCGATCCGCCGGGCGAACACGGGTGAGGAGTCGAGCAGTCCGCCGGCCAGGCGGCCGGACCAGCCGGCCCCGGCGCCGGGGAAGACGAGGGCGGCCCGGCCGCTGCCCGCGAGCGCCCGCGCGGCTCCGGGGGCGGGAGCGCCGGCCGCGAGCGCGTCGACGGCGGCCAGGAGTTCCTCCCGGTCGCCGCCGACGGCCGTGGCACGGTACGGGAAGGGGGTACGGGTCCGGGTGAGCGACCAGCCGATGTCCTCGGGTGTTGGTTCCGGGTGGGCGCGGACGTGCCCGGCGAGCCGTTCGGCCTGGGCCTGGAGGGCTTCGGCGGTCCGGGCGGACAGCGTCCACAGGGGCGGGAGTCCGGTTGCCGACGGGCCGCTGCTCTGCGGGTCCGCCGTACCGGTACGTGTGCCGGCACCAGGTTCCGCCTCCGGCGCGGGCTCGGGCGTGGTCGCGGGGGCCTCTTCGAGGACGACGTGTGCGTTGGTGCCGCTGATCCCGAACGCGGAGACGCCGGCGCGGCGGGGCGTGCCGGCGGGGGCGGACCAGGGGCGCGCCTCGGTGAGCAGGGCGAGCGGGCCCGCGGCCCAGTCGACGTGGGGGGTGGGGTCGTCGGCGTGCAGGGTCCGGGGCAGCACGCCGTGGCGCATCGCCATGATGGTCTTGATCACGCCGGCGACTCCGGCGGCGGCCTGGGTGTGGCCGATGTTCGACTTCAGCGAGCCGAGCCAGAGCGGCCGTCCGGCCGGCCGGTCGCGCCCGTACGCCTCGGTCAGCGCCTGGGCCTCGATGGGGTCGCCGAGGGTGGTGCCGGTGCCGTGCGCCTCGACGGCGTCGACCTCGGCGGGCAGAAGGCCCGCGTTGTCCAGCGCGCGGGCGATGACGGCCTGCTGGGCGGGTCCGTTGGGGGCGGTGAGCGCGCCGCTGGCGCCGTCCTGGTTGACGGCGCTGCCCCGGACGACGGCCAGGACGGGGTGCCCGTTGGCGCGGGCGACGGAGAGGCGTTCGAGGAGGAGCAACCCGGCGCCCTCGGCCCAGCCGGTGCCGTCGGCGCCCGCGCCGAACGCCTTGCAGCGCCCGTCGGGCGCGAGGCCGCGCTGCCTGCTGAACCCGACGAAGGTGGCCGGGGTGGCCATCAGCGACACCCCGCCGGCCAGGGCGAGGTCGCAGTCGCCCTGGCGCAGCGCCTGGGCGGCGAGGTGCACGGCGACGAGGGACGAGGAGCAGGCCGTGTCGAGCGTGACGGCCGGACCTTCCAGGCCGAAGGTGTACGCGACGCGGCCGGAGGCGACGCTGCCCGCGCTGCCGGTGCCGAGGTAGCCCTCGGTCTCCTCGTCGGGCTGCCGCACGCGGCTGCCGTAGTCCTGGTACATCACTCCGGCGAACACCCCGGTGCGACTGCCGCGCATCCGCTCGGCGGGGATCCCCGCCCGCTCGAACGCCTCCCAGGCCACCTCCAGGAGCAGCCGCTGCTGGGGGTCCATGGCGACGGCCTCGCGCGGGCTGATGCCGAAGAACGCGGGGTCGAAGTCCGCGTAGCCGTCGACGAACCCGCCGTGGCGCGTGTACGAGGTCCCCGGGTGGTCCGGGTCGGGGTCGTACAGCCCGTCGAGGTCCCAGCCGCGGTCGGTGGGGAAGCCGGTCACGGCGTCGGTGCCGTCGGCGACCAGCCGCCACAGCTCCTCGGGCGACCGGACACCGCCGGGCAGGCGGCAGCTCATCGCCACGACGGCGATCGGCTCCTGGGCGGCCGTCTCGGCCTCGTCGAGTCTGCGGCGGGTCTCCTGCAGGTCCGCGGTCATCCATCGCAGGTACTCGACGAGCTTCTCGTCGTCGGCCATCGGATCCTCACTCGTGGTCGCGCGGGGCGGATGTGTGTCGTGCTGTGCTGGTGGGACGGACGGGGCGGAGGGGGGTGCGGGGCTGCCGGGCGGAGCGGCCGTCCCCCTCACGTGAGCCCTCGGATCAGCGTGCGGGTCCGCGCCTTCGGAGGTTCTCGTCGATGAAGGCGAGCAGTTCGTCGGCGGCGGCCGGTGGCGGACCGGCGGGCGACGGCCCGGAAGGCGACGGCCCGGCGCCGTTCCCGGGCGAGGGCGGAAGGCCCGCCGCCGTCGGGTTGCCGACGTCCTGGACGGGGCCTCCCCCGGGCGCGCCGAGCAGCGCCGCCAGGCGCGTCCGGACCCGTGGGTCGGGGGGCGCGACACCAAGGGAGCGTTCCAGCAGGTCGAGCGCGGCGAGCACGTCGTCGGCCGGGTCCGGGCCGGGTTCCGCGTCCCCGCTCCCGGCGTCGGCCGCCTTCTCCTCCGGTGGCGCCGACGCGGCGAGCAGTTCCCCCAGGCGGTCGGTCAGCCGGGCCGGGGTCGGATGGTCGAAGACGAAGGTGGTCGGCAGTTGGAGTCCGCTCGACTCGGTGAGGCGGTTGCGGAGTTCGACGGCCGTCAGGGAGTCGAGCCCCAGGTCGAGGAGGCGGTCGTGGGCGTCGACGCCGACGTGCGAACGCCGACCGAGCACCTTGGCGATCTCCCGGCGGACCAGGTCGAGCAGCAGGTCCGCGCGCCGCTCGGGCACGGTGCCCCGAAGGCGCTCGCGCCAGACCGGGACGCGTGAGCCCTGTCCTGCCGAGGTGGCCGCCCGGCGCCGGGGGGTGCCCGTGGCCAGGCCCGTGTCGGAGTCGGGTACGGCCTCCGCGAGGAACGGGTCGAGCCGGTCCTGTGCGGCCTGTTCGCGCAGGACGTCGGTGTCGAGCCGGACGGGGACGAGGGCGGCCCCGCCGTACCGGAGCGCCGCGTCGAACAGCGCGAGGCCCTCCCCCGGCGCGAACGGCGCGACTCCGGAGGCGCTCATCCTGGCCCGGTCGGCCGCGCCGAGCCCGCCCGCCATGCCCTGGGCGTCGTCCCACCAGCCCCAGGCGAGGGACGTGGCGGGCAGATCGAGGTGGCGGCGGTGGGCGGCGAGCGCGTCGAGGAAGGCGTTGGCGGCGGCGTAGTTGGCCTGCCCTGCCGAGCCGAGCACCCCGGCGGCCGAGGAGAACAGCACGAAGGCCGTCAGCTCGTGGTCCCGGGTCAGCTCGTGCAGGTGCCCGGCGGCATCGGCCTTGGGGCCGAGGACCCGGGCGAGGCGGTCGGGGGTGAGGGTGGCGAGGACGCCGTCGTCGAGGACGCCGGCGCAGTGCACGACGGCCCGCAGCGGCCGCTCGGCCGCGACGGAGTCGAGCAGCCGGGCGAGCGCGTCACGGTCCGAGACGTCGCAGGCCTCGACGCGCACCTGGGCGCCCAGCTCCGCGAGTTCGGCGGCCAGGCGGTCGGCGCCGGGGGCCTCCTGGCCGCGGCGGCCGGTGAGCAGCAAGTGCCGTACGCCGTGCTCCACGACCAGGTGACGCGCGACCGTGCCGCCCAGCGCTCCGGTGCCGCCGGTGATCAGGACGGTGCCGTCGGGCCCGAAGCCCGGAGCGGGCCGCTGCCCTCCCGGCGTACGGGAGGCCGGGTCCGGTTCGCGGACGAGCCGCGGGACGAGGAACGCGCCCTGGCGCAGGGCCAGTCGGGTCTCCACCGCGCCTGGCATCGCGGCCAGGGCAGCCGTGGAAGCGGCCGTCGCGTCGGTGTCCAGCAGGATCACGCGGCCGGGGTGTTCACGCTGCGCGGACCGCCCGAGGCCCCACACCGCCGCCGTCGCCGGGTCGGCGGGAGCGTCGTCGGGGCCGGTGGCCACGGCGCCGCGGGTCACGAGGACCAGGCGGGTCGAGTCGAGGCGCGGTTCGGCCGCCCAGGACCGCAGCAGCGCGGTGACGCGGCGCAGAGCGGTGCGCGTCCTCTGCGTGAGGTCCGCGTGCTCCTCCCCCTCCGCGCCACCGGTCGGTACGGGGACGAGGACGAACCGCGGCGCAGGGCCACCGAGCTCCAGCGAGACCATCAAGGCGTCGAGGTCGGCGTGACGTGTGCTGCCGGGCAGGTCCGCGAGACCGTGCGACGGGTCCTGACCCACGACGGCGAGCCGTACGGGAGGGGCGAGGGCGGGTTCCGGTCCGGGCCGGCCGGGTCGCCAACGCACCGCGTACAGCGCGCCCGCCGATCCGCCGGACGGCCGCGCGGTGGACGAAGGCGTGCGCTCCTGGGCCGGCCGCAGCACCAGGGAGCCGACCGTGGCGACGGGCCGGCCCGTCGGGTCCGCGAGCTCCAGCGCGACGGTCGACTCCCGCACGGTGAGCCGGATCCGCAGCCGGTCGGCGCCTTCGGCGTGCAGCGTCACTCCGCTCCAGGCGAAGGGCAGCAGCGGTGCCGGCGCCGCTCCGGCGTGGTCCTGGAGCGTGCGGAGCGCGGCGGCGTGCAGGGCCGCGTCCAGCAGCGCGGGGTGCGCGGCGAACCGCGCGGCATCGGCGCCCTCCTCCGGCTCCAGGGCCACCTCGGCGAAGAGGTGCTCGCCGAGGCTCCACGCCGCGCGCAGCCCCCGGAACGCCGGCCCGTAGCCGACGCCCGCCGCGGCCAGCCGCTCGTAGAGCGGGGCGACGGGGACGGGGGTGGCCCCGGGGGGCGGCCAGGCGGCGCCGTCCGCCCAAGGAGCGGTATCGGACGGGGAGTCCGCCGCGTCCGGAGGTGTCAGGGAACCGGTGGCGTGCAACGTCCAGGCGGCGTCGGAGGCCGCGCCTTCGGCGGCGGCGGGGCGCGCGTGAACGGTCAGGCGGCGCCCGCCACCGGGGCCGGCCGCCGCCAGGCGCACGTTCAGCTGGACGGCCCCGTGCTCGGGCAGGTACAGCGGCCGGTCGAGGGTGAGCTCGGCGAGGCGGTCGCAGCCGGCCCGGGCGCCGGCCCAGAGCGCGAGCTCCACGAACGCGGTGCCGGGCAGCAGGGCCTCGCCGCCGACCCGGTGGTCGGCGAGCCAGGGGTGGGTGGCGAGGGACAGGGCACCCGTGAGCACGAGCTCATCGGTGTCCGGGAGTTCGAGGCGGGCGCCGAGCAGCGGATGGCCGGGGGTCTGGAGACCGGCGCTGTCGAGGGCGTCCCGGGAACCACCCCCGGCCCCGGTCCCGGCCCCGACCCCGGTCCCGGTGCCGGTGCCGCCCGCGGTACCGCTCCCCGTGCCGTTCCCGCTGCCGGGCTGGTTGCCGTCACCGAGGCCGTTCTCGGCGTCCGTCGGCAGCCAGTAGCGCTCGGGGCGGAAAGCGGAGGTCGGCAGGTCGATCCGGCGGGCGCCGGTGCCCGCGAAGTAGGTGTCCCAGTCGACGGGCACCCCGCGTACGTGCAGCCGGCCGAGCGCGTCGGCCAGGGCGTCGCCCTCGGGCCGGTCGCGGCGCAGGGCGGCGACGGGGGCGAGGGAGGGGTCGCCCCAGCCCGCGACGAGCCCGGCCAGCGAACCGTCCGGCCCGGCGTCCAGCAGGGTCCGCGCACCGTTCTCGGCCAGTCGGCGCACGGCGTCGTGGAACCGTACCGGCCTGCGCACCTGCTCCGCCCAGTACGCGGGCGACGACAGGGTCTCGGCGGTCACCGGCTCTCCGGTCACCGTGGACACGATGGGCAGGACGGGCGGGTGGAAGGTCAGCTTCTCCGCGACGGACCGTAGTCCGTCGAGCATCGGGTCCATCAGCGCCGAGTGGAAGGCGTGGCTGACGCGGAGCCGGGTGACCCGGTGCCCGGTGTCGCCGAGGCGCCGGGCGAGGGCCAGCACCGGTTCGGTCGGGCCGGAGAGGACCACGGCGGAGGGGCCGTTGACGGCGGCGACCGACACGCCCGCCGTGAGCAGCGGCAGGATCTTCTCCTCGGGCGCGTCCACCGCGACCATCGCCCCGCCGTGCGGGAGGGCCTGCATCAGACGGCCTCGGGCGGTCACCAGGGTGGCGGCGTCGGCGAGGTCGAGCACCCCCGCCACGTGCGCGGCGGCGAGCTCGCCGACGGAGTGGCCCGCCAGGGCGTCGGGTCGTACGCCGAGGTGGTCGAGGAGCCGGAAGAGTGCGACCTCGACGGCGAACAGGGCGGGCTGGGTGTACGCGGTGGAGTGCAGTGCCGCGGCTTCGTCCGCGTCCTCGTGGGCGTCGGTGTCGGCGTCGATCACTTCGTGCAGGGGGCGCGGGAGGTGGGGGTCGAGGGCGGCGCGGACCTCGGCGAAGGCCTCGGCGAAGACGGGGTGGTGTGCGGCGAGCTGCCGGCCCATGGCGAGGCGTTGGCTGCCCTGGCCGGCGAACACGAGGGCGAGGCCGCCGCCGGTCGGGCGTCCCCACGCCTGTCCGGGCGGTCCTGGCGTGTCCTCGCCCTCGATCAGGTCGTCGAGGCGTTCCAGGAAGTCCTCGCGGGAGGTGGAGAGCAGTGCCGCCCGGTGCTCGAAGGCCGTGCGTCCGGTGGCGAGTGCGGCGCCGACGTCGAGCGGGCGCAGGTCGGGACGCTCGTCGAGCCGCCGGCGTATCCGCGCGGCCTGGTCCCGCAGGTGTGCGGGGGTGCGGCCGGACAGCAGCATCGGCACGGCGGCGGAGCCGACGGGCCCGCGCGGTCGCGGGGCCGTGCTCGCGGCAGGTTCGGCGGGGGCCTGTTCGAGGATGACGTGGGCGTTGGTGCCGCTGATCCCGAAGGAGGACACCCCGGCCCGGCGCGGCCGGCCCGCCGCGGGCCAGGGAAGGCTCTCGGTGAGGAGTTCCACCGCGCCGGAGGACCAGTCGACGTGCGGGGTCGGCTGGTCGACGTGGAGGGTCTTCGGCAGGGCCCCGTGACGCATCGCCATCACCATCTTGATGACACCCGCGACACCCGCCGCGGCCTGGGTGTGGCCGATGTTCGACTTGACCGAGCCGAGGAAGAGCGGGCGGTCCGGTACGCGGTCCTCGCCGTAGACGGCGTGGATCGCCTCGGCCTCGATGGGGTCGCCCAGGGAGGTGCCGGTGCCGTGCGCCTCGACGGCGTCCACGTCGGCCGGGGTCAGTCCGGCGCCGGCCAGCGCCTGGCGGATCACGCGCTGTTGCGAGGGCCCGTTGGGAGCGGTGAGGCCGTTGCTGGCGCCGTCCTGGTTGACGGCGGAGCCGCGGATGACGGCGAGGACGGGGTGCCCGTTGCGGCGCGCGTCCGACATGCGTTCGAGGAGCAGTACTCCGGCGCCCTCGCCCCAGCCGGTGCCGTCGGCGGCGGCGGCGAACGGCTTGCAGCGCCCGTCGGACGCGAGGCCGCGCTGCCGGGAGAACTCGACGAACGGCGTCGGGGTCGCCATCACCGTCACACCGCCGGCCAGGGCGAGTTCGCTCTCGCCGGACCGCAGGGACTGTACGGCGAGGTGCAGGGCGACGAGCGAGGAGGAGCAGGCCGTGTCGACGGACACGGCAGGACCCTCGAGCCCCAGGGTGTAGGCGATCCGGCCGGAGGCGACACTGCCCGCCGTGCCCGACCCGAGGTAGCCCTCGACCTCCTCGGGGACCCGGCGCACCCAGGACCCGTAGTCGTGGTACATCACGCCGGCGAAGACACCGGTCCGGGAGCCGCGCAGCTTCGCCGGGTCGATGCCCGCCCGCTCCACGACCTCCCAGGACGTCTCCAGGAGCAGCCGCTGCTGGGGGTCCATCGCCAGCGCCTCGCGCGGGCTGATCCCGAAGAACTCGGCGTCGAACTCGGCCGCTCCCCGCAGGAAGGACCCCCGCCGCGTGTAGCTGCGGCCCGGGCGGCCCGGCTCGGGGTCGTACAGCTCGTCCGGGTTCCAGCCCCGGTCGCGCGGCATGTCCCCGACGGCGTCGCCACCTGCGGCGACCAGGGCCCACAGCGCTTCCGGGGTGGTGATGTCACCCGTGGCGTCGCCGCCGGCCGTGTCCCCTGGGCGGCCGGGGTAGCGGCAGGCCATGGCGACGATGGCGATCGGGTCGTCGTCCGCGGGCGCGGTGACGGGCCCGGGGCCGCTCTTCGTCGTCTCGGTGGAACCCGGGGTGGCGCCGTGCAGTCGGGAGGCCAGGTAGGCGGCGAGCTCGCGCGGGGTGGGGCGGTCGAAGACGAGCCCGGCGGGCAGGGTGAGTCCGGTCGCCGCGCCGAGCCGGTTACGCAGTTCGAGGGCCGTGAGCGAGTCCATGCCCAGCTCCGAGAAGGCCCGTTCGTCCTGCGTCTCGTCCAGCGCGTCGAGCCCGAGCACGGCCGCGGCCTGTGCGCGTACGAGGGCGGTGAGCGTCCTCGTACGCTCGGCGTCCGCCATGGACCGCACCTGTTCGGCGAGGGCGTCGGCGGGAGCGGGGGCGGTACGGCGCGTGGCGGTCGGGCGGCGCAGCGGGCGGGCCGGGCCTGCCGCCCGGTCGCGCACCAGCTCGCGCAGGGGTGCCGGAACGGGCTGATCCCGATCGGCGGGGCCGGCGGGGTCGGCGGTGCCCGCAGGCCCGGAGGGTCCTGCGGGTCCGGCCGCTTCAGCGAGACCGGCGAGGTCCAGGTGGAGCGGCACGAGGGCCGGCTCGTCCGCCGCGAGGGCGGCGTCGAGGAGGGCGAGGCCGTCGGCCGTGGCCAGCGGCTGAAGGCCCGTGCGCGCGAGGCGTCGCAGGGCGGTCGCGTCGAGCCCGGCGGTCAGCTCGCTGCGCTCTTCCCACAGGCCCCAGGCGAGAGCGGTCGCGGGAAGCCCCGCGGCACGCCGCCGGGTGGCGAGGGCGTCGAGGAAGGCGTTGGCGGCGGCGTAGTTGCCCTGCCCGGCCGAGCCGAGGATTCCGGCGGCCGAGGAGAACAGCACGAACGCGGACAGGGGGAGATCGCGGGTCAGTTCGTGGAGGCGCCAGGCGGCTTCGGCCTTCGGTCGCAGGACGCGCCGCAGCCGATCGGGGGTCAGCGCCGTGATCGCCCCGTCGTCGAGAGCACCGGCCGCGTGCACGACGGCGGTCAGGGGGTGCGCGTCCGGGATGCTCGTGAGCAGTGCGGCCAAGGCGTCGGGGTCCGTGACGTCGCAGGCGGCCAGGGTGGTGTGCGCGCCGTGGGCCGCGAGCTCGGCGCGTAACTCCTCGGCTCCCGGTGCCGCGGCACCGCTGCGTCCTGCCAACAGCAGACGGCGTACGCCGTGCCGGGTCACGAGGTGCCGGGCGACGAGTCGGCCGAGCAGCCCGGTGCCGCCGGTGACGAGCACGGTGCCGTCGGGGTCGAAGGCGGTGGGCGCGGTGGAGGTGTCCCCGTCGGGCGGGGTGGCTCGTACCAGACGGGGCACGTGCGCTGCCCCGCCTCGCAGGGCCAGTTGCGGCTCGCCCGCCGCGAGGGCGGCGACGTCGGCCAGGTCGGCGCGCTCGGCGGGGCCGGCGGGGCCGGCGAGGTCGGCCAGGACGAACCGGCCGGGGTGCTCGGTCTGGGCGGAGCGGATCAGGCCCCATACGGCGGCCTGGGCGGGATCGGCGGCCTCGTGCGCCGCCACGGCGACGGCCGACCGGGTCACCACGACGAGGCGCGAGGCTTCGAGTCGCGGGTCGGAAAGCCACTCCTGGGCCAGCGCGAGGACGCGTGCCGCCGTGGCGGCGGCCGTCTCGGGCGCGCCGCCGGACGGCCGGCCGTCCGTCCGGTGCCCGGCGTCGGCGAGGACGAGCCCGGGTACGGGTTCGCCCGCGTCGAGCGCGGCGCGCAGGGCGGTGAGACCGGTGTGACGGCGCGCCACCGCTGCGAGCATCGGCACGTCGGTGTCACCGAGCAGTACGACACCGCTCAGCGGGTCCCCCACGGACGCGGGGAACGGGACGACGGGCCAGTCGAGCCGGTAGAGCCCCGGGCCCCCGGAGTCGGCCTGTCCGGCCGGTGCAGCCGGTCCGGCGGTCAGGTCGTCCGGCGCGGGCCGCAGGACGACGGAGCCGACGGACGCGACGCGCCGGCCCTGCTCGTCGTACGCGGTCAGCCGCCCGGCATCGGGCCCCTCGGTCGTCAGCCGGACGCGCAGGCGTGTCGCCCCTTCGACGTCGACCGTGGTGTCCTGCCAGGCGAACGGCAGCAGGACGTCGGCCTCGTCAAGGGCGCCCGACTCGGGTCCGTCGGACGCCAGGCCGAGGGTGTGGAGGGCCGCGTCCAGGAGCGCGGGGTGCAGGACGTACCCGCCGCTCGCGGCGGCTTCGGTGCCGCCATCGGGCCCGAGGCCGGGCTCGGCTTCCGCGGCTTCGGCTTCGGCTTCGGCTTCGGCTTCGGCCAGGGCGACCTCGGCGTACACGGCTCCGTCGGTCCGCCAGGCCCGTGTGAGCCCTTGGAAGGCGGGCCCGTAGCCGTAGCCACGCCGTGCCAACCGGTCGTAGAGGTCGGTCACGTCGATCGCCGAGGCGTGCAGCGGCGGCCACGCGCCGAGCGTCTCCTGCGAGGGAGCGGGTTCCTCGGGGACGGGGGCGAGCAGGCCCGTGGCGTGCTGCTGCCACGCCTGGCCCTCGGCGGCGTTCTCGGGGCGGGAGAAGATCCGTACGGAACGGCGCCCATCCGCACCGGCCGAACCGACCGCCACCTGGAGCGCGACCGCGCCGGTCGGCGGGGGCACGAGCGGTGCGGTCACGCCGAGTTCGGCGAGCACGCCGCAGCCGGCCAGGCCGCCCGCGCGGAGCGCCAGGTCCACGAAGGCGGTGCCGGGCAGGAGCACGGTGTCGCCGACCCGGTGGTCCGTGAGCCAGGGCTGCGCGGCCTCGGAGACCCGGCCGGTGAGGACGTACTCGTCCGTCCCCGCCAGTCGCAGCACCGCCGACAGCATGGGGTGGTCCAGCGACTCCTGGCCCGGACCCTGCGGCGCTTCGGCGTGGGCGGCGGACGTCGGCAGCCAGTAGCGCCTGCGCTGGAAGGGGTAGGTGGGCAGTTCCGCCGGCCATGTGCCTTCGGCCCGTCCCAGGACCGGTGTCCAGTCGACGTCGCCGCCGCGGGCGAACTCCTCGGCGACGGCGGTCACGGGCCCGTCGGTGGTGCCGGTCACGGCCGCGGCCACGACCCCTGCGGCACCGGCGGCGACGGCAGCGAGCCCTTCGAGCAGTTCCTCTCGGCGGGTGCCGAGCACCACCGCACGGTGCTCGAAGACGGTACGGGTGGTGGTCAGCGCACGGGCCACCGCCAGGGGGTCCGGAACGTCCACGCGCCCGGTCAGTGCCGTCCGCAGCCGGGCGGCCTGTGCGCGCAGCGCGTCCGGCGTCCGGCCCGACAGCGCCCAGGGGACGGTGTCTCCGGCGCCGTGCGTCTCCTCGGGCTCCGGCCGCTCCGCCGGGGCAGCCGAACCGGCCGAGACGGCCGAGACGGCCGGTATCGCGGGTTCTTCGAGGATGACGTGGGCGTTGGTGCCGCTGATCCCGAACGAGGAGACCGCCGCCCGCCGCGGGCGGCCCGCCGCGGGCCAGGGAAGGCTCTCGGTGAGGAGTTCCACCGCCCCCGTGGACCAGTCGGCGTGCGGGGTCGGCTCGTCGGCATGGAGGGTCTTCGGCAGCACGCCGTGGCACATCGCCATCACCATTTTGATGACGCCGCCGACTCCGGCCGCGGCCTGGGTGTGGCCGATGTTCGACTTGAGGGAGCCGAGACGGACGGGGGTGCCCGCGTCGCGTCCGCGGCCGTAGGTGGCCAGCAGGGCGCGTGCTTCGATGGGGTCTCCGAGTCGGGTGCCGGTGCCGTGCGCCTCCACGGCGTCCACGTCGCCCGGGGCGAGCCCCGCGTTGGACAGCGCCTGACGGATCACCCGCTCCTGCGCCAGACCGTTCGGAGCCGTCAGACCATTGCTCGCACCATCCTGATTCACCGCCGAACCACGCACCACCGCCCACACACGATGCCCAAGGCGCCGCGCGTCCGACAACCGCTCCAGAACCACGACACCGACACCCTCACCCCACCCCGTACCGTCGGCATCCGCAGAGAAGGCCCGGCACCGCCCATCCGCAGAAAGGCCACGCTGACGCGAGAACTCCAAGAAGACGCCAGGACCCGACATCACCGTCACACCACCCGCAAGCGCCAGCGAACACTCCCCCTGACGCAACGACTGCGCCGCCAGATGCAACGCCACCAGGGAGGTGGAGCAGGCGGTGTCGACGGACACGGCAGGGCCCTCCAGACCCAGCGCGTAGGCGATGCGGCCGGAGGCCACGCTCCCCGCGCTGCCGGTCAGGACGTAGCCGTCGGCGCCCTCGGCCGGCTCCGACAGGCGGGGTCCGTACTCGCCGAGGGAGGTGCCGACGTACACACCGGTGCCGGTGCCGCGCAGGGAGGTCGGGTCGATCCCCGCGCGCTCGATGGCCTCCCAGGACGTCTCCAGGAGCAGCCGCTGCTGCGGGTCCATCGCCAGCGCCTCGCGCGGGCTGATCCCGAAGAACTCGGCGTCGAACTCGGCGGCGCCGTAGAGGAATCCGCCGCTGCGGGTGTACGTGGTCCCCGGCCGGCCCGGCTCCGGGTGGAACAGCCGGTCCACGTCCCAGCCACGGTCCCGCGGCATCGCGCCTATGGCGTCGCCGCCCGAGGCGACGAGCTCCCACAGGTCCTCGGGGCCGGTGACGTCGCCGGGGTAGCGGCAGGCCATGCCGACGATGACGACCGGATCGTCGACGGACGAGGCGCGCGCGGCGGACGGCACGGGAACGACGGCGCCGCCTCCGGTGCCCGCGCCGCCGCCGTCGCCCTCGCCGGTGAGCAGGGAGAGGACGAGCCGGGTCACCGCCTTCGGAGTGGGGTGGTCGAAGACGAGCGTGGCGGGCAGGACGAGTCCGGTGGCGGCACCGAGCCGGTTGCGCAGGTCCAGGCCGGTGAGGGAGGTCAGGCCCAGTTCGGAGAACGGCCGCCCGTCCCGGATGCGTTCGGGAGAGGCGAAGCCGAGGACGGTGGCGACGACGCCACGGACGACGCCGGACACCTCCCGCTCGCGCTCGGCCGCGTCGAGGCCGGCCAACCGGACGGCCAGGCCCTCGCGGGCCGGTTCCGCGCCGCCGCGCGCGGTGTCGCCGGTCGCGTACCGCGCCTCGGGCAGTTCGGCGAACAGGGGCCGGGGGCCGCCCGCGGTGGCGGCGGGCAGGAATCGGGCCCAGTCCACCCGGGCGACGGTGACGCAGACGTCGTCGCCGGTCAGGGCCTGGTCGAGGGCGGCCAGGGCCTCCTGAGTCCGGAGCCGGCCGAGGCCGACGCGTTCGAACTCGTCGGCCACGGCGGTCTCCGCGGCCATTCCGGCCCCCTCCCACGCACCCCAGGCGATCGAGGTGGCGGGCAACCCGGCGGCACGGCGGCGCTCGGCGAGCGCGTCGAGGAAGGCGTTGCCGGGGGCGTATCCGCCCTGGCCGGGCAGGCCCCAGGTCGCGGCGACGGAGGAGAAGAGGACGAAGGCGTCCAGCCGCGCGTCGCGGGTCAGCTCGTCCAGGTTCCGGGCGCCCGACGCCTTGGCGCCCAGGGCCCGTTCGAGCTGGGCGGGGGTCAGCGCGGCGAGGAGGGCGTCGTCGAGCTGCCCGGCCGCATGGACGACGGTGGTCAGGGGAAGGGCGTCCGGCAGGTCGGCGAGGACGTCGGCGAGGGCGTCGCGGTCGGCGACGTCGCATGCGGCGAAGGTGACGCGGGCGCCGAGGCCGGTCAGCTCCGCACGTAACTCCTCCGCTCCCTGCGCCCGTTCACCGCTCCTGCTGACGAGGAGCAGATGCTCGGCCCCCGCTTCGGCCAGCCGGCGCGCGACCTGGGCCCCCAGGGCTCCGGTGCCGCCGGTGACGAGGGCGGTGCCCCCGGCCGGTCGGCGGAGGCGGCCGGCCGTACGCGAGCCGGTGAGCGTACGGGGGGACGCGGGCGTACGGACAGGAGCGCGCTCCAGGCGGCGCGCGAGGAGGTCGCCGCCGGGGCGCAGGGCGAGTTGGTCCTCGGCGGCCACGGCGCCGGCGAGGACGGCGCCGAGTCGGTCGGCGGAGGCTCCGTCGGGTCGCTCGGGCAGGTCGAGGAGGCCGCCCCACCGTTCCGGGTGTTCCAGGGCCACGATCCGCCCCAGGCCCCAGATGTGGGCCTGTTCGGGTTCGGTCGACGGGTCTTCGGCACCGGTGGTGACGGCGCCCGTCGTCGCGTACCAGAGACGGGTACGGGCTGCCGCCGGATCGTCGCCGAGCGCCTGGGTCAGCGCGAGGGTGGCCGCGAGGCCGGCGGGGACGGAGGGGTGTGCGGGCGAGTGGCCCTCGGCGAAGGCCAGGAGGGACAGCACCCCGACCGGGCGCGGCGCGTCGAGGTGCGGGCGCAGCAGGGCGCCCATCGCCTCGCGGTCCGCCGCCGGGTCCACGGTGACGACGCGTACGGCGCCGCCGCGCGCGGTCAGCGCTGCCTGCGCGGCGCCCGCCCAGGGGTGGGGCCCCGGTCCCTCGGGCACGACCACGATCCAGGGGCCGTCCGCGACGGCTCCGGCGGCGACGTCCACGCGCCGCCAGCCGATCCGGTACCGGAGGGCGTCCACAGCGGCCTCGGAGCGCCGCTGTCCGTCCCACCGTGCCAGCGCGGGCAGCGCCGCACCGAGCGCGGCGAGCGCCTGCGCCTCTTCCCGACCGGTCTCGGGGGTCGCGCCGGCGCCCGGCTCGTGGTCCTCGTCGAGGCGGCCGGATGCGGCGGCCGGGAGGAGGCCCAGTTCCTCGGCGAGGGCCTTCGGGTCCTCGGCACGTACGGCGGCCCAGAAGCGCTGCTCGGCCTCGCCGGTCGCACCGCCGGACGCGGCCGGCGGCCGGCTCGGCGTCCGGTCCGCGATCCGGGCCGGGGACCGGACCGGGCTCTGGGTCCGGGGCGTCAGCCAGTAGCGCTCCCCCGCGAAGGGGTAGGTGGGCAGTTCGACGGTGCGAGCCGCTCCGTCGGCGAACAACGGCGCCCAGTCGACGTCCCCGCCCCGGGCGAACTCCCCAGAGAGCGCGGCGACCTGCCCGCCCTCCCGCGCGGAATCAGCGGAGGGGGATGCCACCACTCCCTCGGCACCGGCCGCCACCGCCGCGAGTCCTGCCAGCAGTTCCTCTCGGCTGGTGCCCAGCACCACCGCACGGTGCTCGAACACCGCGCGGGCGACGGCGAGGGTGTACGCCGTGTCCGACGGGCTCGGCGTGTCCTCGGCGTCCAGGCGGCGCGCGAGACGCAGGGCCTGCTCGCGCAGGGCGGAGGGCGACTTCGCGGACAGGACGAGGGGCAGCGGCGCACCGGCCGCGGGCTCAGGCCGCTGCGCGGGGTCGTCGGCTGTCGCGGGTTCTTCGAGGATGACGTGGGCGTTGGTGCCGCTGATCCCGAACGAGGAGACCCCGGCCCGGCGCGGGCCGCTCTCCCGATGCCAGGCGGTCCGTTCGGTGAGCAGTTCCACGGCGCCGGAGGCCCAGTCGACGAACGGCGACGCGGCGTCGACGTGCAGTGTCCTCGGCAGCACGCCGTGGCGCATCGCCATCACCATTTTGATGACACCGGCGACACCGGCCGCGGCCTGGGAGTGCCCGATGTTCGACTTGACCGAGCCGAGGTACAGCGGCCGGTCCTCGGGGCGGGACCGCCCGTACGACGCGAGCAGCGCCTCGGCCTCGATGGGGTCTCCGAGTCGGGTGCCGGTGCCGTGCGCCTCCACGGCGTCCACGTCGCCCGGGGCGAGCCCCGCGTTGGACAGCGCCTGACGGATCACCCGCTCCTGCGCCAGACCGTTCGGAGCCGTCAGACCATTGCTCGCACCATCCTGATTCACCGCCGAACCACGCACCACCGCCCACACACGATGCCCAAGGCGCCGCGCGTCCGACAACCGCTCCAGAACCACGACACCGACACCCTCACCCCACCCCGTACCGTCGGCATCCGCAGAGAAGGCCCGGCACCGCCCATCCGCAGAAAGGCCACGCTGACGCGAGAACTCCAAGAAGACGCCAGGACCCGACATCACCGTCACACCACCCGCAAGCGCCAGCGAACACTCCCCCTGACGCAACGACTGCGCCGCCAGATGCAACGCCACCAGCGAAGAGGAGCAGGCCGTGTCCACCGACACCGCCGGACCTTCCAGGCCCAGGGTGTACGCGATGCGGCCGGAGGCCACGCTCCCCGCGCTGCCGGTGAGCAGGTGCCCTTCGGTGTCGCCGGTGGCCTCGTGCAGGGGCGGGCCGTAGTCGGACGCCATGAGTCCGGTGAAGACGCCGGTGCTGCTGCCGCGCAGCGTGGCCGGGGCGATGCCCGCGCGCTCGAAGGCCTCCCAGCCGGTCTCCAGGAGCAGCCGCTGCTGCGGGTCCATCGCCAAGGCCTCGCGCGGCGACAGGCCGAAGAACTCCGCGTCGAACCGGTCGGCCGCGTGCAGGAATCCGCCGTGCCGGGTGTACGTCGTGCCGGGGTGGGCGGGGTCCGGGTGGTAGAGCGCTTCGAGGTCCCAGCCCCGGTTGTCGGGGAAGGCCGTGACGGCGTCGCGGCCTTCGGCGACCAGGCGCCAGAGGTCGTCGGGGCTCGTGACGCCGCCTGGGTAGCGGCAGGCCATGCCGACGATGACCACGGGGTCGTGGTGGCCGTCGGCGCCGTCGCTTCCCTCGCCGCCCTCGCCGCCGAGGGCGGGGGCCGCCGGCCGGACTGCCCGGGCGGTGCCCTCCGGTGCACGGCCGGACAGCTCGTCGCGGAGCCGGGTGGCCAGGGCGCGGGGCGTCGGGTGGGCGAAGACGACGGTGGTGGGCAGCCGGAGGCCGGTGGCTGCGGCGAGCCGGTTGCGCAGTTCGACGGCGGCGAGGGAGTCGAAGCCCAGCGCCTTGAACTCCTGGTGGGTGTCGACCGGAGCCGCCGGGTCGAGTCCGAGGACGGCCGTGACCTCGTCCTGGACGAGGCGGAGCAGCAGGGTGGCCGTCGCCTCGGCGTCGGGTGCCGCGTCGAGCCGCTGCCGCCAGGAAGGCCCGGTGCTCGCGGCTGTGGTGGGAGCCGCCGCGGCGGGGGCGGGAGCGACCGGGGCGGCGGGGCCGGCAGCGGCGTCGGGCGCGGGCCCGCCCGTCGGCAGCCAGTGGGTCCGCCGCTGGAAGGGGTACGTGGGCAGGTCGACCGGTCGGCCGCCGCGGATCGCGGGGGTCCAGTCGACGGCCGAGCCGGCCACGTGGGCCTGGGCGAGGGAGGTCAGCAGCCGGACCCGGTCGCCCTGGTCCCGTCGCAGGGTGCCGACGACCGCCGCCGGGTCGTCCGCGTCGGTGGCGAGGTCGAGGGTCTCCTGGACGCCGACGGCGAGGACGGGGTGCGGGCTGGACTCGACGAACAGCCGGTGCCCGTCGGCGAGCAGGGCGCGGACGGTCTCCTCGAAGCGCACGGTGCCGCGCAGGTTGCGGTACCAGTACGCGGCGTCCAGCGGGGTGGCGTCGGTGGTGCGGGACGCGGTCACGGTGGAGTAGAAGGCGGTGTCCGTGACGGGCAGGGGGGTGATGTCGGCGAGGGCGGTGAGGAGTTCGTCCCGTACCGCCTCGACGCCCGGCGAGTGCGAGGCGTAGTCGACGTCGACGCGCCGGGCCCGCACGTCCTCGGCCGCGTAGGCCGCGAGCAGGCGGTCGAGTACGGCGGCGTCGCCGGCCAGGACCGTGGAGGAGGGGCCGTTGACGGCGGCCACGGCGACGCGGTCCTGCCAGGGCGCGATGCGGTCGACGACCTCGGATGCGGGCAGCGGCACGGAGAGCATGCCGCCGGTCCCGGCCAGCCGGGCCAGTGCGCGGGAGCGCAGCGCGACGGTCTTCGCGGCGTCGCGGAGGCTCAGCAGGCCCGCGACATGAGCGGCGGCGATCTCGCCCTGGGAGTGGCCGACGACCGCGTCGGGCACCACGCCGTGGGCCTTCCACACGGCCGCGAGCGACACCATGACGGCCCACAGCGCGGGCTGCACGACGTCCACCCGCTCCAGCGAGGGCGCTCCGGGCTCGCCGCGGAGCACAGCGGTGAGCGACCAGTCGGTGAAGGGGGCGAGTGCGCGGGCGCAGGCGGCGATGTGCTCGGCGAAGACCTCGTCCTGGTCGAGCAGGTCGCGGCCCATCTCGGCCCACTGGGACCCCTGGCCGGGGAAGACGAGGACGGTCTTTCCGCGGGTGGCCGGTCCCTGCGGCACGATCGCGGTCCTGGCGGGCCTGCCCTCGGCGACGGCGGCGAGGCCGCTCAGCAGTTCCTCGTGGGTGGCGCCGACGACGACCGCGCGGTGGTCGAACAGCGACCGGGTGGTCACCAGGGAGTGGCTCACGTCGACGGGGTCGAGGCGGGGGCGCCGGGTCACGAGCTCGGCGAGGCGAGCGGCCTGCGCGCGGAGGGCCTCGGGATCGCGGGCGGAGAGCACCCACGGAACGGGGGTGGGTTCACGTACAGGAGCAGGAGCGTCCGCGTCCGGGGCCCCTTCGGCCTCCGGACCCGAGCCCGGTTCCCGCTCCCGCTCCGCCTCCGGGCTCTCCGGGCGCGCCGGGCTCTCCGGGCTCTCCGGGCGCGCCGGGCTCTCCGGGCTCTCCGGGCGCACCGCGCCCGGCGCCTCGCTCAGCACCACATGGCAGTTGGTGCCGCCCACGCCGAAGGAGCTGACGCCGGCGACGAGTTCGCGTTGCTCGTCGGGCCACGCCCCGAGTCCGGTCTGCACCTGCAGGTGGAGCGCGTCCAGGGGGATGTGCGGCGGGGGTGTCCGGTGGTGGAGGGTCGGCGGGAGCTGCCGGTGGCGCAGGCTGAGCACGACCTTGAGCAGACCTGCGATGCCGGCGGCGCCTTCGAGGTGGCCGATGTTCGTCTTGACGGAACCGACGCGAAGCGGAACGGTCCGGGCCGCGTCGCGGCTGCGGCCGAGCGCGGCACCGAGTGCGGCGGCCTCGACGGGGTCGCCGACGGGCGTTCCCGTTCCGTGCAGTTCGACGTACTGGACGGCGTCGGGGGTGGTGCCGGCGCGCGCGTGCGCCTGGCGGACGACGTCTTCCTGGGCGCGGGGGTCGGGGACGGTGAGGCCCTCGCCGCCGCCGTCGTTGTTGGTGGCACTGCCCCGGATCACGCAGAGGACCGGGTCGCCGTCGGCGAGCGCCCGGTCGAGGCGCTTGAGGACGACGAGTGCGCCGCCCTCGCCCCGTACGTAGCCGTCGGCGCGTGCGTCGAAGGTGCGGACCCGGCCGGTCGGGGAGAGTCCGCCCATGGCGGCGGCGACGGCCGCCGTCTCCGCGGCCAGGGCGAGGTTCACGCCACCGGCGAGAGCGAGTTCGCTCTCGCCGCTGCGCAGGCTCTCGCAGGCCAGGTGCACCGCGACGAGGGAGGACGACTGCGCGGAGTCGACCGTGAGGCTGGGCCCGCGCAGTCCGAGGCGGTACGAGAGACGGTTGGCGATCACGCCGCGCTGCAGGCCCGTCAGGGCGTGCCGTCCGACGGAGCCGGGCCCTTGGCGCCGCAGCAGGGTGGCGTAGTCGTCCCAGATGGCGCCGACGAAGACGCCGGTCCGGCTGCCCGCGACGTGTCCGGGGATCATGCGGGCGTCCTGGAGCGCTTCCCAGCCCAGTTCGAGCATCAGCCGCTGCTGGGGGTCCATGGCCGCGGCTTCGCGGGGCCCGATGCCGAAGAAGGCGGCGTCGAATCCGGTGACGGTGGACCAGTCGAGGAAGCCGCCGTGCCGCAGACCGGCGCTGGAGGATTCCGTTGCGGCGCTGCCGCCGGGACCGTTCGCCGCCGCCGCGAGGGCGTCGGCGTCCCATCGTTCGGGTGGGGTGGGGACGACGGCGTCGACGCCGTCCCGCAGGAGCCGCCAGAACTCCTCCGGGTTCGCCGCCCCGGGTAATCGGCACGCCACTCCGACGACCGCGATGGGCGTGTCGTGCGGGCGGCGGGGCCCGAGCGGGTCGCCCCCGGTCTGCTTCGGCGTGACAGCGGGCTCGTGCCGGTCGGCACGGGCAGCGTCGGCTATGTGGTCGGCGGCGCCGGCCATGTCGTGTCCCCCCCTGGTTCCGGTGCGGAGCGTGTGGCCGCTGCTCCGGGTGGTGCGCGACGCGTCGCGCGGGGTGTCCGTACCCTTCCGTGGCGGGAGCATGCATCCGCCGCTTTCTTTGTCAGGTCGGGCGTCAAGTCCGCGACAAGCCATCTCGGCGTGCGGCGCCCCGGGAGTCCGTGCCCGAGGCGTGCGGCGCCCCCGGAGTCCGTGCCCGAGGCGCCGTCTTGCGGATCCGGCGGCGCGGCTCGGGGATCACCGGCTCACGGCCCCGCCTCTCCCCGTCCCTGCCCACCCTGCCCACCCTCCCCGTCCGTCCCGTCCGTCCCCGACGGGGTCAGGACGGCGGCTGCCAGGTGGTCGCGGAACCAGCGGTGCGCCGGGTCGGCCGCGTTGCGGGGGTGCCAGGCCATGGCGAGGTCGAGCGGCGGCAGGCCGAACGGGAGCGGAAAGGTGCGCAGTCCCAGTGCCGCGGTGGTCCGGGGCAGCCAGTCGGCCAGGGTGAGCGCGACGAGGTCGGTGTCCCTGGCCAGCATCATCGCGCTGGTGTGGCTGGGGACGACCACGGCGACCCGGCGCCGCAGGCCGCGTTCGGCCAGGGCGCTGTCGATGGGCCCGTGCCTTTTGCCGAGGCGGGAGATGCCGATGTGGTCGGCGGCGGCGAAGCGGACGGCGTCGATCGTCCCGTCGAACAGGGGGTGGCCGCTGCGGGCGATGCCGACCAGGGGCGTACGGGTGAGGGGTCGGGTCCGGATCTCGGGGTCCAGGTGCCCGAGGACGCCGAGTTCGACGTCCACCCCGCCCTGGCGGAGCGCGGGCCCGCCCTCCAGAGCCTCGGGCAGGAAGACGACGTCCACGTGGGGGGCTTCTGCATGGATGCGTTCGCTCAGGGTGCCGGCCAGTCCGGCCAGGAGCAGGTCGGCGGCCTGGACGGTGAAGGTGCGCTGGAGGTGCACGGCGTCGAATCCGGCGCCCGGTCTGAGCACGCTGTCGCAGCCGCGCAGCAACACGGCGACCTCCTCGCGGAGTTCGAGGGCGCGTGGGGTCGGGACCATCTGCTGGCCGGCCCGCACCAGCAGGGGGTCGCCGACGGCGCGGCGGAGCCGGGCCAGGGTGCGGCTGGCCGCCGCGGGGGACGTGCCGAGCCGTTCCGCGGCGCGGGTCACGCTGTTCTCCTGGAGCAGGGCGTCCAGGGCTCGCAGCAGGTTGAGGTCCATGCATTCACGCTCCTGAGCTGCATCTTTGCGTCTGGGGCAATGATGGGCTGTCAATCTTTGCATTGTCGCGGACGGTGCTCCGAGCCGAGAGTGAGGTGTCCGCGAGAACGCGTGACGCACCCCTTCCCCTTCCTCACAGGAGTCCTCCGTGCAGCAGTCTCCCCGCGCCGACCGGGACGGCGATGTCCTGGCCGTGATCAGCCAGAGCGGCCCGACCGTGTCGTTCTTCGACGCCGCCTCCGACCGTCTTCTCGGAGCGGTGGAAGTCCCCGCCGAGCCGCACGAGTTGCGCTTCGATCCGACGCAGCGCCTGCTGTGGTGCACCACGGCGTACCAGTCGGGCTACTACCACGCCAACAGTGGTCGCCGTACCGAGCTGACGGCCATCGACCCCGACACGCGCCGCGTCGTCGAGGTCGTCGACCTCTCCCCCGAACACGGCCCGCACGGACTGGCGTTGGACACGTCACGACGCCGCCTCTACGTCAGCGTGGAAGGGTCGGCGGACCGGCCCGGCGGTGTGGTCGTGATCGACACCGGGACCCGCCGACCCGTCGGCCGGATCGACACGGACGCGCCCGGACCGCACTGGTTCGCCATCGACCCGTCGGGCACGACGGGCTACGCCACGAACAAGGAGGCGCCGTTCGTCTCGGTCGTCGACCTCGAACGGGGCGTCCTCACCGCGAAGGTCGAGGTGCCGGGCAGCGAGGGACTGGCCGTCACGGCCGACGGCATGGAGGTCTTCGTCGCCGCGCCGTACGCCGGCTCCTTCTCCGCCGCCGGGGAGCGACCCGTGGCGGGAATCCGGGTGATCGACGCCAGGACCGCATCGGTCGTCGACCTGCTCCCCACCGAGGGCATCGTCCTGCCGGTGCATCTGACCTCGACCGGAATGCTGCTCGCCGGCGAACTGCGCATGGCACCCGACCCGACGTCCTCGCTGGGACGCCACGCACCGGGACGCCTCACCGTCTTCCGCGCCGACACCCGCGAACGGCTGGGCCAGGTCGAGGTGGGGCGCTTCCCGCTGACCGTCACCTCGTCGCCCGACGGCCGGATCGCCTATGTGGCCTGCGTCGTCTCGTCCACCGTCGACGTCGTCGACCTGGAGACGCTGCGGACCCTGGCCCGGCTGGACGTCGCCAAGCTCGCCGAACCCGGCGCCCACGGCCTGGCCTACATCCCGCGCCCGGCAGCCTGAGCCGAGGCCGGGCCTGGCAGCGCGCCACCCGGGTGGCGGCAGGAGCGATCCGCCACTCGGAGCCCAGAACTGTCAGGAACCTTTACTAACCACAGCCGTTGCGGGCAGTATGGCGCGCGTCCTCGACTTCAGCACCAACTCCCCCTCTGGAGGCGGTACATGACACGCCGACGCGCGTTCCCCGTGGCGTTCGCGACCCTGGCGGCCCTCGCCCTGCCCCTGCTCGGCCTGCCCTCCCCGCCCTCGACCGCCCAGGCGGCGGCCGCCTGGACGCTCAAGTGGTCGCCGGACGCCGCCACCAGCGGCCTGGGCGCGTTCGAGACCGTCGAGGACGACCGCGCGGGCTCCCACCCCGGGGGTGCGCCTCACATCAAGGTCGCCGGGGACGCGTACCGGTTCGACATGCACACCGTGGACCGCGACTCGTACGACGACCGGCAGCGCCAGGAGGTCACCGGCAACCGCACCTCGCCCTCCGGCTACCTGGAGTGGCGGCCGGGCGAGACCTGGCGTGTGACGTACTCCATGTACATCCCCAGCTCGCTGATGGCCACGACGACCTTCACCCACATCATGCAGACGAAGCAGCCGGGCAGCGGCACGTCACCGATCACGGTGACGTCGCTGCGCCGGGTCAACGGGGTGCAGACCATCGAGCACAAGATCTTCGACGGCGACATCCTGGTCGGCCGGACCAACCTGGAGCCGCTGCAGAACAAGTGGATCGACATCGAGTACGAGATGAAGATCGGCGACGGCACGGCCGGTTCGGTGCGCTGGGTGGTCAAGAGCGGCGGCACCACCGTCGTGGACGCCACCAAGACGGGCGTCGACACCTTCCTCGCCGACCGGGTCCGGCCCAAGTGGGGCATCTACCGCTCGCTCGGCGACACCTCCGGCTCGCTGCGCGACACGTACCTGCTCCTGAAGAACCTGAAGGCCTACCAGCTCACCGGCACCGGCGGCGGCTCCGAGAGCCTGCTCTCCCAGGGGCGCCCCGTCACGGCCTCGTCCACCGAGGCGGCCGGCTTCGAACCCGGCAAGGCCGTCGACGGGTCGGCGAGCACCCGGTGGGCCTCCGCCGAAGGCGCCGACCCGCAATGGCTCCGCGTCGACCTCGGCGCCCCCGCCGCCCTCTCCCGCGTACGGCTCGACTGGGAAGCCGCCCACGCGAGCGCCTACCGCGTCCAAGGCTCCCTGGACGGCACCACCTGGACCGACCTCTACACCACCACCACCGGCGACGGCGCCACCGACGACCTGACACTCTCCGGCACCGCCCGCTACATCCGCGTGTACGGCACCAAGCGGGCCACCCCGTACGGCTACTCCCTCTACGAGTTGAAGGTGTACGGCACCCCGACGGCGTGAGCCGCCGGTGAGCGGGCCGCGTCGGGCCTCGGGCCGGTCGGCTGCGGCTGCGGCTGCGGCTGCGGCTGCGGCTGCGGCTGCGGCGAAGGGATCAGTCCCGGCAGCCGTACGCCGCGGCCACCTCGGCCAGTCCCTCCAGACCGCCGTCCGCGCCCATGCCCCCGTCCACGCGGGCGATCAGGAGCACCCGGGCCGGCACGCCGGCGGCCGCGTACGCGGCGAGCCTGTGGTGCCCGTCCAGGACGATGCCGACGAGCCACCGCTGCTCGTCCCCGGCCTCCGGGTACCGGTCGTCGATCCAGCCGAGGACCACGGCGGCGGGCCGCTCCCCCGCCGCCACCGCGGCGGCGTGCCGGGCGACGGTCGCCGGGTCGAGCGCCTCCGGCGGCTGCGAGGGCAGGAAGGCACCGTACGTACACGGCACCCGGCCGCCCGGGACGGGTGCCGTGAGCTGGAAGTGCGCGACGCCCGGCCAGGACTCCTCCCGACTCCCGCCGCCGTACGCCGGGTCGTCGCCGTCCTCCGCTTCCCGGTCCGCCGCACGGCGGTGCCACCACGAACGGTCCGGCTCGGTGACCTGCTCCAGCGGGAGGTCCAGGAGGAGGGCGTGGTAGTGACCGGTCGTCAGCTCGCCGAGTACGGGACTCCACTCGCCGAGCAGATCGGCGTCGAGCCGGTCAAGGCCGGCCAGCCGCTCGCGCATCCCGGCCGCGATCCGGGCCGCCTCGGCGTCCGGCCAGTTCAGCAGGGTCAGGCCCAGCTCGCAGGTGTCACAGATCGAGCCGACCCGGTACAGCGGCTTCCGGTCGAACGTCAGGGACCGGTCCCAGCGCGGCCAGGAGGACCCGGGCGACGGCGGGTCGTAGACGACCCGGATCCGTCCCGCGCCCCCGTCGACGGAGAACCGCGCCCGCGTGCCGGACTCCACGACGACGTCCCGCACCACCGCGGGTGCGCGCTCGGTGCGGCCGTCGGCCCAGGCGGCCCGCACGGCCGCCGCGTAGGCCGCGCCCCTGGCCCGCTCGGGCAGGAGGGGGTCGCGGCCGGTGAGGCGTACGAGCGCGTGGTGGACGTCGAACACCCGCTCGTCGTCGCAGTCGGCCAGCCGACGCAGCAGGTGCGGGACGGCGGTGGGGTCGCCCATCAGCTCCAGGGCGACGGCGAACGCGGTGTGGTCGAGCCCGGTCACCTCGGGCAGCCGTTCGGCGATCGGTACCGTCCAATCGCACGCGCCGAGGCGGCCCAGCGCCAGCGCGGCGGGGCCGCGCGGGGCGGCGGGGTCGTCGAGGAGGGCGCCGAGGCGCGCCGCCAAGGACGGGTCTCCGGAAAGCCCCATGGCATCGACGAGCTCGCGCCCGAGCGAGCCGCCCCGGCGGGCATCGTCCCCATCGGACGGCGGAAGGTCCTCTGCGAACGCGTGCAGCAGGGGTGCGGGGAGCCGCAGCTCGCGCGACACCGCGGTCCCGAGCAGGTCCCGCCGGTCGGCGGCGGCGAACCCCTGCTCGGTGAGCAGGCGCAGCAGCGCCGCGTCGCCGCGATCCCCGAGGATCCGGAGGAGCCAGGTGAGGTACCGGCGGAAGGTCGCCGGCTCCGTGTCCGACCGGTACAGCTCCTCGGCGGCCTCGGCGAGACCATCCGGCCGCTCGGCGCCGAGTGCTTCCAGCGCGCCCCACGGGTCATCGGCGCGCACCGCGGCGCGGAGGCGTGTCCGGACGGTCTCGTACTCGATCATGCAGGCAGTATCGACCACGGCCGGACGCGCCGGCTGCGGCAGGGTGCCCGGCCACTGCGACGGGGTGCGCGCCGCGGGTTGCGGGGTGCACGCCCTGAACCGCGGGGTCGGGCCTGCCGTGAACCGCGGGGGTCACTCCGGCGCGTCGGGGCCGGCCAGCTGCTCCGCGAGCTCCTTCTCGTTCTCCTCCGAGAGCGAGGTCTTGAGGACGGTCCCGCCGAAGGGCGCCATCGCCGCGGCGAACCTGTCCTCCGTGACCTTGGAGGCCATGATGACCACGGCCGACGAGCCGGGGCGGAGGATCTCCTGGACCTTGCCCCGGAACTTGCTGTCGACGCCCATCTGGTTCAGCTTGCCGATGAGGCCGCCGACCGCGGCGCCCACCACACCCATGGCCGGCGTGAGGATGACCATGCCGAAGACCATGCCCCACAGGGCGCCGGCGGTGGCGGACAGGGCCACTTCCTCGCTCCTCTTGGGCGTGTCGACATGGGTCGTGCCGTCCTCGTCCACCGTGACGACGGCCAGACCGTTCAGGTCGACGACGTGCCCGTCCTTCAGTTTCTGCACCTCCGCGAACGCCTTGTTGGCGACCGCGCGTTCCTCGTACCCGATGATGATGAGCTCGGACATCGTTTCTCCTTCGGAGGGGAGCGGCGATACGGCAGGTACGACGGCACTCCGGCTCAGTACCGGAGCACCCCCGCGATGCGCCCCCGGCCGTTCAGGGAGTCGGCGGGCACGAAGCGGACCTCGGCCACACGCAGCTCGTCTCGTCCGATGACGATGAGCTCAGCCAACCGACTCCTCCTGGTCGGGCGGCTTCGCCCCGACGCCCGAAAGCCACGCGGTACGCGCGCCCCGCAGGGCGCCCACAAGATCTCATCCTGCCCCGCCGGCCCCTTTCTCGCGACCGGGGCGGGGCGACGGCTGAGGCGGCCCCTGGAGCAGCCTCGCGTGGGCGACGGGCCCGCCGTCGCCCACGGGGCAGGACCCGTTCCTCGGCGGAGGCGGTTCGTTCCCGCACCGCGGAACGACGCCCGGTTGCGCAAGCCGAGCGGCTCCCGGACACGGCGGCGAGCACCGCCACGACCTGTTCACCGGGCCCAGGGGCCCCACCACTTCGGTGGCAGCGGGTCAGCCGCGGCCGATGTCGGCTGGTCGGGGTGCAGCCCGAGTCGATGAAGGGCGTCGGCGCGGAAGCGGACGGCGATCGTGCCGTGCCAGTGCCCGTCCGAGCCCACGCCGCACATCAGGTCGTTCCTGATCTCATCCTCGGCGAACGGGTGCCAGTCGATCCCCCGGTCCCGCAGTCAAACCGCCATCAGGTCGCCCGCCCGCGGGCAGCCGGCGACGTTCTCGTAGCGGAAGAGGGTCACCCATTCGAAAGCCTGGTCGTCCATGCGGGTCATCATGCCGCAGCGCACCGACCCGGTCGACCGGCCGCTCGGGCCGATGGGTCGGTCGGTCACGATCCTGCTGCCGTCCAGGGAGACGTACGCGCACCACGGGCCCGGCGATCCGGCGGTGACCCACTACACCGTGCACGTCGGGTCCTGCACGGGGAGGCGTCCGGTGCGGAGGTAGGCGGTGACGCGGTCGTCGACGCAGGCGTTTCCGTACTCCCCGTACAGGCCGTGCTGGCGGGCGCCCTCGACCGTGAGCAGCCGGGAGCTTCGGCCCGCTTGCACCGGGCCGCCAGCTCGCGCGCGACGGCGGCCTCCTCGCGGTACGCGGCCACGCCGGAGCCCGCGGAGCGTGCGAATGCCGAGCCGACGTCCCAGCCGCAGTCCAGCGGGGTGCTCCGGCCGACGAAGCGCGGGTCCATGCCGAACAGGTCGTAGCGGGCGGCGACGTCCCCCATCACCCGCGACTTGGTCAGCGGCATGTGGAGACCGGGGCCGGCGGGGCCGCCGTCGTTCAGGAGCGGCACGCCGACGCGGTGGGCGGTGTCAGTGGCCTTCATGCGGGACAGCGCCACGGTGATGGTGCGGCCGTCGAGGTCGGTGTAGTCGAGCGGCACGATGATGTCGGCGCAGTCCGCGCCCGCCGCGTCCAGCGCCCGGCCGAGCTCGTCGGCCACGTCGAGGGTGCAGGTGTGCCAGGTGAGTCGTTGGTGGTGGAAGCGGGCCGGAGGGTCCTGGGCACGGGTGGCGGCCGTGGCCGCGGTGGTGGATGCCGTCGTCGCGGTGACGCCGAGTAACGCCGCTGCGCAGGCCACGAAGGCCTTGATGCGTCGGGAAGTTGCCATGCCTGGACGCTAGGGCGCGGTGCCGCTCGGACGTGTCAGGGAAACCCCCGAAGCCGGGTAGGGTCCTCCCCCGGAAGATCCCCACCACCACGGCGCCTGAAGCCGGACGCCGCGTGCCCGCCCGGGGCCCGCTCCCGTCCGGCCGGCCTCCGAGCGACGCGGAGTTGTGCAACCCGCCCCCGAGGCCCCACTGTTGGCCGAAATTTCGTCCATACGGTCAGGAGTCCCGGCTTGTCCTCCCCTTCCCCCGCTCCCGCATCCGCGCACGTCGTCGACCCCGCCGGCGGCTGCCCGCACGCCCTGAACGCCGACCTGCGGGCCCGGGGGCCCGTCGCGGACATCGTCCTGCCCGGCGGGGTGCCCGCCGCGGTCGTCCTGGGGCACGACGCGCTCAAGGAGTTCCTCTCCCACCCCGATGTCGCCAAGGACTCGCGTCACTGCCCGGCCCTGAGCGACGGCACGATCCCCGCGAACTGGCCGCTGCGGGTCTTCGCCGACGCTCAGGGCATGCACACCGCCGACGGCACCGACCACCGTCGGCTGCGGTCCCTCGTCGGCAACGCCTTCACCGCCCGCCAGGTGGAGCGGCTGCGGCCGCGGATCGAGGAGCTGACGGCCGGCTTCCTCGACGACCTCGGGCGGGCCGCCGCAGAGGACCCGGACGGTGTCGCGGACCTGCGGACCCACTTCGCGCTGCCGCTCCCGATGAGCGTCATCTGCGAACTGCTCGGCGTGGACGCCGAGCACCGGGGCCGGCTGCACGACCTCACCTACACGGTGATCATCGCCACCGACACCACTCCGGCCGAGGTGATGGCCGCGGTGCGCGAGCTCGTCGACCTGCTCGGGACGATCGCGGCCGCCCGTCGGGCCGATCCCGGCGACGACCTCACCAGCGCGCTGATAGCCGCCCGCGAGGACGGCGACGACCGGCTGAGCGAGGCCGAACTCATCGGCATGATGCGCCTGATGCTCGTCGCCGGCCATGAGACCACCCTCAACCTGATCAGCAACGCGGTACGGGCGCTGTGCACCCATCGTGACCAGCTGGCGCTGGTCCTGGACGGGAAGGCCACGTGGTCGGACGTGGTGGACGAGACGCTGCGCTGGGACGGTCCCGTCAGCTGGTTCCCGTTCCGCTACCCGACCCGCGACCTGGCTCTCGGCGGCACCGTGATCCCTCAGGGCACGCCCGTCCTCGCCGCCTACACCGCCGCCGGGCGTGACGCGGCCTTCCACGGCCCCGACGCCGACCGCTTCGACATCACCCGGCCCGGTGCGGCCCGGCACCTCTCCTTCGGCCACGGCCTTCACTACTGCGTGGGCGCGCCGCTCGCCCGCCTCCAGGCCACCATCGCCCTGGAGCGGCTCTTCAGCCGCTTCCCCGGCCTCGACCTCGCCGTCCCCGAAGCAGAACTGCCCCACCAGCGCAGTTTCATCGGCAACAGCGTCGAAGCACTCCCGGTCCGCCCCGTGGGCGCCGTACCCGCCTGACCTGCCGTCCGGCCGAGCAACCCACCTGGCGCCGAGGCCGACTTCGGCGGGAAAAGTGTCACGAGTGGCGCCTGGTCGCCAACTTTCCCCGGTTCCACCTGGTTCGGCACACGATCGGCCGTAGGTTTCCTGAGGGGGTGGCCGTGCGTCGCCACCTCCAGCACACGACAGGAGGCTCCACCGTGATCCGGGCGGCCTACGGCACGCCCACCCGGCACCGTGGCACGGCGGCGGAACGGTGGACGCCATGCCGGAGCTCCCTTCGCGTCGGCTCCCGCCGACGGGCGGCGCGGAGGTCTCGCGGTCCGTCCGTGTGGCGGTGGCCGCGAAGTGGCCCTTCGGCCGGCGGGGCTCGCCGGTCGAAGGGCTGCGGCGGTGGCGTCAGACCATCACCAGGAGCCGCGTCTGCGCGACCAGCTTCCGGTTCACGCTGGTGCTCTGCACGAAGATCGTGAACTCGTCGTTGTGGTCCGGCTTCACGCGGACCTCGTCGTCCGGCAGGCCGAGCAGGGCACGCGCCTGCGGGCCCGTGTACACCCGGTCCGTCTTCTTCTCCAGGACCGCGATCTGCTTGCGGGCCTGGATCCGCTCGGACTTGCTCAGCTGGTAGTAGGCGCAGCCGGTCCGGTAGGTGTGTCCGCTCTCGACGACCCACTCCCGGATCGCCGCGTCACGGGCCACCGGGATCAGCTCGAACGTCGACGGGTTCGCCGGGGTGAGGCCGGCCGCCTCGATGCTCTGCTTGCTGACCGCCGCGCCCGCAGAGAACACGGACCGGGATCCCCGGATGCCCTTCGTACGGCCCACCATGAACTTCTCGGTGGCCTCCTGGATGACCTGCCCGGCCTCTTCCAGGCCCTGCGTGCTCGTGGCGTCCCAGATGGCGATGTTGTCCTTCGGGAATCCGCACTGCGTGGCCTCGCGCTTGCCCATCTGGTCGGGGACCAGGACCGCGAGCGTCCAGTTGTCCTGCTGCGACTCGATCATCTCGGCCACGGCCGCGACGAGCGCGCGGGGATCCTTCGCCGGTGCGTCCGGGGAGCGGTGGCTCGCGTTCTCCTGGCCGTCGGTCAGGACGAAGGTCAGGAAGCTGTGGTCGCCGTACAGCTGCGCCGTCTGGGCCAGCTCCCGCTGGGACTTCAGTGCCGCCGCCAACAGTGCGGTCATCCCGCCGACCCGGTACAGCTGCTTCAGCGACGGCATCCGCAGCACGTCCTTGTCGTAGATGACGCACTCCACCTTGTCGGCGAAGACGTACACCGTGACCCGGGTCTCCTGGTCCAGCTCCCTCGACCGCCGCGCGAGGTACGCGATCTGCTGGTCGGCGACCTCGATGACCTTGTTCCGCAGGCGCGACATGGACGAGCTGGCGTCCAGCACGAGTGCGACGTGGTTGATGTAGTTCTGGGTCCCGGACATGACGTATCCCCCTCGTTCGGATCCCTCGTTCGGATCGATGTACCTACCGTCTCACCCACCACTGACAATCGATCAGTTGTGCGATGAGGCCTGGTGGATGCAGGTCCTGCGGGCCGGATGCGTGACGGGTCAGGCGTCGTGCGGGAGGGGGGCGGACGGGCTGACGAGTGCCGCGGCACGCAGATCCGTCCAGAACGCGGCGGGGACGGTCTCGCTGAGGGCCGCGGTGTCCTCGGCGATCCGGCTGGGGCGGGTGGCGCCGGGGATCACCGCGGCGGCGGCCGGGTGGGCGAGGGAGAACTGCAGCGCGGCGGCCTTGATGCCGACACCGTGCTTCTCGGCGAGCGCCTTCAGCTTCCCGACGCGCTCGATGATCCCGGCCGGGGCCTGCTGGTATTCGAAGTGGGTGCCGCCGGCGAGGATGCCGGAGCTGTACGGGCCGCCGACGACCATGTCGACGCCCTGCTCCTGCGCCATGGGGAGCAGGCGCTGGAGGGCGTGCTCGTGGTCGAGGAGGGTGTAGCGGCCGGCGAGGAGGAAGCCGTCGGGGCGGGGCTCGTCGAGGGCGAGGGTGAGCTCGATGGGCTCGGTGCGGTTGACGCCGAGGCCCCAGGCCTTGATCACGCCTTCGTCGCGCAGCCGGGACAGGACGCGGAAGGCGCCGGTGCGGGCCTCCTCGTACTTCTGCAGCCACAGGTCGCCGTGGAAGTCCTGGGCGATGTCGTGGACCCAGACGATGTCGAGACGGTCGGTGCCGAGGCGCTTCAGGCTGTCCTCGATGGAGCGCTCGGTGGCCTCGGCGGTCCACTCGTGGACCATCTTGTGGGGGTTGCCGTGCTCGAACAGTCCGCCCTTCTCCCCCAGGTCGCGGGCGGCCGTCTCGGGCTCGTCGAGGATGACCCGGCCGACCTTGGTGGACAGGACGTAGGCGTCGCGCGGCTTGGCGGCGAGGACCTCGCCGAGGCGGGTCTCGGCCAGTCCGGCGCCGTAGAAGGGGGCCGTGTCGTAGACGCGGATGCCGTGGTCCCAGGCGGCCACGACGGTGGCGCGGGCCTCCTCGTCGGGGATCGCGCGGAACATGTTGCCGAGCGGGGCGGTGCCGAAGCCGAGACGGCCGGGAAGGATTTCCTTGAGCGACATGACTGTGCCTTCGTGTGGATGCGTGGAGGTGGAGTGAGTCGGGAGGATCGGTGACGACCGGCCCGGCACGGAGCCCCTCGGGGGGTGCGGGGAGCTGCGGCTCAGTTGAGCTCGTCGGGGTGCGGGCCCGTGCGGAGGCCGCGGTCGAGTGCGGTCATGGCCTGCACGTCCTCGGCCGTGAGCGCGAAGTCGAAGACCGCGAAGTTCTCGCGGATCCGGGCCGGGGTGACCGACTTGGGGATGACGATGTTGCCGAGCTGCAGGTGCCAGCGCAGGACGATCTGCGCCGGGGACTTGCCGTACCGGGCCGCCAGCTCGCCGACGACGGCGTCGTTCAGGACGGCCCCCTGGGCGAGCGGGCTCCACGCCTCGGTGGCGATGCCGTGCCCGGCGTGGAAGGCGCGCAGCTCCGCCTGCTGCAGGCCGGGGTGCAGCTCGATCTGGTTGACGGCGGGGGTCAGCTTCGCGCCGTCCATCAGGCGGGCGAGGTGGGCGGGCTGGAAGTTGGAGACGCCGGCCGCACGGATGCGGCCTTCCTCGGCGAGGCGCTCCAGTGCGCGCCAGGAGTCGCGGTACAGGTCGCGGGCCGGAGTGGGCCAGTGGATCAGGTAGAGGTCGACGTGATCGAGGCCCAGCTTCGCGAGGCCGGCGTCGAACGCGCGGAGCGTGGCGTCGTACCCCTGATCGGCGTTCCACAGCTTGGTGGTGACGAACAGGTCCTCGCGGGGCAGGCCGGAGGCGGCCAGTGCGCGCCCGACGCCGGTCTCGTTTCCGTAGACAGCGGCGGTGTCTATGCTGCGGTACCCGGTCTCCAGTGCGGTGGTGACGGCGGCGGCGGTCTCGTCGTCGGGGACCTGGAAGACGCCGAAGCCGAGCTGGGGGATCTCGACGCCGTTGTTCAGCGTGACGGTGGGGACGGCTGCGGGGGCGGCGGAGGGGGCCATGGTGCGGGGTTCTTCCTTCACTTGGTGCGCGGGGTGAGGGTGTAGCGGACGGTCTGGGAGCTGATGAGCCCGTCCCTGAAGACGAAGGTGTCGACACCGTCGAGGACCTCGTGGGCGGTGCTGATGGCGGTCCACTGGAGGAACAGGACGTCTCCGGCGAACTGCGGGCTCGGTCGCCACGCGGCGTCGGGCAGGTCGGCCAGCAGCCGGCCGATGCCTTCGCGTACGCCCGCGCGCCCGGTCAGGACGCCTTCGGGGGTGATGAAGACGGCGTCCTCGGTGTAGTTGAGGCTGATGAGGTCGAGGTCTCCGGTGCCGAGGCGCTCGCCGTGGTCGGCGAAGACCTCTCGCGGGGTGCGGGTCATCGGGAGAGCTCCTGCAGCGCGGTGGTGGCGAAGCCGTGGTCCTGCTCGGGCGCACCGCCGCCGACGCCGATCGCACCGATCAGGCGCCCGTCACGGTGGACGGGGATGCCGCCGGCGATGAAGAGCAGCGGGCGGTCGAGCGCGGTGGGCAGCGAGTGGAACGGCCCGTCCGGCTTGACCAGGTCGACCAGGTCGGCCGTGGGGGCGTCGAGCTGGAGGGCGGTGTACGCCTTGCGCGTGCTGGTCTCGCCCGAGATCAGCACGGCCCGGTCGTCGCGGCGGAAGGCGAGCAGGTGCCCGCCGGCGTCCAGGACCGTGACGCTGACGGAGACCCCGGCCGCCTCGGCGGCCCGGCGAGCGGAGGAGATGAGGGCCTCCGCTTCGGTGGTGCTCAGCGGGGTGACGGAGGTGGGGAGGGCAGTGGCGGTGGTGCTCATGGTGCTTCTCCTGGGGGGTACGTGCGAGTCGCGGGGGGGGGAGGTGAGGCGGGGGGGCAGGTGAGGTGGGAGGGGGTCAGTGGTGCACGGGCGTCCGGGCGGGGGTGCCGACCGTCGCCGCCGATGCGGTCCCGGACGGCGCGGCCCCGTCCGTTGCGGTCCCGGCCGGTGCGGCCGCGCGGGTGCGGCGCTCCAGGGCGGCGGACCAGAAGGCGAGGCCGAGAGCGGCGGCGGCGAGGGCGGCGCCGACCCAGTTCGGGGCCGTGTAGCCGAAGCCGGCGGCGATGACGATGCCGCCGAGCCAGGCGGCGAGCGCGTTGCCGAGGTTGAAGGCGCCGATGTTGACGGCGGAGGCCAGGGTCGGCGCGCCGTGGGCCTGGTCGAGGACGCGCTTCTGCAGCGGCGGCACCGTGGCGAAGCCGAGCGCTCCGACGAGGAGGATGGCGACGGCGGCGAGGATCTTGTCGTGGGCGAGGACGGTGAACAGCGCCAGCACGACCGCGAGCCCGCCGAGGGTGGTGTAGAGCAAGGGCATCAGCGCACGGTCGGCGAACCGGCCGCCGAGCAGGTTGCCGGCGAACATGCCGGCACCGAAGAGGACGAGCAGCCAGGTGACGGCACCCTCGGAGTAGCCGGCGACCTCGGTCATCATCGGCGCGATGTAGGTGATCGCGGCGAAGACGCCGCCGAAGCCGAGCACGGTCATCGCCATGGCGAGCAGGACCTGCGGGTTGCGGAACGCGGTCAGCTCGCGGCGCAGGCGGGCGCCCTCGGGGCGGGGCATGGCGGGCACCAGCTTGGCGATGCCGAGCAGACCGACCACACCGAGCGCGGCGACGATTGCGAAGGTCACGCGCCAGCCGACGGCCTGCCCGATGAAGGTGCCGAGCGGCACGCCGACGATGTTGGCGACGGTCAGGCCGGTGAACATGGTGGCGATGGCGCCGGCCTTCTTGTGCGGGGCGACGAGCTCCGCCGCGACGACGGACCCGATGCCGAAGAACGAGCCGTGCGCGAGGGAGGCGATCACGCGGCCGGTGAGCATCAGTCCGAAGTTCGGGGCGAGCGCGGAGACCGCGTTCCCGACCACGAACAGGCCCATGAGCAGCATGAGCATCCGCTTGCGGCTCACCTTGTTCCCGAGGACGGTGAGCACCGGCGCGCCGATGACGACGCCGAGCGCGTATCCGGTGACCAGCAGACCGGCGGTGGGGATGGAGACACCGAAGTCGTCGGCGACCTGGGGCAGCACCCCCATGATCACGAACTCGGTGGTGCCGATACCGAAGGCCCCGATGGCCAGGGCGAGGAGTGCGAGGGGCATGGACTCGACCTTCTACGATTACTTGAGCAAGCTCCTTAGACGCTTAGACAATACTTGCACACGCGCTATATGCGCAAACGCCGCCAGCCCTCGTCCGGTGCGACCCGGGTCGTGCGCCCCCGGTTTCCAGGGGCTCCGACACCCGCCCCACACCGGTTCCCTGCTTGCAGCAGCTGCCTATGGGCCCTGGCCGGTAATTTCCTCCGCGCGTATCCTGGGTCCGGTCCCCTGGAAGGAGACACGGAGCCATGACCGCCACGGACCCCGCCCTCACCGCCCTCGCCAGCGGATGGGGCGCGCTCTCCCTCCTGCACGGCAAGATCGAGACGCGGATCGAGCGCGCCCTCCAGAGCGGGCACGACCTCAGCGTGCGCGAGTACTCGCTCCTCGACGTGCTCAGCCGCCAGCACGACGGCGAGGGCGGTCACCTGCAGATGAAGCAGGTCGCCGACGCCGTCGTGCTCAGCCAGAGCGCCACCACCCGCCTGGTCTCCCGCCTGGAGGACCGCGGCCTGCTCTCCCGCTACCTCTGCCCCACCGACCGCCGCGGCATCTACACCGATGTCACCGAGTCCGGTCTGGCGCTCCTCGACGAGGCCCGGCCGACCAACGAGGCGGCCCTTCGGGCGGCGCTCGGCGAAGCGGCGCAGAACCCGGAGCTCACCTCGCTGGTCGCGGCGGTGGAGGCCGCGGCGGAGCCGGTCCCCGTCCGCTGACGGCAGGCCCCTGCGTCAGCGGCTCCTCTCCCCCGCGCAGCACGGGCCGGGCCGGGAGCGCGGTTCCGGCCGACCGGTCAGCGCTGCTTGGCGCAGGTGACGTCCTCCTGCGGCAGCCGGCCGGTGCCCAGGTACGCGTTCACGGACTCGTCGACGCAGGCGTTGCCGTAGAACCCGTACAGGCCATGGCTGTTGACGCCTTCGAGCGTCACCAGACGTGAGCTGGGGAGCAGCCCGTGCAGGGCGACGGCACCCGGGTACGGGGTGCGGGGGTCGCCCGTCGCCGAGACGATCAGGGCGGGGACGTCGTGGCGGACCTCGGTGCGCCGTTCGCGCGGGCGCTCCCAGAACGCGCAGGGGTTCAGGTTGTTCAACGCGGGCCCGAAGACGGGGTGCGCGGCGCGGCTCGCCTCGATGGCCCGCCAGTACACCTCGGGGTCACGGGGCGCGGACCCGTCCGCGCAGAGGATCGCCATCTGGGCGCTCGCCGACGCCGAGTCCACGTCGGTGAAGGAGTGCCGCAGCAGCCCCACGAGGCCCGCCGACAGCGGACCGGTCGGCCGCCCGTCCGCCGCGGTCCTCAGCGCCTTCACCGCGTCGGCCAGGAACCCGCGGTTCTCGTCGCCGTCGTCCATGAGAGGCCCGAACAGCAGGAACGGCACCTGGGTGTCGTCGAGCCGGAAGGTGTCCGCGCCCTCCCCGAGGGTCAGCGGCGCCCGCCCGGCCGCCTCGGCGACACCCCGGACGACGGCGAGCACCTGCGCACCGGTCCCGCCCAGCCCGTAGGTGCTGTCGCGGGCCGCCGCCCAGTCCGCCCAGTCGCTCAGCGCGTGCTCGCTCGGCCCGATCAGCGCCGGCAGCATCGTCGGCCCGTAGGCGTGCGGGTCGAGGGCCCCGTCGAGCACCATCCTGCCGGTGCGGCCGGGGAACATCTGGCCGTAGACCGTGCCGAGGTACGTGCCGTAGGAGACGCCCAGGTAGTTGAGCTTCCGCTCCCCAAGCGCGCCCCGGATGACGTCCATGTCCCGCGCGGTGTTCCGGGTGCTCGCGTACGGGAGGAGGTCACCGGCGCTCGCCCGGCATCTGGCGGCCAGGTCCTTGTTCAACGCCACCTGCCGGTCGAAGGCGGCCCGGCTGTTCCCCGCCCCCGAGATCCCGCTGCTGACCGGCCACGCGCAGTCCAGCGGATTGCTCCGGCCGACGAACCGCGGGTCCATGCCGATGATGTCGTACCGCTTGGCGACGTCCTTCAGGGCGTCGCGCACACGCGGCGGCGCGCCGATCGTCGGCCCGCCGGGTCCCCCGTCGTTGAGCAGCAGCGCCCCGATCCGGTGCGCGCGGTCCGTGGCCTTGATCCGCGAGATCGCGATGGTGAGCGTGCGCCCCTGAGGCCGCCGGTAGTCGAGCGGGACGGTGACTCCGGCGCACTCGGCCCCGGCGGCCGCGAGCTCCTGGCCTTCGCGGTCGTCGGGCCCCAGGACGCAGCTGCCCCAGCGGGGTTGGGGTGTCGGCGGGAGGGCTCCGGTCGCCGCCTCGGCCGCGGCGACGCCCGCGAAGGTGAAGGTCAGGGCTAACCCGGCGCCCAGTAGGGCGATATGAGGTCGTTTCATACGGAGGACGCTAGGTGCGGCCCGTGTGCCGGCACACGGGTGCCGACCCCCGAGGCGGGGGTGGGGTCAGCTCCACCGCCCGTGCCACTGGGGCGGATCCGTGACACCGCACTGCCTACGCTCGGGGAATCGCGGCCGTGGCCGGAGCCCGCTGGGGAGCGGTGGCGGGCGGGAGGTTCCGGCGGAGTTCGCTGGGGGTGTGGCCGGTCCAGCGGCTGACGGCGCGGCGGAGGGTTCGGGCGTCGGCGTACCCCGTGCGGGCGGCTATCGAGCCGGTGGTCTCGTCCGTGGTGGCGAGCAGGCGGGTGACGTGTGCGCAGCGGGCGGTTTCGAGTTCGGCCCGCCAGGTCGTGTCGTGTTCTTCGAGGCGACGCTGGAGGGTGCGACTGCTGAGCGTCATCCGTCGCGCCGCCGCGGCGAGGGTGATGCCGTGGCCGTCACCCTCGATGGCGGCCTTGAGGACGGTACGGAAGAGATCCAGCCAGTCGTGCAGTGGAATGGCGCGGGCGAGGGCGAGTTCGGTGTTCTGGCGGAGGACGGTCGACAGGCCTGGTTGGGCGTAGGGGCTCGGCACTCTCAGGTCGGCGGTTCGGAACGTGAGCGAGCTGACCTGCTGCTCGAAGTCGACGGCGCGGGTGCCGAAGAGCTCGGTCAGGGTGTCGTGGCGCTGCGGCGCCCGCGCGGCCAGGGCGACGCGGACCGGAGCGATCGACAGCTGTCGCGCTTCGCTCAGGCGTCGCGAGACCACGCCGAGGATGTACGCCCGGACGGCGTTGGCGGCTTCGTGGCTCAGGTCCGCGTCGTTCAGGTGGCGGATGGTGACCTCCTGTCCGTCGTCGTCGACGAGGAGGGTGTGGCTGCGGACGTCGCCGGCGGCGGCCAGGTAGTGGGCGGCGTCCTGGATGCCTTCGAGCGGCGTCGCCGCCGAGGCGACGAGGTAGTCCCAGGGGCCGAGTTGCCCGAGCGCCGACTGCTGCGTCATGACCGCGGCGACGTCGACCCAGGGGGCCTTGGTCGTCATCAGCTCCCAGATCCGCCCGTTCGCGGCGGAGGGCGTGCGGTACCGGTCGCCGGTCAGGTGCTCAGGCGCCAGACCCAGGAGATCGATGCCCGCCCTCTCCCGGATGCCCAGGAGCGAGGCGCCGTGCAGCATCAGCCGGGTGAAGAACGCGGGCTTCGTTCCGGGGTGGGTGTGCGCTGCCGGGAGCGGCGCGGGGGGACGGCGGCCGTGTCGCGTGCACTTCAAGGTTTCATCCCTGCTCTCGTGCCGAGCGTCCGGTGATCTTCCTGGTCACCGGGGAGGCTACCGCGCGAGGCGCTTCCCGATGGGGCGGAACGACGGGGCGGAGCCATGCGGAGTCACGCGGAGTCACGCGGAGTCACGCGGAGCCATGCGAGCCGTGGCGCGGAGCCATGAGCCGCGCCGTGGCGCGGAGCCATGAGCCGCGCAGTGGGGCGGAGCCACGGACCGGGCGAGCCGCTTGCGCGCCCGGCCTCACTCCCCGGCGCCCCCTCCCCTCCCTGCCTCTTGCCCCACCAGGTATCTTGCATTGCATGGAACCAGGTGATTCGACCAAGCAGGCCCGGGCAGCCGCCCAGCTGCGCAAGGGTGTCTTGGAGTACTGCGTCCTCGCCCTGATGCGGGACCGCCCCCGCTACGGCGTCGAGCTCCTGCGCGCCCTGGAGGAGTCCGGCGCCCTCGCCACCGGCCAGGGCACGGTCTATCCACTGCTCTCCCGGCTCCGCCGCGACGACCTGGTCAGCACCACCTGGCAGGAGTCCGAGTCCGGTCCGCCCCGCCGCTACTACGCGCTCACCGACAGCGGCCGGGCCGCGCTCGACGAGTTCACCCGCGTCTGGCCCGGCTTCCGCAACGCCGTGGACGCCTTCCTCGCCACCCCGAACGACCTCACCGGAGACCCCGCATGAAGACCTCTGCCGACCCCGTACACGACTACCTCGCCGCCGTCGAGCGCGAGGCCTCCACGCTCCCCGCCGACCGGCGCCAGGAACTCCTCGCCGACCTCGCCGAACACATCGAGGTGACGCGCGCCGAGCGCCCCGACGCCTCGGTCGCCGAGGTCCTGGCGGCACTCGGGGACCCTCGTACGATCGCGGCGACGGCCCTGTCCGAGGCGGGCGTCAGGGCGGCCGCCGGGGTCCCGGCCCGGGGTGGTGCGCAAGCACAGTCCGCCCGGCGCGGCAAGGTGCATCCCCTGGTGCCGCTCCTCATGCTCACCCTCTCGCTGCCCTTCATCATGGTCTTCCCCGACCTGCCCGGCCCGCTGTTCGGCGTCCTGTTCCGTGTCGTCGGCGCCGTGCTGCTGTGCACGTCGGTGCACTGGACCGGCGTCCAGAAGACCACCGGAGTCCTGCTCACCGCCGTCCTGCCGAGCGTGGCCATCGCCACCTCGAACCTGTCCGGCGGCGGCCCGGCGGCCGGCACCCCGACCCTTCTCGCCAACCTCGGGATGCTCGCCGTGATGGCAGGCACTGCGGCCTGGCTCTGGCGGGTTCGTCGCGCCTGAGGGCGAGTTGAGCGGACTTCCGCGCCGAGAACGGCTACCGCGGGGCGCGTACGGGCCAGGCCGCCTCGCGCAGCAGGCGCAGGCCGTTGAGGCCGACGATGACCGTGGAGCCTTCGTGCCCGGCGACGCCCAGCGGCAACGGGAGCGTGCCGAGGAGGTCCCAGGCGACCAGGACGGTGAGGAAGGTCCCGGCGATGGCCAGGTTCTGGATCACCAGGCGGCGTGCTCTGCGGGAGAGCCGGACGACGGCGGGGACGGTGGCGAGTTCGTCGCGGACGACGATGGCGTCGGCGGTCCGCAGTGCGAGGTCGGAGCCCGCCCTGCCCATCGCGATGCCGCAGTGGGCGGCGGCCAGCGCGGGGGCGTCGTTGACGCCGTCGCCGACGACGAGTACCCGACGGCCCTCCGCCTCCCACTCCTTGACGGCCGCGGCCTTGTCCTGGGGCAGGAGCCCGGCGCGTACGTCGGTGATGCCCACCTCGGCGGCCAGGTGCCGCGCGGCGCGCTCGTTGTCGCCGGTGAGGAGGACGGGGGCGCGGCCGGTCAGTTCGGTGAGCGCCGTGACGGTGGCCCGGGCGTCGGGCCGCAGCCGGTCGGCGATGCCCAGGACGCCCACGACGGCGCGGTCCCGCACGACGGTCACGGCGGTCCGCCCGGATTCCTCCAGCTCGGCCACCACCGCCTGGTGGAGGTGGCCGGCGCGCCCCGTACCGGCCGGCAGCCGGGAGGGCGATCCGACCCGGACGGCGTGACCGCCGACGGTGGCCGTGACGCCTTCGCCGGGGGCCGAGGAGAAGTCCGCGGCGGCGGACAGGGGCAGGCGGCGCTCGCGGGCGGCGTCGACGACGGCGCGGGCCAGGGGGTGCTCGCTGGGATGCTCGGCGGACGCCGCCAGGGCGAGGAGGGTGACGTCGTCCACGCCGGTGCCGGGCAGGGGACGGATGTCGGTGACCCGGGGGGTGCCTTCCGTCAGGGTGCCGGTCTTGTCCAGCGCGACCGTGTCGATCTCGCCCAGGCGTTCCATGACGACGGCCGACTTGGCCAGCACGCCCCGGCGACCGGCGTTGGCGATCGCGGAGAGCAGCGGCGGCATGGTGGAGAGCACCACCGCGCACGGCGAGGCGACGATCATGAAGGTCATGGCCCGCAGCAGCGCCGGCCGGAGGCCGTCGCCGAACGCCAGGGGGACCACGAAGACGGCGAGGGTCGCGAGGACCATGCCGATCGAGTACCGCTGCTCGACCTTCTCGATGAACAGTTGCGTGGGCGCCTTGGTCCCGGAGGCTTCCTCCACCATCTTCACGATGCGCGCGATCACCGAGTCCGACGGGTCCCGCTCCACCCGTACGCGCAGGGCGCCCGTGCCGTTCACGGTGCCGGCGAACACCTCGTCGCCCACCCGCTTGGTCACCGGAAGCGGTTCGCCGGTGATGGTGGCCTGGTCGACGTCGCTGGTGCCGCCGGTCACCCGGCCGTCGGCTCCCACCCGGTCTCCCGGGCGCACGAGGACGGTGTCCCCGACGGCGAGGGCCCGGGCGTCGACCGTCTCCTCCGTACCGTCGGGCAGAAGGCGGCTCGCGGTGGCCGGTGCGAGGTCGAGCAGGCCCCGTACGGAGTCCGCGGTGCGGGCGGTGGCGACGGCTTCCAGGGCGCCGGAGGTCGCGAAGATGACGATCAGCAGGGCGCCGTCGAGGACCTGGCCGATCGCGGCGGCACCGAGCGCCGCGACGACCATGAGCAGATCCACGTCCAGGGTCCTGCCCTTGAGGGCCCGCAGTCCCTCCCACCCGGGCTCCCAGCCGCCGGTGACGTAGGTCGCGGCGAACAGCGGTCCCCACAGCCAGGCGGGGCCGTCGAGCAGGTACAGGGGCAGGGCGAGGAGGAACAGCGCCAGGGCCGCGAGTGCCCAGCGGGCCTCCGGGAGCGCCAGCAGGCGCGTCCGGCGCCGAGGCGCCGCCGCGCGGAGCCGGGACAGGGGCGGCGAGGGCCGCCGGTCCAGAGCGGAAGACATGGCGAAGGGACCCTTCACGGGCGGTTGGAGCAACGGTTTCACCATACAGGAACACATGAATAGGTCTTCATATGTCATCCGTATGATGGGGTCATGGGTCACGGAACGGACAGCCGCAGCAACGCCACCACCCGCGAACGGCTCGACGCCGTCGGCGCGTCCGACGTCGCCGCCACCCTCCAGGCCCTGGCCACACCTTCGCGGCTGCACATCCTCGCCCGCCTCCAGGAAGGCGCCTGCTCCGTCGGCGAGCTCGCCGACGCGGTCGGCATGGAAGCCTCCGCCTGCTCCCATCAGCTGCGCCTGCTGCGCAACCTCGGCCTGGTCACCGGCGAGCGGCGCGGCCGGTCGATCATCTACGCGCTCTACGACAACCACGTCGCCGAACTCCTCGACCAGGCGCTCTACCACGTCGAACACCTCCGCCTCGGCGTCCGCGACGTCCCGGCCGGGCGACGGGGGACGGCGACCGCCGAGTGAGCGCGGCGCACCGGCGGCGCACCCCCGACTGCCACTGAAAGATTCCATTCAGAGTCTTGATGTCTGTTCACCCCTATGCCAGATTCGGCGCAGCACCACCTGGGTCAACACCGGCGCCGCTTCGCGCTGCGCCGGAATCGCTGCGGAAGGGGACATCACCATGCCGGTCGAGCATGCCTCCGGGGAACGGATCGCGATGGAGCGACGGACCATCGAGGTCATCCCGGACGCCGAGCGGCACGGGACGCCGCGCAGCCAGTTCACGTTGTGGTTCGGCGCCAACATGCAGATCACCGCGATCGTCGACGGCGCCCTGGCGGTCGTCTTCGGGGCCGACGCGCTGTGGGCGATACCCGCCCTGCTGATCGGCAACGTGCTCGGCGGCATCGTCATGGCCCTGCACTCCGCGCAGGGGCCGCGGCTCGGGGTACCGCAGATGGTGTCCAGCCGGGCGCAGTTCGGTGTCTACGGCGCCGTCCTGCCGCTGCTCCTGGTGATCCTGATGTACCTCGGGTTCGCCGCCACCGGCAGCGTGCTCGCCGGCCAGGCGGTCTCCGAGCTGCTGCACATCGACAACACGCAGGTCGGCATCCTCCTCTTCGGCGCGCTGACCGCCGTGGTCGCCGTCGCCGGCTACCGGCTCATCCACCTCGCCGGGCGCATCGCCACCGTCGTCGGCGTGCTCGGCCTCGGCTACCTGCTGGTGCGGCTGTTCACGCAGTACGACGTCGGCGCGCACGTCGGCGCCAAGGGCTTCGACACGGCGACGTTCCTGCTCGCCGTGGGCCTGGGCGCCGGCTGGCAGCTGACCTTCGGCCCGTACGTCGCCGACTACTCGCGCTACCTGCCGCGCGACACCAGCACCCGCGCCACCTTCTGGTCCACCTTCGCCGGATCCGTCATCGGCTCCCAGTGGGCCATGACCCTCGGCGCGCTCACCGCCGCCGTCGCGGGCGACGCGTTCCTGCCCGACCAGGTGGGCTTCCTCGGGCGCCTCGCCGGTCCGGCGGTGCTCGCGTTCCTCATCTACCTCGTGGTCGTCGTCGGCAAGCTCACCGTCAACTGCCTGAACGCGTACGGCGGTTTCATGTCGATCCTGACCACCGTCACCGCCTTCGACGGCCGCTCCCGCATCTCGGCCGCCGCCCGCGCCGCGTACATCGTCGGCTTCACCGCGCTGTCGGTGGTCATCGCGCTCGCCGCCAGCGCCGACTTCCTCACCAACTTCAAGAACTTCGTGCTCCTGATCCTGATGGTCTTCACCCCGTGGAGCGCGATCAACCTGGTCGACTACTACCTGATCTCCCGCGAACGCGTCGACATCCCCGCCCTGTACGACCCCGCCGGCCGCTACGGGCGCTGGAACGTCACCGCGCTGACCTGCTACGCCGTCGGCATCGCCGCGCAGGTCCCGTTCCTCGCCACCAAGCTGTACACCGGCGCCCTCACCGAGGAGCTGGGCGGCGCCGACATCTCCTGGATCGTCGGACTCGTCGTCACCGCGGCCCTGTACTGGGCGTGGGCGCGCCGTACCGCCGACCCGCCCGCCGCGACCATCCACCCGGCCTCGGCCGGGAGCGGCGACCGGGCGGGGGCGGCGCGGGTCGGCTGAACCCGGTCATCCCGCCGGGGAGACATCCGCCCACAGGGCGGCGGCGTCGGGCGAGAGCGGTCGCGGTGCGGTCGCCTCGCTCGGCCCGCCGCCGCCTCGCCCGTCCTCCGCCCCGTCCCACCACACGCCCTGGCCGGGCGCGAGGACGCCCCCGTCGTCGTCAGCACCCGTCCGCCAGCGTCCCCGCAGGACGTACAGCAGGCCCGCGTGCCCCGGGCCCGGCAGGACCGGATCGGAGACCCGCTCCACCCGGGCCGTCCAACGGCCCCGCCGCACCATGAGGTTGAGCACCCGGCAGGGCCCACCGGCCAGCTCGGCGTCCAGCGCGAGGTCCCCCGAGAAGGCGAACGGCTCCCCCGCCCGCGTCAACAGGCGGTCGAACTCCCCCGGGCAGACCAGGCGCACGCCCTCGCCCGCCAGCAGCGTCAGCGTCCGGTCGACACCCGGGAACGCCGAGAAGGGGCCGTCCGCGTCGATGTCCGCGACGCTCGCCCGCCACCCGAACTCCTCCGCGTCCGGCGGGCGCACGACGATCTCCCTCGTCGCACCACCCCCGTTGCGCCATCGGCCGGCGGTCAGGGTCTCGACATCGAAGAAGGAGTCGATGCGGCCGGTGGGGCCGGTAGGGCTGGTGTGCGCGGTACGAGCGGTGTGGTCCGTGGGGTCCATCGGGTGGCTCCTGGCCTGGTGGCGGTACGGGGCGGATCACCGACGGAGTCTAGGGGGGATGCGGCAGGGCTCCCGTCGCGGCCGGGGGTTGCGGCCGGGGGTTGCGGCCGGCGACGTACCACGCCCGGCTGGCGTGGTACGTCGCCGGCGGCAGGGGCCTCGCTAGCAGCTCGTCGCCCAGATGTGGGACCTGAGCACGACGCCGGCGGTCGGGCCGGTGTTGCCCTTGAAGCCCTGGGCGGCGCACGCGTAGTACTTGTCGTATCCGGCGTTGAAGTAGAACTTCACGTGGCGGTAGCTGCCGGCGCCGCCCACGCCCCGGTTCCAGATCGACTTCACGACCTTGTCGCAGTACGGGGACCCCGACCGCCAGTCGCGGTCGTCGCCGTACCAGACGCAGGGGGTGCCGCCGCCGTTGAGCTCCGGGTAGACGCAGATCTGCCCGGACTGGCAACCCTGCCACACCGCCGTCGTTCCCGCGCTCGCCGTCCCCGCGCCCGTCCCCAGGGTGGCGACCGCCGCCAGTGCGCCCGTCGCGACCGCAAGGGCCAGCCTGTTCCGCTGCATGGTGAACTCCCGTTCTTCGTCGATGGGTTCCTCGATACGTCCGCCACAGGGCGGTGGGACCAGATTCGGCGGGTCGCAGATTGTCCGGCAGGCCTGTTTCACCAGTTCGGACAATTCCTTAGCGTCGTCCCGGCCTTGCCACGGACGGAACGGGGGATGTCATGGGGCGTAGGGAACGACCGCTGGATCCGACCGCGGGAGCCACCGCGCGGTTCGCCCACGCGTTGCGGAAGCTACGGCAGGAGGCCGGCGGCCTCACCTACCGCGCCATGGCGGCGCGGGCGCACTACTCCACGGCCACCCTCGCCCAGGCCGCCGCCGGAGAGCGGCTGCCCTCGCTGTCGGTGGTGCGGGCCTATGTGGTGGCGTGCGGCGGGGATCCGGAGGAGTGGGAGAGGCGCTGGCACGAGGCGCTGCGCGGGACGCAGGAGGAGGCCAGAGCCGACGAGGAGGACGCCGAGCCTCCGTACCTCGGTCTCGCCCGGTACGGCACGGGGCACGAGGAACGGTTCTTCGGGCGGGACCGGCTCGTGGCCCGGCTGGTGGAGCTCGTACGCGAACGGCGCCTGGTCGTCCTGACCGGCCCCTCCGGGAGCGGGAAGTCGTCTCTCTTACGGGCGGGGCTCATTCCACGGTTGCGGCGGCACCCGGGCGGGGCGGCGGGCACGACGGGCGGGCCGGGCAGGACCGCGTCCGTTCGGATTCTCACGCCCGGGGCGCATCCGGCCGACGCCCACGGGCACATCGGCGACGCGGGCCCGGGCACGGTGGTCGTGGTCGACCAGTTCGAGGAGGTGTTCACCCTGTGCGCCGACCAGGCCGCACGGGACCGGTTCATCGACGTGCTGCTGGACGCCGCCGAACCCGACCGGGGCGTACGGGTCGTCCTCGCCGTCCGTGCCGATTTCCACGCCCATCTCGCCCGGCACCGGCGCCTGTCCGAGGCCGCACGGGAGGCGACCCTGCTGCTCTCCCCCATGGACGAGTCCGAGCTGCGCGAGGCCGTCGTCCGGCCCGCGGCACTGGACGGGCTGGTCGTGGAACGGACCCTCACGGCCCGGATCGTGCGCGAGGTCGCCGAGGAACCGGGCGGCCTGCCGCTGATGTCCCACGCGCTCCTGGAGACCTGGCGCAGGCGCCGGGGCCGGGTGCTGACGGAGGCCGCGTACGACGCGGCCGGCGGCATCCACGGGGCGGTCGCGCACACGGCGGAGGAGGTGTTCGCCCGCTTCACCCCCGGGCAGGCGGCGACCGCACGGCGCATCCTGCTGCGGCTCGTCAGCCCGGGCGAGGGAACCCCGGACACCCGACGGCCGACCACCCGGGCCGAGATCGCGGCGTCGGCCGACGCCGACACGGAGCCCGACGGATCCGGCACCGGCACCGGCACCAGTGCCCCTTCCGACGCCGGAACGGCCTTCGTGCTCGAACGGCTCGCCCGGGCCCGCCTCATCACGCTCGACGGCGACACCGTCGACCTCGCCCACGAGGCCGTCCTGGCCGCCTGGCCGCGCCTGCGCGGTTGGCTCGACGAGGACCGCGAGCGCCTCCGCACCCTGCGCCGGCTCACCGAGGCCGCCGACGCCTGGGAGGCGCTCGGGCGGGACCCGGGGGCCCTGTACCGGGGCGTACGACTGGCCGATGCCGAGCAGCAGGTGGGCGGCGGCGTCGGCCTGACGCCGTCGGAACGCGCGTTCCTCACCACGTCCGCCGCCGCGCGCCGCCGCGAACACCGGGGGCGGCGGGCCCGGGCAGGCGTCGGGTCGGTGCTGCTCGTTCTGAGCCTCGTCGCCTCGCTCGTCGCCTGGCAGCAGAACCGGGCCGCCGAGCGCCGCCACGTCGAGGCGGAGGCCCGGCGCGTCGCGGGCGTCTCGTACAGCCTCCAGGCGAGCGATCCGCAGCAGGCCATGCGGCTCGGTCTCGCCGCCTGGCGCGTCGCGGACCTGCCCGAGACCCGTGCGGCCCTGTCGAGCGCCATGGCGCAGCGGGAGCAGGACGTCTTCACCGACCCCGACGGCGATGACGGGACCATGCGCCGTCTCAGCGGCGACGGGCGCACGCTGATCAGCGTCGGCGCCGACCAGGTCACCTGGTGGGACGTCGCCGGCCGGCGCCGCACCGGCACGGCGCCGGGCCTGGGGAAGGCGGCCGGGGACGTGGCCTTTCCGCAGGCGGGCGCGCGCTGGTTGCCGGAGTTCGGCCCGGCGGGACGGGTGAGCGTGCGGGACCTGGACGGCGGCGGCCTCCTGAGCATGCCCGTCGTGGCGAGGGCAGGTGTGGAGATGGGTGCCGGCGGGCGGAGCCTCCTCGCGTACGACACCACCCGCGACGGCTTTCGCGTACAGCTGTGGGACCTGGGGGTGCGGCGCCCGCTGCTGGAGTGGACGGTCGGGGCCGGGCGGTCGCGGACGCCCCACTCCGGCGACACGACGTCCGGTGGCCTCCGGTGGGAGCATCTCACCGCCTTGCGGAACCAGCAGAAGAGGGACCGTCGTGAGCCCTCGCTCTCGGCGGGTACGGCGCTCGCCGATGCCACCGTCAGCCCGGACGACCGGTATGTGGCCCTGTGCGTGCCGGGCGAGCGGCTCCAGTTGTGGGACGTGGCCCGGCGGCGCCGGGTGTCGGCGCCGCGGCTGCCGGAGGTCACGCACCGGCAGTGCCTTCAGGAGCGGGTCGCGTTCTCCGCCGACGGCCGGTACCTGGGCCTGATCGGGGACACGGGGTACCGGGCCTGGGACGTCGCCTCCGGGCGGGAGCTCCCGCAGGTCGAGCACCCGGGCCTGGAGACCGTCGAACTCGCCGCGGACGGTGCCTTCCTGGGGGCCTCGGACGGCAAGGAGCTGCTGGTGTGGCGGGTGGGTGCACCGCTGCCCGTCTTCCGGCACCGGCTGGTCGGGGAGGTCGTCAAGGACCTGCGGATCGACCCGCGCGCCGGTGTGGTCCGGTACCTGGGCGGCCCGGAGGGCTCGTGGGGGCCCACGGTCCATACGCTCTCCCTCGACCGGTCGATGGAAGGCCGGTGGGACGCCGTCCCGGCGGTGGCGGCGGCGTTCGGTCCGGGCGGCGGCGTCCTGGCCACGGCGCGTGGCGAGCGGGACCGCGTCCGCTTCCGCCTCTTCGACCCGCGCACCGGCAAGCCGCTGGCGGAGCCGGGCAGTGCGGCCTGCCGGCTGCCCGCGGAGTGGCCGCTCGCCGAGGACTGCGGGGTCACTCTGGCGTTCGACGCGGCGGGGCGGCGCCTCGCGTACGGGGCGGGGGCCGCGCAGTCGCCTCGGGTCTCCCTCTACGACGTACGCGGGCGCCGGGCGCTCTCCGAGCTCGGCGCGCGGGAACTGGGCCCCGAGCCCTGGTCGTACGTCGCGTTCGGCGGCGGCGCGGAGTCGCTGGTCGTGTCCGGCCCGCCGGGCCCCGGCGCCGTTCCGGCCCGCGTGCGGGACCTGCGGCGCGGGTGGACGACGACCACCCTGACCGGCGGCTTCGGACGGACCGCGCTGCACCCGGACGGCAGCCTGCTGCTGACGGCGCGGGGGCAGGCCTACCGCATGCCCGGGGGCGCCCTGCTGCCGAACACCCGGAGTCCGGGGAAGGCGACGGCGCTCGCCTTCAGCTCGGACGGCGCGCTGCTGGCGGTGGGGGACGCGTCCGGGCGGGTCGCGCTCTGGGACGGGCGGCTCGGCCGGCGCCTCGGCGTGCTGCCGGGCGAGGAGAGCCACCCGTACCAGTTCGTCTCCGCCCTCGCGTTCTCCCCCGACGGACGCACTCTCGCCGTGGCCGGGGACGAGGGCACGCTTCAGCTCTGGGACACCGCGTCCCACCAGCGGATCGGCGGGCCGCTGTCCACGCCCGGCGACAGGATCCTGGCCCTGGCGTTCGACGCCGACGGCACCGTGCTGCGCGCGGCGGGCGACCGCACGCCGCCGCAGTCCTACCCCCTCGCCCCGGACCGTACGGCGGCGGTGGTCTGTCGCCGGGTCGGCGGGGCGGGGCTGTCGCGCGCGGAGTGGCGGGCGCTGCTGCCCGACGTTCCGTATGCGGACTCGTGCCCCGGGGATCCGGGGGCACGGGGACAGGGGGCCGGGCGAGGTCACGCGTCCCAGGTGACCGGAAGGCTCTTCACCCCGTAGATGTCCGCCGTCTCCGGGCGCAGGGCGACCTCCTCGGCCGGCACGGCGAGGCGCAGCGTGGGGAAGCGCTGGAGGAGGGCGGAGAACGCGACGCGCATCTCGACGCGGGCCAACTGCGCGCCCAGGCACAGGTGGACGCCGTGGCCGAACGCCAGGTGTCCGCCGGCGTTCCTGTCCAGGTCGAGGACGTGGGGGTCGGCGTAGCGCTCGGGGTCGCGGTTGGCGGTGTGGTACGAGAGGACGACCGTGGTCCCGGCCTCGATGCGCCGGCCGCCCAGCTCGACGTCGACCAGCGCCGTCCTCATGAAGGACTTGGCCACGCTCAGGTACCGCAGCAGCTCCTCCACCGCGCTGTCGACGAGCGAGGGGTCGGCGCGGAGTTCGGCCAGCTGGGCCGGGTTCTGCAGCAGCGCGAAGGTGCCGAGGGAGAGCATGTTCGCCGTGGTGTCGAAGCCCGCGGCGAGCAGGATGAGGCTGATCCCCCGCAGCTCCTCGTCGCTGAGGTCGCTGTCGGTGAGCTCGCTGAGCACGTCGTCGGTGGGGGCGGCGCGCTTGGCGACGACGAGTTCCGCCAGGTACTCCTGGGTCGCGGTGTACGCGGCGATGAGCTCCTCGTCGCTCGTCTCGCCGTTCATGAACGTGTCGATCTGCTCCTGGAAGGAGGCGCGGTCCTCGTACGGCACTCCCAGGATCTCGCATATGACCATGGTGGGGATGGGCTTGGCGAAGGCGGTCACCAGGTCGGCCGTCGGGCCGGTGCGCTCCATGGCGTCCAGGCAGTCGTGGGTGATCTGCTCGACTCGCTCGGTGAGGAGCCGCATCCGTCGCGCGGTGAACTTGCCGACCAGCGGCTTGCGGTAGCGGCTGTGCTGGGGGTCGTCCATGAGGAGGAACTCGCCGGGCGGTGCGGCCGGGATCTCGAAGTCGACGACGTTCAGGAGCTCCTTGCGCGAGCTGAAGCGCGGATCGGCCAGGACCGACCGGACCAGCTCGTGTCCGGTGATCATCCAGCCGGGCTTGCCTCCGGGGTGGACGAAGCGGCTGATG